>NZ_JBUZPJ010000003.1:0-396451 GCF_055406205.1 Pseudomonas sp. E315 | reverse complement strand
CTGGAATGCGAAGGGAGAAGATATCTTAAACAAGATACAGCGAGCCCGTGAGGCAATGGCCTCACGGGCTGGCGGGTAAGTTATTTTCAAAACAGCACACTAGATAATACTTAATGGAGATCAGCCTTTCGGGACACGTGGAAGCGCTCATTTCAGCGTGTTATGCTCCATCACTAATTTTTTGTTGGGCCATCAGATGAGTGACGCCAGAAACCTGGAAGGGGGCTTCAGGTATACCCCTCGGACTTACTCGCTCCGTTCAGTGATCGACGGCGTGAGGGAGAGCGAAATTATTATCGATCCCCATTTTAGGTATCACCGTGCGTGGCCAAAATCGTTACAAGTTAAGTTGGTAGAGAGTGTCCTGTTGGGCATACCGATACCCGAAGTTTGGTGCGAAGAGAATCACTATGGTGATATTTTCGTCTTGGAAGGTGCGCATTTACTTGAATGTTTGATTGATTTTTTAGACAACCAATTTCGCTTAACTGGTGCTAGGACTATTCCTGATTTAGAAGGCTGTTATTATAGGGATCTGCCATTTAAGTATTCAAGTGCATTTATAAACCGAACGGTTGTTGATATGCGTATTATTAGTTATGATACTACGCCGTTATTGAAGTACGAGTTTTTCAAGCTGCTGAATCTAGAAAAGCGCGATTTCATTCCTCAGGTCGCTAGAAACTATGCCTTTCCTGAGCTCGGAGTTTTCCTGCGTGACCTCATAGAAAGTTGCGCTTCACTGGTTACCTTCCAGACCCGCGATAACCCTTATACCCAAGCCTCATTCAAACGTCCCTTTGAAGTGGATCGCGTTTTTCTCCTAATTATTGCAATGGTGATGCTTAAGCGGGGGCTGTTGGAGCCTATCAGGGGCGATGTTGAGGCCTTACTCGACGAGACTATGTTCTTCCTTAGCGACAACCCTAATTCACGCCGCAGTCTGGGTTTTGCGGTTAAGCGCTGCCTTAATCGCATCGCCGAAGAGGGAGACTCCCCACTGTGGGTTTATTTCGGGGTCAGTAAACTACAACCCAGGCGCGTAGGGTCGTCGGATGGGCATATCAATGTCGATATGTTGTTATATGCCTGTGTAGAAGTGCTCAATGACAGACCAGTTAACGATATCCGTTACATGCCATATTCAATTGGATATTTGAAACAACCCTCCACCCGCAGGCTCTACGACGATTTGCTCTGAGGTTAGGATGCTGAAAACACTGTGCATTAAGAATGTCAAATGCTTCGCTGACACCCGCTTCCACTTCTCTCCTATGACGGTATTTGCCGGGGCCAATTCGGCGGGTAAATCGACTGCGTTGCAGTGCCTACTTTTACTAAGACAAAGTTTCAAGACCGATCAAACGATGGGTGAATCCTTGGCAATGATGGGGGAGTTCTTTTCGGTAGGGCATGCCAAGGATCTGATCAACCATAGCCCACAGGGGGAAGCGCTGGTTATCGACGTAGACGGCTCAGCATTTTCAGCTGATCTTAAGGGTGTCGACATGGAGGCTTACCATATTGCACTCGATGCGCCCGTGTCGTTGGATCATTCGCTGTTTAACGCCGATTTCAACTACTTGAGCGCATTGCGGCTCGCGCCGCAGATTAGCTACGACGTCAATTACGATGGAAACCGCTTCGATGTGGGCATCTACGGGCAATTCGCCGTGGCAGAGTTAATGCGTCGTGGCAACCGTGCTGCTCCTAACCAGCGCTTGGCCAGGAAAGTGTGTGCCGGATTGAAGCTGGACGAGCATCGCGACGTCAATCTTGAGATTGCTTTCAAAGAAGCCATGAAGATGATTAGTCCCGATTTCAACATCGTTCTCGCTTCACACGCTGGATTGGATAAAGTCTCCAACACTTTTGCATCACAGGGCACGGCACAGGGAGTAAGGCCGGTGAATACCGGTTTTGGTATCAGTTACGTCATGCCTATTATCGTGGCGGCGTTATGTACCAATGAGTCAGGTTACCTGCTGGTTGAGAATCCTGAAGTACACCTTCATCCTGCTGCCCAATCGGTGTTGGCCGGATTTCTAGCCCAAGCGGCCGCCTGTGGTGTTCAGGTAATAATAGAGACGCACAGTGACCACATCATTAGCGGTATGCGCGTATTTGTAAGAGAAAACGCGGTCCCAGAGGGCCTCGTGACAATCAACTCGGTGCGGGCAACCGCCGATGGCCGCGAGGTGACTGAAATCCATGTCGAATACGATGGCGCGCTGTCCGATATGGATGAAGGATTTCTTGATCAGGCTCCTAAGGATTTGCTGAGGCTGTTTTGATGAAGGTGTATATCAATGATGGTTCGATCGAAGGGCAGGCTGAAACAGAAGTTGAGGCGCTCAGTTTGCTCCGAACACTTGCCACTGCTGTAGCCGCATCAAGTAGCCAAGCCCAGGCCGGGAAGGCCTACCGCACCAGAGATTTTTCTCAAAGGGTAATCATGCCCAACGTTACGGTTCACAATTTGGTATCGCGCCACCTCACAAGCAAACAACACGCCGATGCAACCCAATTTATTCTGTCGACAGTATTAACTTTGCCTGTTGATAAGCTCTACCATGACGAACCTGAGCATACTGTCACTGGGGAGGACGGTCAGTGCTTAAAGAGAACCTGCTTCGACTCCGCCGTACAGGCAGCCTGTGGGGCGCTGGTTATTTCAGCCATTAAATCTCAAGCATCTGAGTGTCAGCATTTTATCGTCAGCAGTTCTTTATACGGACAGAAATGCATCGCCAACGCTTGCGAAGCGGAGATGATTAAGGCGCAAGCGTGGGTGTTCGAGCACAATCCTAAGCATAAAAAAGCACCTGGCAATGCCAAGGGTGGTGTCGCTAGCGTCATGGATCTGTCTGTAACGCAGGCGCAAGAGGTACTGAGCAATGGCGTCATGGTTGGCAACCGGGTGTTTGGAAACCTGAATGACGTGTGGTATCAGTTTCACTGCCATGAACAAGGGCGTTACCACGGTTTTCGAATCGAACTTCAAACTAGCAATGCTGACCACATGAAGGCGCTAAAGGCAATTGTGGCATTGGATTATGAGCGCTGTGGACAGGTTTACGCTGAGTAATGAGGTGAGGGGGACTCCGCGTCATGCGATAGTTTCTACTGATGAGTTATCAATTCGAGATCATGCTACATATGTGATAAACAGCCCGCGTGCGCGGGCTGTTTCGGGATTATGCTGCGAGTAAATCCGCCAGGGAAATATCGCGGGCGGCGGCTGCCATGTCGGAACGATCAAGTCTCGTATGGAAGGGGCCGAAGCGAGGCACTTCGAGTCCGGACAGGGCATCTCCCATCCCGCCCTTCTGATAGCTGACGGCAAGTATTCGTGCTCCTACAGCGACCAATTGCTTGGTAGCTGCATTCCACTCTTCATCTAACGCAAATCCTATCGCATTCAGGGCCGCTTTTTTGGCCTCATCCCCACGTTGCTGAGCATTTGAGATTTGAGTTTCAATGGTGTCGAGTTCGGCCTGTAAAGCGACGAGGATGAGTTCTTGCCTTCTCACTTGCTCATCCGTTATCGCAAGTTGCTTGGCGGCTTTCTGGATTTCGCTATTCGCAGTTTTTTCACCTTCGCTGTCGCCGCTGGCAAGGCTCCGGGCGTAGAGGCTGGCTGCGTCTCGCTCGGCTTGCTGTGCTTTTTCCAGAGCTTGTTCTGCCTCCGATTGAATCGCCCGAAGGCGCTCATTCAAGTGCGCTTGTGTCCGTTCCAATGCTTCGACCTCGGCGGCTGATTCGGACATCGATTGGATGGATTCTGTTTTGATCTGGCCGACCCGCTCTAGGCGGTCTAGGTGAGTGAGCTTTTGTTCAATTCGTTCCAGCTCGCTGGAGATGGCGCGTACACGGCTTTGGGCACTCGATAGTCTGTCCTCGGCGGCGCTGCCCTCTGGGCTTCCTATCATATTGCCGTTAGGGCTGTAGTTGCTGGGCGCATTGCGCCAAGCTGCCTCCAAGTGGGGGAGACTGTTTTCCAGCGTTTCGCGTTCGGAGATTAAAGCCGCTTGTTGCTGTTTCAATTCGTTCATGGTCATTCCTAAAGTCAGATTTTTGGTTGTGTGTGCCTGGCTGGCGAGGCCGGAATAAGCCGGCGCTACCTCGTGAATCAGATAGCGACCTAGGCGGCCTGCGCTTCGCGCTCACCTTGTTCAGGTATTGCCACAACCACGTAGCAACGCTGCAAACCAAGTCCAGGCAGGCGTACAGCGGTCGAAGCTTTGCCGTCTTTACCTGGCTCTAAAACACCTAGTTGTAAGAGCTCCTTGTTAACTGCACTCAGGTTCATTCCTCGGAAAATCTCGGAACGCCATGCCTCGGGTAAGACGTAGTAAGTGGTCGTGGTGTGCAACGAATCGCCTAGGCCGTGCTCCAGCAATTTGCGAAAGCCCAACCGATCAATCGTCCGCGGGCCATGCTCATCGATCTTCGCGGCCGCCGACTCCCAGCGGGTGAAGCGGCTTTCACCGAAGCGCTCGATGACTTGGCGCAGCCGCGCCAGAATCGCGTCCCCTTCGAAGTTACCGGCGCCGCCGCGCTCATTCATCCAGGCACTGAGACACACCCGGGCTGCGGTGGTGGCGGTTCCATCCGGCCAGCCGGTAATCCCCATCGCGGTGGCCAGTTCGCCCGCTGCGGCAGCCAGACCGAAGCGGGCGGCAGCGCGATGCGCCTGACCGCTGGCCGAAGCGGGTAGTGCCTTGGCAATAAAGCTCTCCAAGGTGTGGCGCAGGATCGCCGACCAGCCATGCCGCTTGCCGGGCTCACAAAGGGCCGACAGGAAGGCGGTAAGCGGTGTGCCGTAGTACTTGGCCACCCGCGTCTTAAGTGCATCGGAGAGGGCCGCTGCGTCATCAAAGCCGTTCAGCACATCGAACATGCCGAGACCTTTACCGGCGTCCGCTGGCACAGCGAGCATGCGTACTTCCATGCCTGCTTTGAGCTCTTTGTTGGCCTCGGCCATGTGTTGCGCCAAGGTTTTTTCGCCTGTGGATAGAAATAGCAGGCGCCACTCTTGTACCTGTCGGCCAGCTTGGCCGCGATCGTTAGCGCGGGCTTTCCCGGTGCCGTTGCCGAGCATGTAAACGGTTTCGCCAATGATGCGCGGGTCGCACATGCCGATTTCGTCGAGTACCAGGAGGCCGTCCGAGTGCGCGGCAGCGATGGACTCCAGTGCGTTATCGGTCGAGCGCCATGACCGCACCAAGCGCGGCCCGCCGTAGATAGAGGCAGCGACTTGCAGGTGGGTGGTTTTACCGCCCGAGCTATCGCCGTACAGGTGAAAGCCACCTGATTCATGACCAAGCATGTGCAGCAGTGGTCCAGCAAACGCCACGCTGGCCACAAATGCCAAGCGATGATTACCAACGCACAAGGCGCCGATTTGCTCTTGCCACTGCTCCAGGGTGCCAGCCTCGCTGATAGGCGGCAGTTGGGCGCCTGCTTCGTAGAAGTGCAGGTGCTCGGTGTGGGAGCCGACTTGCTGCTCGGGCAGTAGAAAGGCGCTGTCATGCCAGCCCAGTCGAGTGACCAGACGTGCGCGTTGGGCGCTGTCGAAACCTTGGAAGTAGCTCTGCAGATCGTTACGCGCATTTCGGCTGGAGCGCGTGCCAGCAAGTCGCAACCCCATATCTACCAGCGGACCTAGAACGTCTTTTCCGAAGTCGCCGGTCATGGTGCGCGCCGGAATGTTCCAGCGTTTTTTTGCGCCGTCAGGATCGTCAAACTCGACCAGCAAACCCCAGTTATGACCTTTGGCGTCACGGGTGCGAGCGAGGATTTCCAGTGGTGAGCACACAGGGCGCGACTCGCCATCTTCGCCTGAGTAAAACACCCCTTCGTGAGTCAGGCGAAAGCCGCTGGGTAGAGTGTCTGTCTTGGGCTTAGCTGCGCGCTTAGCCGGTGTTTTTGCCTTGGGCTCTGCAGCCAGGGCAGGCGCAGCCCTAAAGAGTTCGCCAGTGCGCTCCAGCTCGGCAATGTGGCTCGACGTCCAGCCTTTGGCGAGTGCATCCGCCGCATCGTCGCCTTGCTCCCACACGCCGCCCTTGGCGAAACCGGGCAGGTCATTTTTGAGGGACGGTTTGCGTTTGAAGTTTTCCAGCGCAATTACGCGAACTGAATCGGCTCCGATTTCTTCCAGTTTTTTAGCAACGGCCTCCATGCAGGTTGTGCCGCTCGGGTCGTTATCGGGCCACAACACGACCGTGCGATTTTTGAGCGGGGACAGGTCAACTTTGTGCCAGGCATTCGAGCCATTTGGCCAGCAGGTAGCCACACAGTCTGGAAAGAGTTCGGCGGCAGCATCTGCAGCCTTTTCACCTTCGCACAGGACTACTGTGGCTTCTGCTTGCAAGCTCAGTTCGTGCAATCGCAGCAATGGGCGTGGCTCGGGCAAGCCTTGCCACCGCCACTGGGTCGATTGGTTATCCGAGTTCTGGCACCACGTCAGGGGTGCGAAGACTTTTTTGGTTTTGCCGTCTTCGTCATGGCCGAGGTCAAAGCGATATAGCGCCATGAGTGGCTGGCCTTGAGTATCGCGATAGATCCACACTTTGGACGGGGCGCCATGTTGCCGATGTTTGGCTGGGCACTTATTCATGGCCTCGACCGGTATCGGCAGAATCGCTATCCATTCAGGTGCTGAGCTTTTAGTCGGGGCTGGTTTTGGTGGCGAATCCTCAGCGTTCAGCCGAAGCAGATCCGCAAGTTTGTTGCAGGCCTCTACGTCCGTGCCGCCATCCAGGTAGCGCACCAAATCAATCAGATCGCCGCCCTTATCGCCGGTTGCAAAATCAGCCCACGTGCCTTTGCTTAGGTTGATTTTGAGTGAGCCTGCGTGCTTGTCGGTGCGGGTTGGATTAGGTGCTGTGTACTCCTTGCCGCCGTCTACGCGCTTGCCGTTGGGCAGCCACTGATTCAGTACGGTATCAATGTTGCGCAGAGCTGCAGCTTTGACTTGGGCAAAAGTAGGGCGGCGTGATTTACCTTTTTGGGGGGTATTCATTTGTCACCCCCGGATGTATCACTTTGGATTGATACCGCATCAGCGTGCATGGCCAGCGTTCTGATCAAGCCCAGCGTGCCGCGGACATCCCAGAGTACGGACGCAATGATGTGGTTGGAGAGGCGAGGGGTGTCACCTTCAAAGTGATCCTCCAGGAGGGTCAGTACAGACGAGGCGCGATCAATGGCGCAGGTGATGGCGTCAATCGGGATACCGGCTTCGGCCTCTTTGCTGACACAAAGGAGATCTTCAGGCAGCGCGAAACTCAGAAGGCTTTTCATTGAACACCCCCTGCGGATTCGAGGGTGCGAGCTTTGGACATGTGAGCGTTGTAGCGGGCAAGACGTGTAGCGAGGCTGGAGTTTGCGTGTAAAGCGGCGAGAGCCATTGCTCGATGAGCAGCGGCGCGATTTTTGAACGGATTGAAGGCGTGCATTGGTGAAGCTCCTTTTGCTGGGGAGCTACCACCGTTCGCGACCAAACGAATTAAGGTGGCAGCTGTACGCGGGTTGGTCGACCGGGGCAAAAGGAACCCGGCAGGCCCGAGGGCCTCCCACGCACAGCCGCCATAAAACGGAAATGCGGACGCAAAAAAAGCGCCTGCAATCGTAATGGGGGCGCCTATGCGCCTTTTGCTTGTCGGGCGACCAAACCCGTTCGCTGAATTTGCAGCGACGGCGAGAGAGTACCGCCCCATTTTGGAAAGTGCAACAGTGTGTGGATCTTGCGCATTTTTTCGAAGCGGCATAAATTGAGCTGGCATGTAGATATACCTCAACGCCTCCGGATCGCTCCCGGGGGCGTTTTCGTTTCAGGCATGGATTTCGTGACGCAGATGCAGAATTGGAGCGATGCTTTCACTGACCATTTGGCGAGCTTCGTGATAGGCGTAAAGCTTCTCTGGCTCATCAAGGGCGACTGCGCCCAAGCGTTCTGTGTGCAGGATCAGCACGCACCAAACACCGTCGGTCCAGCTCACTACTATCAATGCACGGCCCAGTGCTTCATGGCGTCGACGCAACCGTTCAAAACGAGTGATACGGGATGCCGAAAAGCCGATTTTTCGCAGCACTCGGAATGGCCAGATGGTTACTTTTAGAGGATGGCCCATATCTATGCGGCCTCACCGTCACGAGCAGCGATACGGGCGCGAGTCCAGCTCTGAACTTCCCCTAGTACCCAAGCAACAGGTGCGCCGCGGGCATTGCTATTACTTAGTTTTACTGGAGTAGGGAAGCCGCTTTCGGGTTGCTGCATAAGCTTGTAGATGGTGGGGCGAGCAAGGCCTACGATGGCCATTACTTCGGTGATTCGGATCAAGGTTGTCCCTGGATCGCGGAGAGAAAGAGCTTTTGATTTTGGAGTGAGATAGTCAGTCATAGCTGTGCCTAGCAAGTGAGAGTCAGCACAGGGTACGAACGCAACGGAAAGCAAACATGGTTTGCTTTCCTGGCTATTCATTTTAATTTAGGAAAGAAATTACTCTCGTCGACGTACTTTCGAATAGTCGGTTTAGATGCAATGCCATCCGCATGAAGGGCTTTCACGAGTTCTGTTTTTGTGCTCTGGGCATTGGCTTGAAGGTGCCGCTTGGCTGACTTTATGATCCTGTCCTTTAAATCCTGAGATTCTTGCTGTTTCACAGAGTCAGGAGATTTATTGCCTTTGCCAGCTGCACTTGACCGTAACGAGGCTTTGGAAGAGAACGCAGTGCTTACGATGTCGTGCAGTACGCTTGAAACATTGAATCCCTTAACCGAAACATCGATGTTTTCAATTTGCTGATAAAGGCCAGCCAATTGAAGGGCGTTTTCAGCATCCCCTTTTCTGATGGCGAATTGTTCCCGGGCATAGATTTCCAGGCCGCTGTTGAGATCTCTTTGTCTCTCAACTAGGTCCAGGTATTCCCGCGAAGGCATCATTTTCAATTGTTCAATTAGCTCTGCGTCGATCCCCTCGACGATGATTTCGAGGTTGAAAAGCCAGTTGGCCAAGATCTCCACTGCTTCCACGCTGTAGACCAGTGCCACGGTTGCAGTGAGCTGTGAGTCAGTCGCAGGGTGATCAACGCCTATGACATTGCGAACAGCCCTTGGAAGGGAGGCTGCCTGCATAAAGCTGGCTTCTTGCACGATCACGTCGCGAAGATGAAATACTGATTGGATCGTGGACTCGGCATATTCTGTATAGCTTCCTTCGTCGAGCCAGAACGAGGTGGCCATGTTGATTACATCAAATGCCTCATAGAAGTGATCGTAGAATTGGGGGTAAAGCGCTAGCTTGTGCACAGCTGCTTCAGCTTCGTCCATACCCCAAAGTAAGTACTTCACGCTGTAGCCTGCAATCTCTAGATCATCAGTATCCACGCCAAACTCGAAATTCATTCAGATTGCCCCGAGCCCCATTTTTGAGCATGAAACCAGCGATAGAAGTGTCGGGGTGTGAGCACCTGCAGGTAGGTTTGTGAGTTGCTGCTGTTACACAGATTGGGCGCGTTACACGTTGCTGAGTTTGTGTGTGTAGAGAGTGTTACGAATAAAAAATCCTTTATTTTCATGTGCTTGGTTGTTTTCGTTACACGAGTTACACACGTAACACCGGATTTTATGGAAGGTAGGGATTGTATATTCATATCGCTTTCCCGAAGTCTGCGTGCACCACATTCCCAGCGCTCAGCTCTTCAAGGTGGTCGGCGTACCACTGCATCATTTTGATTCGGTTATCGAGATACTGGGCTTTGTTGTAAACCCCGGATATGCCTTGTTCTTTATGTGCCAGTTGAGCCTCCACATGCTCTTTTGGCCAGCCATGCTCCCTCAGGAGTGTGCTCGCGGTGTGTCGAGTGCCATGACCTACAAGACGACCTTTGTAACCAATAGTGGAGAACACTTTGTTAATAGTGTTTTCGCTGATGGTCGGGTTCTTCGCGCCGACTCCGGGGAATAGCCACCTACTAAGACCTGTTAATGCCTGTAGCTCCTTCAGTGCCTCTATAGCTTGCTTGGGTAGAGGGCTGACAAAATCCCTGCGCATCTTCATTTTCTCTGCCGGTGTGGTCCACAGGGCTTTCTCAAGGTCGATTTCTTTCCACTCAGCAAAGCGGACCATGCCCGGTCTTGAGGCTGTCCACAGGCAAAGCCATGCCGCTGTGCGAGCGGTGAGTCTGCTGGGGGTGTTTTTGAGTGCCTGAACAAACTCACCCAGCTCGTGCTCGAGGAGGTGAGGGTGTTGCTGAGTCTTGGGAGCTTGCGCGGCAATATCCCGCAAGCGGCTCCCCGGATCGTTCTCTGTCAGTCCCAAGCCGATGGCCCGGCCAAAGATCTGATTGACCCAGGTGCGGCATTTCTCGGCAACGTTGTGGGCGTCACGAGCCTCAATGCTGGCCTGCAGCTCGGCGCAATCGGTGCGGGTGATGTCGTCGAGAGGTTTGTCGCCAAGTGCCGGGAGTATGTCTTTGTCGAGGTAGGTGCGGATCTTGTTGAGGGTGGAGGGTGCCAGGCCTTTTTCTTCTTTGGCCTTGAGCCATGCGTCAGCGGCTGCGCGAAAAGTGCGGGCTTTGGCAATGTCGATGGCAGCCTTGGCAGAACGTTTCTGTTCCAGAGGGTCGGCACCGCTACTCACTACTTTGCGTAGTTCAGCAGCTTTCTCTCGTGCCACGGCACCACTGACCTCTGGATAACCCCCGAGCCCCATCCAGGCCCAATTGCCCGCCGGACGTTTGTAGCGCAGTTGCCAGGATTTGCCGCCGTCAGGCTTTGCCCGGAAGTAGAGACCGCTCCCATCAAGCTCTCGATATTCTTTTGACTCTGCCTCCAGCCCTGCCAGCGTGGTATCGGCCAGAGGGCGGCGCTTGATGTCTGCGCGCTTCATCCTTGTATCCCAAAGTTCGGTATTTTTCTAAGGATACAAGTGGGGATACAGGGATACAACGGATAGGGGGAGACAGGGGTAGATCGTCAGGCACAAAAAAACCGGCTCGGGGGCCGGTTTCTCTGTGCTGCAAGTCCTGGTAGAGACTTGCAGGTACTGCTATATGGTGCCCCGAGGGAGACTCGAACTCCCTCAAAAACATCGTAAGACCCTGCAATGCCGCTATTTTAAAGGGGTGCAGTGGTTTTGGGTAGAAAATTTGGATAGAATTTTGGGTAGAAATTATTAGCTAAGGCTGCTGCTATGAGCGATTTTTTAGTCCTGAAATCTGGCACCTACCACGTCCGTCTGGACGTTCCAGAAGACGCACGGGAAGCTTTTTCCGGGCGTAAGGTACTGACTAAAAGCCTCAAGACGAGAAACCGGTCAGAAGCTCACATATTAAAGCTTCGATGGTTGCAGCAATGGAAGACCGAAATTGAAAAAGCCCGCAGAGGTGAAATCGACAATTTTCGTGACGATGTTCTTCAGATAGTCGAAAAGCACCAGCGAGCAATAAACCAAGACAAAATCAAGGGGAAACCCACAAATAATGAAACTCAAATGAATTTTGAGGTGATTCAGTATGTAAGTGATAAAAAGTTGAGTGTCGATCTTGCTAAGGAGGCAGTTGATATTGCAACTGGACGTTCGGATTACTCCCCAAAAACGCCATTTTTCAAAAGTCGCCTTGATGCATTTTATAATTACGAGCTGAATCAGCGAAAAGTTGATTTGAATACAGTCGATAGACATATAAAGCGGATTAAAACGCTTGATGCCTTTTTGAAAGGTGAAGAGTTGCTGCTAGATTATGAGGCAGTTGGTGCATTTTTAATCTCGAAAAATCTTGAGCCGAAAACGAAGAAGCAATACCTATTCTCGTTTAATGCCTTTTACAACTTTTTGATAAAAAAAGAACCGTCTTTTAAAGAACGTTACCCCGTTAATCCGTTCAAGAATCATGAGTTGAATCAAGTCAGGCGTGGAACACTAAAGGAAGACGAGCGGCGTGCATTTACTGTTGATGAGGTTAGTGTTCTTCATAGTAAGGCAATTGAAAAGGGGAAGCGGCAGTTAGCCGATTTGATTGAAATAGCGGCTTACACAGGGGCACGTATTGAAGAGGTTTGTAGATTAAAAACATCCTCAGTTGTTAAAGAAGATGGTGTTGATTGCTTTCACATCACGGAAGGTAAAACGCAAGCATCTGTCCGATTTGTTCCTATTAATCCCGCTCTCATGAAAACAGTGAAGCGGCTTGTTAAGTCGTCAGATGATGGGTACTTACTGAAGACAAGCAAGGGCGGTAAGTACGAAACGAAGTCGAAAGGGCTTGGTAATCAGTTTTCAATCTTCAAGACAGAGTTGGGGTTTGATAAGAAGTGCGTTTTTCATAGCATACGGAAAACTGTAATCACAACGTTAGAGCGTGCTGACATTAAGAATCTCGTCATCATATCTTTAGTTGGTCACAAAGCTGATGGATTACTACGAATGACTTTTGATCGATATTCAGAAGGCCCGACCCCAGCTTCAAAGTTAAACGCAGTAAAATACTTGAAGTATAAGTTTGCTTCTTGATATCGGTTGTAAAAGGTTCGGCTAGTCGATGTCAAGACATTTTCTATGCAGGCTTTTTTATTTTGGCTTGAAATCGCCTTAATGTATGGTAGGTTGTAATTAAGTAAAACTGTGAAGTTTTATCAACCCGTGGATGAAATCCTCACACTTTTGCTTCGCAAAAGACGCTTCGCTTGAGAGTATTTCACGGGTTCCTGCCAGAAGGGCAGAAGCAACAAATCAAAATCAAAAAACCTATGAGGGCTAAATGAATGGACTAAAAAGCACTACAATGCTGTGGAAAAGAATGAACTACTCCGCCCAGCAAGGCAGAGTAAAAAATACACCGGGTATATCTCAATTGAAGAGTTCACTTGAACACAGTCTACGCACTGTGATGAAAAAGGAACTTGAATTCAACCAAGATCTGGCTCATCGTAATTTTATTATTCGCAATAACAAGATGATTAGGCTGGACAGTCTAACACTTGAGGACAGGCAGAGCCTTGTCAATGAAATATTATCATCTGTGCAGAGTGACGTAGGTACGCATGAGGGGCTATCAAAGCTCAAAGATGACCGCTCAAAATACGCTTATAAGCTCAAGAAACTTCTATCCAAGGCTGATGAGCCAGAATCTCTTAAAGCGCTCATACACGGCCTTCTAGAAGCTCAGGGCAGCGCTCTTTCCACTTCCCTTGTCGATCAAGTCGATTCGATGAACGTTAAGCGTGTAAATGACAAAAAGAAGGCCATAGGCACATATATAAAATTGCACAACGAGATTGTTGCGGCGGGCAATAACTCATTACACAAAAGTAAAACCGTACTTCAGGAGTGTTTTTTTAAATTTCCAGCAAGAAACAAAGTTAACGAAGTTAAGCCAGTAGATTATCTCCGTATTATTTATGATTTTCACAAGAAATATCTACCGGACTACGAAATCAAAACCTGTGTATTTCACGGGGATGAGGTGTTAAGTCAAGAGCAAATAAACAATGCTGTGCATCCTCACATATTTATCTCCGGGAAAAACACAAAGTCTGGTCAATATGATTTGGTGCAAGCCCAACTTGATTTGGTTAATAGGTATCTCAAAAGTAAGGGTGAACCAGTTATACAGAATAACTCATTCACTGCATCGCAAAAAATAGGCGAAACTTACCAGTGTCTTGTTTATGAGTATGTAAATAAACGATTGAAGGAGTTTGGATATAGTATAGAGGCGTCCATACATGAAAAAACAAAAGAGCACAAAGAAAAGCTTAAGGCAATAGCAAAAGACGCCCATAAAGCTAAAATCATGAGGGACTTTAATCTTTTGAGTATGTCGGAGAACGAGCTGAAAAAAGCAGAGCAAGAAAAAAATCATCTAGCAGATCAACAGCGTTCAATTAAATACAAGATACTCTCTATTGATAAGCTCAGGCTGAGGCTTGTGAAGAAGAACAATCAGCTTGCACGGCAAGTCGACCAGATTAAGGCGGTGTTTAGCGATACTAAAGCAGCCGTGGATATCTTAAAAGATCAGAAGCGCCTGCTAGAAGAGCAGAACAACTCTTTGCTAGATAATATTAAATCAAACGAAAAAGTTCTAGGAGCGCGTGTATATTCTGTAGAAAAAGCTATTGCACTGTTGGCTCATACAGTTCGGGAACAACAAGATATGAAGCGTGTTTTTGCAGAATTTAAAGAGTCTAACTTTAATATGCTTAAGTCTCTATCACCAAGCGACCGATTTTATTATATGTATAACATGCGTGAGCGCTTAGCTCGTGAGGGTGTTGATGTTTCTGGCGGGAAAATACTCAACCGAACTGATAGTTTTAAACTTAGTGTTTTTGATTCTTACAATAGCTTGAAGAAGTTTGTCTCAAAAAGAAAGCCAGCAGTCAAAGAGCCAAAGCCAAGAAATTGATATTCGTTATGCAGACGGTATTTGATAGATGCCAATTATATGAAAAGACCGCCTTGTAGGCGGTTAATTTGAATTCGAGGCTTATCCGAAAATAATAGCGAATGCTTTTGATTTTTCTGTTTCGTTAGAACTTTTTTCGGTGGTTGGTTTGTTTTCCTTTGTTAGCTCGTATTCTATATACTTCGGTATGTTGCTTGTTTTATGTATCGCCCAGCCTTTTTTTATCAATCCGCTTTCTTCTAATTTTGTGAACGCTCTGTATATCTGTTCATTTTGGTGTGTTTTTTTCGTATATGATTCTAAGCCTAGGCGTTCGACCATTGCATTGAAATACATGCGCGTGTAGCCGCTGTTCGCAAGCATTTGTATGTAAGCATTTGCTGCTACTGGGCCAAGTAAATTGAGTTTAGCCATAGCAACCATACCGACAAAGTTAAGCTCCTTACTTTCTTTTCTGACCGAGTAGACGAACTCAAAGCTTATCTTGAAATTGAAGGTTTTGAATTCAAAGTCAAAGCTTTCTTCTTCTTGCTGGTTATGTATAGTTAGTTCGTAAAATGGCTTCGTTCTCGTTATCGAGCCATTTTTTGTTTTCACGAACGTCATTTCTGATATTGTTTTGAGCGTGGATATTATTTCTTTTCTTTTCTCTGACTTTCTACAAAGGCCGGGTTTTAGTCCTATCAATTTATAAATTTCATCTACTGAAAACGTCTGTATGTAATCACCAAAGCTATCTATATTTACTTCTTCGTTGTTATCTATTAGCTTTAGTATTGCCAAGAAGACTTTGTAGTCAAAGTACGAAAATCTGAACATTTCTATGTGAAAATCTTTTAAGTCACCGAGGTGGATTTTCCTAGTTTTGGTTTTTTCTTCACCCCTTTTTTTCGCAAACAATGCAAGATTCATGAAGGTTTTGACGATAGGTATTACGTTGGTGGCGGTATAAATATGCGTTAGACCGTATTCTTTTTCTTTTGAAAATTCGTATCTGTCGATTGTGTCCATTGCTTACCTTTTTAGTGTTTGTACAAAAATTCTCCCATGGATTTAGAAAATGTCAAATTTACCGGCCTTTTATTTTTATGGCGTTATATACAAGACTAAAACGCGGCCTTTGATAAGACTAAAGCGCGGCCTTTCTAGGACTAAAACGCGGCCTTTCTATATATATAAATAAGTATTTTAAATAAATAAAATCTTAAGAAAGGTGAAATTGAAATTTCACATTATTCATAAGGGATTTTAAGTCTTGAGGCAAAGAGCAAAAGCACACACCATTCTGGTGCGCTTCGCGCTTGAAGGGCAGGAGGGTAGGGCAGAACGTCAGGTTTGACGTTCTAAAGGCCTTTTACGGCGCTTAAATCAGTTCTGACGTTAAATTGCATGAACGACAAAAATAACAGCCTAAAAAACCTATTTTTGTGTCAAGGCACAAACTACCCAAACGGCATTTATGCCGCCCAGAGCGAGTTGTTATGTTTTGGACTGGACGTTGAAAGTTAGCGTCTCTGGTAGCCGATATAGAAGAGATCTTTTGATTTCTCCCTCATACGCTGTTTCTTGACGTATTTTCTTTTCGATGATTTTGAACTCATCATATGGGATTCGGGGGTCGATCATAATCTGAGTAATAAGTTTGTGAGGTTCAATGTCATACTTAAATAGGTTGTCTTTGCCTGCGTTTTTCGCCCAGTCGCAAAATATTAGACGAACTTCGTTCTCGTGTCTGAATGCTCGACGTTTCAGCAAAAGAGAGCTAAACATTTTTCCAAATGTCATTTGTCCTTGTGGGGTGAAAGTTTCTTTTGCTTTTTTAATAAGCTTCGATTGAATGAGGTATTCAACTTTTCCAATACAGTGTTCACAGCCGCTTCTATCGTTGGTCGCTGTGCAAAGGCTATCGACTAGTTGCTCAATGGTTGTACGAATTCTGATACTATTTTTATCTGAAGAGTAAATTCTCCACATGGCATCCGATGACTTTTCTAAAGTCCAGCATTGCCCATACATTCGATTATGTATGTCGTATTCTATTTCTTGTCCGGTTTCATCTATCAACTTTGACTTTAAAATAAAATTTTCGAATGTGTCTTCCCATAGACTAGGCTTAACTAATGTGTTTTTTTTGGTTTTGAACAGCTCTACTAATCGATCATATGAAACTGTTCGGTATACGTATTTTTTTAATTCTGCCTCATCTAAATTAAGGTACATTTCAAGTCCTTTTGACAAATGTTAAACATTAAACGCTTGATGGCTGCCGCCAATCTACTTTTTTGATGGCTAGCTGTCCAGATTCAAAGTTTGGTTGTTATCTGCCATCACAGTCACAAAACGGACCTATCAAATCTCATGCGATGAGTCGTTAGGGCAGGTGTAGGCAGGCCGTCGAGGTGTGGGATCTATGAGGGTGCAAAGCACCACCAGAATGGCGAGCCAAGGGACGCCTGAGCGAAGCGTAAATGAGGGTAAAAAGGGGGAAAAAGGATAGATTTTTTGGATAGAAAAAGGGGTAGAAATTTCTTTCTACCCCTTCTCTAAGTCCTTGACTTACAAGGATTTGTATGGTGCCCCGAGGGAGACTCGAACTCCCACTTCTTTCGAAAACGGATTTTGAATCCGCCGCGTCTACCAATTCCGCCATCAGGGCTCAATGGCGGCGAAGTATAGAGATGAGTTTTAAGTCGGTCAACAACTTATTGGTCTATTTTTACTAAGTCCGTTAAACTCCCCGGCCCTGCTAGACGAAACCTATCATGCGCGTTGCTGACTTTACCTTCGAACTCCCAGATTCACTCATCGCACGCCATCCTTTGGCGGAGCGCCGTCACAGTCGCCTGCTGACCCTTGATGGGGAGAGCGGGGCGCTGGCACATCGTCAATTCACTGATTTGCTTGAGCATTTGCGCCCGGGCGATTTGATGGTGTTTAACAATACTCGGGTGATCCCGGCTCGTTTGTTCGGCCAAAAGGCGTCGGGCGGCAAGCTGGAAATCCTGGTTGAACGCGTGCTCGACAGCCATCGGGTGCTGGCGCATGTGCGTTCCAGTAAGTCGCCAAAGCCGGGGTCCACGATCCTGATTGATGGCGGTGGCGAAGCCCAGATGTTGGCGCGTCATGATGCGTTGTTCGAACTGGGCTTTACCGAAGAGGTATTGCCACTGCTAGACCGCGTCGGGCACATGCCTTTGCCGCCGTACATTGATCGCCCGGATGAAGGCTCGGATCGTGAGCGTTACCAGACGGTCTACGCTCAGCGGCTGGGTGCTGTGGCTGCGCCGACGGCAGGGCTGCATTTCGATGAGCCACTGATGCAGGCCATCGCGGCTAAAGGTATCGAGACTGCATTTGTGACCTTACACGTGGGGGCGGGTACGTTCCAGCCTGTGCGGGTTGAGCGGCTTGAGGATCACCACATGCACACTGAATGGCTGGAAGTTGGCCAGGATGTGGTTGACGCCGTGGCTGCATGCCGTGCGCGGGGTGGTCGAGTGATCGCTGTGGGCACGACCAGTGTGCGTTCGCTGGAGAGCGCCGCGCGCGATGGTGTGCTCAAACCGTTCAGTGGCGACACCGATATCTTTATCTTTCCGGGCCGACCGTTTCATGTGGTCGATGCTTTGGTCACCAATTTCCATCTGCCTGAATCCACGCTGTTGATGCTGGTTTCGGCATTCGCCGGTTATCCCGAGACTATGGCGGCCTACAAGGCTGCGGTTGAGCATGGATACCGCTTCTTTAGTTACGGTGATGCGATGTTCATCACCCGCAATCCTGCGCCGACGGCTCCTGCCCCGGCCCCAGAGGATCAAGCATGAGCAACTGTCGTATGTCCTTCGAGCTGCTGGCCACTGATGGCAAGGCTCGTCGCGGTCGCCTGACCTTCCCCCGTGGCGTGGTTGAGACCCCGGCGTTTATGCCGGTGGGCACGTATGGCACGGTCAAGGGCATGTTGCCGCGTGATATCGAAGCCATCGGCGCGCAGATGATTTTGGGTAACACCTTTCACCTGTGGTTGCGTCCGGGGACTGAGGTCATCAAGAAGCATGGCGACTTGCATGACTTCATGAAGTGGCAAGGCCCTATCCTGACCGACTCCGGTGGTTTTCAGGTGTTCAGCCTGGGTGCCATGCGCAAAATCAAAGAAGAGGGCGTGACCTTCGCGTCACCTGTCGACGGTGCCAAGGTGTTTATGGGGCCGGAAGAGTCGATGCAGGTTCAGCGTGACCTGGGCTCTGATGTGGTAATGATTTTTGACGAGTGCACGCCGTACCCAGCGGACGAAGACGTTGCGCGCGTGTCGATGGAGCTGTCGTTGCGCTGGGCTCAGCGTTCCAAAAATGCTCATGGTGACAACACGGCGGCCTTGTTCGGCATCGTTCAGGGCGGCATGCACCAGAACCTGCGTGAACGTTCGCTCGAAGGTTTGAATAAAATCGGCTTTGACGGCCTGGCTATCGGCGGTTTGTCGGTCGGCGAGCCCAAGCACGAAATGATCAAGGTGCTGGACTACCTGCCGGCCATGATGCCCGCTGACAAACCTCGTTACCTTATGGGGGTTGGCAAGCCAGAAGATCTGGTTGAGGGTGTGCGCCGCGGTGTGGACATGTTCGATTGCGTGATGCCAACCCGCAATGCCCGCAATGGGCATCTGTTTATCGATACCGGCGTAATCAAGATCCGCAACGCGTTCCATCGCCATGATGATTCGCCGCTGGATCCGACCTGCGATTGCTATACCTGCCAGAACTTCTCGCGTGCTTATCTGCATCATCTGGACAAGTGCGGCGAAATGCTGGGGAGCATGCTCAATACCATCCACAATTTGCGGCACTATCAGGTGCTCATGGCTGGTTTGCGCGAGGCTATTCAACAGGGTACATTGGCCGCCTTTGTCGATGCCTTCTATGCCAAGCGCGGGTTACCTGTACCGCCTTTGGACTGAGTTTCGGACCTTTAAGAAACAACTTTGCAACTGGAGTGCTTAATGAGCTTTTTCATCTCTTCCGCTTTCGCGGACGCTGCTGCACCTGCCGCTGCTGGCCCTATGGGCGGTGGTTTTGAATGGATTTTCCTGGTTGGCTTCCTGGTCATTTTCTACCTGATGATCTGGCGTCCACAGGCTAAGCGCGCCAAAGAACAGAAAGCCCTGCTGGGCAATCTGCAAAAAGGTGACGAAGTTGTAACGACTGGCGGTATCGCCGGCAAGATCACCAAAGTATCCGATGCTTTTGTTGTGATCGAAGTGTCTGACACTGTTGAGCTGAAAATTCAGAAGGGCTCGGTTGCAGCCACTTTGCCTAAGGGCACGCTGAAAGCGATCTAAAGTTTCAACTTTTAACAATCGACGGGGCGCGCAAGGCGCCCCGCGTTCTAAGCGGGCGGCGTGATTGATGCTGAACAAATACCCTCTGTGGAAATACGTACTGATCCTGGCTGTGCTGGCGATCGGTTTTATTTATTCCGCTCCCAATCTCTACCCTGACGACCCTGCTATTCAGGTGTCGGGTGCGAGCACGGCTCTACAGGTCACTCAGGCTGATCTGGATCGTGCAAGCAAGGCGCTGACTGATGCGGGCATCGCTGTTAAAGGTGCTTCTGTCGCTGCCAATGGCAAAGGTGGTTTGCTGCGTCTGGTCAACAAGGACGATCAACTGCCAGCCAAGGATGTTGTGCGCAAGGCGCTGGGTGACGACTATGTCGTAGCGCTCAACCTGGCTCAGACCACGCCGCAATGGTTGCGCAGTCTGGGTGCTCACCCGATGAAGTTGGGTCTGGACTTGTCCGGTGGTGTGCACTTCTTGCTGGAAGTGGACATGGACAAAGCCGTCGATGCCCGTATGAAGGTGTATGAAGGTGATGTCAAAAGTCTGCTGCGCAAAGAAAAAGTGCGTTATCGCAGCCTGCCCCAGCTTAACGGTGCCATCCAGTTGGGTTTCACTGATGAAGCTGTCCGCGAGCAAGCGCGTAGCCTGATCCGTAAAAACTTCAATGATTTTGACGTGACGGCAGCCGACCTTAATGGTCAGCCGGTTCTGCGTCTGGCGATGACCCCGGCCAAGCTGGCGGAAATCCGTGAATATTCCATCAAGCAAAACCTGACAACCGTCCGTAACCGGGTTAACGAGTTGGGTGTTGCTGAGCCTTTGGTTCAGCGTCAGGGTGCCAACCGCATCGTGGTTGAGCTGCCGGGCGTACAAGACACTGCCGAAGCCAAGCGTATTTTGGGTAAGACGGCCAACCTTGAGTTCCGACTGGCGGCAGAGCCGGGAGCGTCCAAGGCTACTTCCGAAACATTCGAGTTCCGTGAAGGTAATCGTCCTACTGCTCAAATTGAGCGTGGCCTGATTATTACGGGTGATCAGGTCACTGACGCTCAGGCAGGTTTTGACGAGCATGGTCGTCCGCAGGTGAACATCAAGCTTGATGGTCATGGCGGCGAACTGATGAGCCGTTCGACTCGCAGCAACGTTGGTCGCAGCATGGCGGTAATCTTCATCGAGCAGAAGCCGGTGACGACTTACACCAAGCAAGTGGTTGATGGCGTCGAGAAGGAAGTACCGTTTCAGGCGTTCAAAGAAGAGAAAAAAATCATCAGTCTGGCGACCATTCAGTCGCCACTGGGCAGCCAGTTCCGTATCACGGGTCTGAATGGTCAGGGTGAGGCTTCTGAGCTTGCATTGCTGTTGCGTGCGGGTGGCTTGGCTGCACCGATGTACTTCGCTGAAGAGCGCACCATTGGCCCAAGCCTGGGTGCTGACAACATCACCAAGGGTATTGATGCTTCGCTGTGGGGCATGCTGTTTGTGTCGCTGTTCATCATTGCCATTTATCGCTTCTTCGGCGTGATCGCCACCGTTGCACTGGCGGTCAACATGGTGCTGCTGCTGGCGCTGATGTCGTTGCTGGGCGCTACGCTGACCTTGCCGGGTATTGCCGGTATCGTTTTGACGATGGGTATGGCAGTCGATGCCAACGTTCTGATCTTCTCGCGGATTCGCGAAGAGCTTGCTGCAGGCATGACGGTGCAGCGGGCAATCAATGAAGGTTTCAGTCGTGCGTTTACGGCAATTGTCGACTCCAACCTGACAACACTGTTGGTCGGCGGGATTCTCTTCGCTATGGGGACCGGGCCGGTTAAAGGCTTTGCGGTCACCATGTCTCTGGGGATCTTTACCTCGATGTTCACGGCCATTATGGTGACCCGCGCAATGGTCAACCTGATCTATGGCGGTCGGGACTTCAAGAAGTTGTGGATTTAAGGGGCTGCCATGTTACGTACAATCAACTTCATGGGCGTTCGCAACGTTGCGTTCGGCGTCACTGTACTGCTTACCGTGCTGGCCTTGTTCAGCATGTTCCACAAGGGCATGAACTACGGCCTGGACTTCACGGGCGGCACGCTTATCGAGCTGACTTATGAAAAGCCGGCTGATCTGACCAAGGTTCGTAATGAGCTGGCGTCGGCGGGTTTTCATGATGCGGTCGTACAGAGCTTTGGTGCTACCACCGACCTGCTCGTGCGTATGCCGGGTGATGACCCGTTGCTGGGTAATAAAGTGGCTGCTGCCCTGGGGCAAGCAGACACCGTAAACCCTGCAGTGATCAAGCGCGTTGAGTTCGTTGGTCCGCAAGTGGGTGAAGAGCTGCGCGATCAGGGCGGCCTCGGCATGCTGATGGCGCTGGGCGGCATCATGATCTATCTGGCCTTCCGCTTTCAGTGGAAGTTCGCGGTGGGTGCGATCGCTTCGCTGGTCCATGACGTGATCGTGACTATGGGCGTGCTCTCGTGGTTTCAGATCACCTTCGACCTGACGGTGTTGGCGGCGGTATTGGCGATTATCGGTTACTCGCTTAACGACACCATCGTGGTATTTGACCGGGTCCGGGAAAACTTCCGGGTGCTACGCAAGGCCAGCTTGATCGAGAACATCAATATCTCGACCACGCAAACCCTGTTGCGGACCATGGCGACGTCTATCTCTACCTTGTTGGCGATTGTTGCGCTGCTGGTCTTTGGTGGCGATAACCTGTGGGGCTTCTCGATTGCCCTGTTTATCGGTGTATTGGCGGGTACTTACTCGTCCATCTACATCGCTAACGTGGTGTTGATCTGGCTGAACCTGAACAGTGAAGACCTGATCCCGCCTGCTGCAAGCGAGAAAGAGATCGACGACCGTCCATAACGGTTAGTTGTCCCTCGGGTGTTGCCTAAAAGGCGCGAGTATTGAACTCGCGCCTTTTTTTGTGCTCCAAGGCTGGGAGTAGCGTGGGACTGTTCCCACTTGTGATGGTCTGGAGGTTCAAGTGAATAAGTCTTTGCTGGTAGGCGCTGTATTGGGTGCTGTCGGTGTAACTGCCGGGGGTGCTTTTGCCACCTACAGCTTGGTCAAAGCGCCTGAGGCTGCACAGGTACTGGCGGTTGTGCCGGTCAAGCAACAGATCAAAACGCCGCGCGAGGTCTGTAAGGACGTCACTGTCACCCAGCGTGCCCCCGTAAAAGATCAGCATCAAATTGTGGGCAGTGTGATTGGTGCGGTTGCTGGCGGTTTGCTGGGCAATCAGGTGGGCGGTGGTAACGGCAAAAAAATTGCCACAGTCGCCGGTGCGGTGGGTGGTGGTTATGCCGGTAACAAGGTTCAAGAAGGTATGCAAAACCGTGATACCTACACTACGACGCAAACGCGCTGTAATACGGTTAATGACATCAGCGACAAAGTAGTCGGCTATGACGTGCGCTACGTGCTCGATGGCAAGGAAGGTAAGGTGCGGATGGATCGCGAGCCGGGCAATGAGATTGCGGTCGATAAACAGGGTAAGTTGATTTTGAATTGATTTAGAGAGAGTGGGTGCGGGTTGCGGTTTTTTGAGTTTTTAAAAGTCGCAGCCTTTCCCGCTTTTTAAAAAAGCGTTTTGGCCCAAATGTTGGTCATAAAAAAAGCATCCCTAGGGATGCTTTTTTCGTCTGCGGGTATCGCTTAGCGTTTCAGCGAAGTCGGCAGGTGTGGCTGGATTGCGGTCAGTACGGCTTTGAAGCACTTGGTGTTGCCAGCAACGATGTGGCCTTTTTCAAGGAAATCGTGACTGCCGGTGAAGTCGCTGACGAGGCCGCCCGCTTCTTGGATCAGCAGTGCGCCTGCAGCCATGTCCCACTCGGACAGGCCCGACTCCCAGAATGCATCGAAACGGCCGGCGGCAACGTAGGCCAGATCCAGGCTGGCGGCACCTGCGCGGCGGATGCCTGCAGTTTGGCCAACCAGGCTGCGGAACATGCCCAGGTAGTTGTCGAGGTTGTCCATTTGGTTGTCGCGGAACGGGAAGCCCGTGCCCAGTAGTGCGCCCTCAAGGCTGGTGCGACCGCTGACACGCAGACGGCGACCATTCAATTGAGCGCCACGGCCACGGCTGGCGGTGAACTCTTCTTGGCGAACTGGATCAAGTACCACAGCGTGCTCAAGGCGGCCGCGGTATTTGCAGGCGATGCTGACGGCGAAGTGTGGAACGCCGCGCAGGAAGTTAGTGGTGCCATCCAGTGGGTCGATGATCCACAGGTAGTCTTCACCTTCACCGCTGCCTGGGTGCATGCCGGTTTCTTCACCGAGAATGCCGTGTGTCGGGTAAGCCTTGCGCAAGGCGTCGATGATTTTCTGTTCAGCAGCACGATCGACTTCAGAGACGTAATCCTTGGCGTCTTTTTCGTCGACCTTGATGGTATCCAGGCGCTCGATGGAGCGGAAAATCAATTCACTGGCGCTGCGGGCGGCGCGCAGCGCGATATTCAGCATGGGCTGCATGGACGTTTCACCTAGGTCGTTAAAGAAAGCCGAACATTCTAGCAGAAAAGTTTGGCAGGTGAACGTTTGCGTTAGCTTTCGTAGCTTAAGCCGAATGGCTTAGGTAAGATTTGCTCCCTTTTTCCAGTCTGTGAGCGCTTCCTTTGTTGCCTAATATTCGTGTCGTTCTGGTCAACACCAGTCATCCCGGGAACATCGGTGGTGCTGCACGTGCCATGAAAAACATGGGATTGTCGCGGCTGGTGCTGGTCGAGCCCCGACTGTTCCCGCATCACGAGGCTGATGCTCGTGCGTCAGGTGCAGGGGATATTCTTGAAAATGCTCAGGTCGTTGCCACGCTGGAAGATGCTTTGGTGGGTTGTAATTTAGTGCTTGGCACCAGTGCGCGTGATCGGCGCATCCCTTGGCCGTTGCTAGATCCGCGTGAGTGCGGGCAAAAGGTCGTCGAAGAAGCATCGCAAGGCGCTGAAATTGCGCTGGTGTTTGGTCGTGAAGACTCCGGCCTGACGAATGATGAATTGCAGCGTTGTCACTTTCATGTGCATATCCCGTCTGACCCGCAATTCAGCTCGCTCAATCTAGGTGCGGCGGTTCAAGTGCTCAGCTACGAGATCCGCATGGCTTGGCTTGCAGCTCAGGGGCAGCCGAGCAAGATTGAAAAGGACGAAGTGGCGTCCATCAAAAGTGGTGAGTTGGCCACGATGGATGAGTTGGAGCGATTCTATGAGCATCTGGAGCAGACGCTGGTAGCGATTGAGTTCCTTGATCCAGAAAAGCCGCGGCATTTGATGGCACGCTTGCGCAGGCTTTATGGGCGTAGCGCGGTCAGTCGTGCAGAAATGAATATTTTGCGTGGCATTCTTACTGAAACCCAAAAAGCAGCCCGTGGCGAGCTGCTCAAGCGCAAGGATTAATGATGTTTGAGCGTCTGCGTGAAGATATCCAGAGTGTGTTTCATCGTGATCCTGCGGCGCGCAACGCTTTTGAGGTGCTGACCTGTTATCCGGGGATGCACGCTATCTGGATTCATCGCCTGTCAGCATTGCTGTGGCGTGGCGGGTGGAAATGGCTGGCGCGACTGGTGTCTAACTTCGGACGCTGGTTGACTGGCATCGAGATTCACCCGGGTGCCAAAGTGGGTCGTCGCTTTTTTATCGATCATGGTATGGGTATCGTGATCGGTGAGACGGCGCAGATCGGTGACGACGTGACGCTCTATCAGGGTGTGACGCTGGGTGGTACCAGTTGGAATAAGGGTAAGCGCCACCCGACGCTGGAAGATGGTGTTGTGGTGGGGGCGGGCGCCAAAGTGCTTGGGCCGTTCACTGTAGGTGCGGGTGCGAAGGTGGGGTCCAATGCAGTTGTCACCAAGCCAGTGCCTGCTGGTGCGACCGTGGTAGGTATTCCGGGTCGGATTATCGTCAAAGCTGACGATGAGGTTGAAGCCAAGCGCAAGGCGATGGCCGAGAAAATCGGGTTTGATGCCTATGGCGTTGGCGAGGATATGCCGGACCCGGTAGCGCGCGCGATTGCTCAGTTGCTTGATCACCTGCAGGCCGTCGATGGCAAGCTTGATGGTATGTGTGGCGCGCTCAAGGAGCTGGGCAGCACCTACTGCGCCCAAGACTTGCCGCAACTGCGCGAAGAAGACTTTGCCAGTGTTAAGGACGAGGACGAAAGCAAGGCGCTTTGATGTTCGGTGTGGTCGCTGCCGTAGGCTGCGAGCTTTATGGCGCTTCGGTCTTCGGCCTTTATCGCAGTCGGTGGTAGCGACTACAGGAGTAGCATTTGAGGATTGCCCGTGTGCCATTACGCCGCAGACCCTGCTACAATGCGCGCGCTCTTTTGCGGGTAATCCCGACTAAAGTACTAGGTCTAATAGTTGACTTAAATACTCGGGAATAGCATACTCGCCTCCATTCCGAATTCCGTGGTACCTGTCCATGAGACTGACTACAAAAGGCCGTTACGCCGTAACTGCAATGCTCGATTTGGCGTTGCACGCACAGCACGGGCCGGTGTCCCTGGCCGATATTTCCGAGCGCCAAGGCATTTCTCTTTCCTATCTTGAGCAATTGTTTGCCAAATTGCGCCGCAGCAGCCTGGTTTCCAGTGTGCGTGGCCCGGGTGGCGGCTATCAGCTGTCACGTGATATGCAAGGTATTCAAGTCGCTCAGGTCATTGATGCAGTAAACGAGTCTGTCGATGCGACCCGTTGCCAAGGCCTTGGCGATTGTCATGCAGGTGATACATGTCTGACCCACCATTTGTGGTGTGACCTCAGCCTGCAGATCCACGATTTTCTCAGCGGTATCAGCTTGGCTGATCTTGTCACTCGCCGTGAGGTACAAGAGGTAGCCCAGCGTCAGGATCAGCGCCGCTGTAATGGCAAGGCGCCGCACCTGGATAAGATCGAAGCGTCCGCCGTCGAGTGATTGCATAAATACGACGGTGCGCCAGCCAGCCTGATTTAGGAGATAGTCCATGAAATTGCCGATTTACCTTGATTACTCAGCCACCACCCCGGTTGATCCGCGTGTTGCTCAAAAAATGAGCGACTGCTTGCTGGTTGACGGGAACTTCGGTAACCCGGCTTCGCGCTCCCACGTATTTGGCTGGAAAGCCGAAGAGGCGGTTGAGAACGGTCGTCGTCAGGTTGCCGACCTGGTCAACGCTGATCCGCGTGAAATTGTTTGGACTTCCGGTGCGACCGAAGCTAACAACTTGGCCATCAAAGGTGCTGCGCATTTCTATGCGACCAAGGGTAAGCACCTGATCACTGACAAGATTGAGCACAAGGCCGTGCTCGACACCATGCGTCAGCTTGAGCGTGAAGGCTTTGAGGTCACCTACATCGAGCCAGGTGAAGACGGTCTAGTCACGCCAGCTATGGTTGAAGCAGCTATGCGTGACGACACCATTCTGGTTTCGATCATGCACGTGAACAACGAAATCGGCACCATCAACGACATCGCAGCCATTGGCGAGCTGACCCGCTCGCGCGGCGTGTTGTTCCATGTTGACGCCGCTCAGTCCACTGGCAAGGTTGAAATTGACCTGGCCAAGCTGAAAGTTGACCTGATGTCCTTCTCGGCTCACAAAACCTACGGCCCTAAAGGCATTGGTGCTCTGTACGTAAGCCGTAAGCCACGTGTGCGTATCGAAGCAACCATGCACGGCGGCGGTCATGAGCGTGGCATGCGTTCGGGCACCCTCGCTACTCACCAGATCGTGGGCATGGGCGAAGCATTCCAGATCGCCAAAGAAGAAATGGCCGCTGAAAATGTACGTATCAAAGCGTTGAGCGACCGTTTCTTCAAGCAGGTTGAGCATTTAGAAGAGCTGTACGTCAACGGCAGCATGACCGCACGTGTGCCGCACAACCTGAACCTGAGCTTCAACTACGTTGAAGGCGAGTCGCTGATCATGGCGCTCAAGGATTTGGCTGTGTCGTCCGGCTCGGCTTGCACCTCTGCTTCCCTTGAGCCGTCCTACGTATTGCGCGCCTTGGGTCGTAATGACGAGCTGGCACACAGCTCGATTCGCTTCACCTTCGGTCGTTTTACCACTGAAGAAGAAATTGATTACGCCGCGCAGAAGGTTTGCGAGGCCGTCACCAAGCTGCGTGCTCTTTCGCCGCTGTGGGACATGTACAAAGACGGTGTCGACATCTCGAAAATCGAGTGGGCGGCGCACTGATATTTTAAGTCGCCGTAGATAGCCGCTGTAGAACGCAGCCAATAGCAGCTTTCACAGCGGTTCAAGAGCGACTCTCTGATGAGTGAGGATTAGTACCATGGCTTACAGCGAAAAGGTCATTGACCACTACGAAAACCCGCGCAACGTCGGCAAGATGGACGCGGAAGATCCAGATGTCGGCACCGGCATGGTTGGCGCTCCAGCGTGCGGCGATGTAATGCGTCTGCAAATCAAGGTTAACGAGCAGGGCATCATTGAAGATGCCAAGTTCAAAACCTATGGTTGCGGTTCGGCAATCGCTTCCAGCTCTCTGGCTACCGAGTGGATGAAAGGCAAAACTCTGGACGAAGCAGAGACCATCAAAAATACTCAGTTGGCTGAAGAACTGGCTTTGCCGCCAGTGAAAATTCACTGCTCGGTACTCGCTGAAGACGCCATCAAGGCGGCTGTTCGCGATTACAAGCAGAAGAAAGGTTTGATCTGATCCAATGCGCCCCTATATGGCGCATATGTGGTGAAGAAACTGGCAATAGGTAAGGAGTCACGATGGCTATCAGCATGACAGAAGCGGCTGCCAAGCATATTCGCCGCTCCCTTGATGGGCGCGGCAAAGGTGAGGGGATTCGTCTGGGTGTTCGCACTACGGGCTGTTCCGGTCTTGCCTATGTGCTGGAGTTTGTCGACGAGGTCGGTGAAGACGATCAAGTTTTCGAAACCTACGGCGAGAAAGTGATCATTGATCCTAAGAGCCTGACCTACCTTGACGGCACCGAGCTGGATTTCGTCAAAGAAGGTTTGAACGAAGGCTTCAAGTTCAATAACCCTAACGTGCGCGGCGAATGTGGCTGCGGCGAGAGCTTCAACATCTGAGGCTAGTCGTGGGTACTCCTTGTCATTTTGCTTTGTTTGAGCTGCAACCGAGTTTCAATCTGGATCTCGATCAGTTAGCTGTGCGCTACCGAGAGTTGGCGCGCGGTGTTCACCCAGATCGCTTTGCTGATGCTTCCGAGCGTGAGCAGCGTCTAGCGCTGGAGCAGTCCGCCAGCCTCAATGAGGCCTACCAGACACTCAAAAGCCCGCCCAAGCGTGCGCGTTACTTGCTTGCGATGAATGGGCGTGAGATGCCGCTGGAAGTCACGGTGCATGATCCTGAGTTTCTGATGCAGCAGATGCAGTGGCGCGAAGAACTTGAAGATCTGCAAGACAGCGCCGACATGGCCGGTATTGCAGCATTCAAGCGCCGACTGAAAGTCGCTCAGGATCAATTGAACGACAGCTTCGCTGCTTGTTGGAACGATGATGCGCAGCGCGAACAGGCCGAACGTCTGATGCGCCGCATGCAGTTCCTCGACAAGCTCACTTACGAAGTGCGCCAGCTAGAAGAGCGCCTCGACGATTAACTCCGTGCTTTCCTGATTGCACGCCTGATTACAGATAAGTCCTGATAACGATGGCCCTACTGCAGATCGCCGAACCCGGCCAAAGTCCTCAACCGCACCAGCGTCGTCTGGCTGTGGGGATCGACTTGGGCACCACCAATTCGCTGGTCGCTGCATTGCGCAGCGGTCTTTCCGAGCCTTTGGCAGACGCGACTGGCAATGTCATTTTGCCGTCTGCTGTGCGCTATCACGCTGATCGCGTTGAAGTGGGTGAGTCAGCACGTCTGGCGGCCTCCGGCGACCCGTTTAACACGATCTTGTCGGTCAAGCGTTTGATGGGGCGTGGTCTGTCCGACGTCAAGCAATTGGGCGAGCAACTGCCTTACCGCTTTGTGGGGGGTGAGTCTCACATGCCGTTCATTGACACTGTGCAAGGCCCTAAAAGCCCTGTTGAAGTGTCTGCTGACATTTTGAAAGTGTTGCGTGAGCGTGCCGAGAAAACCTTGGGGGGTGAGTTAGTAGGGGCGGTGATTACTGTGCCGGCTTACTTTGATGACGCTCAACGCCAAGCGACTAAAGACGCTGCCAAACTGGCCGGCCTAAATGTGCTGCGTTTGCTCAATGAGCCTACCGCGGCCGCTGTGGCTTATGGTCTGGATCAGCATGCTGAAGGCGTTGTGGCTATCTATGACCTTGGTGGCGGCACGTTCGACATTTCCATCTTGCGTTTGACAGGTGGTGTGTTTGAAGTGCTGGCGACGGGGGGGGACAGCGCGCTGGGTGGTGATGACTTCGATCATGCTATTGCCAACTGGATAGTCGAGCAGGCTGGTATGTCTGCGGATCTCGATCCGGGCACTCAGCGTCAGTTGTTGCAAACCGCTTGTGCAGCCAAAGAAGCGCTGACCGATGCGTCCTCTGTGCGGGTCACCTTTGGTGGCTGGCAGTCAGAGCTGACCCGCGAAGCCTTTGATGCGCTGATTGAGCCAATGGTTGCGCGCAGCCTTAAAGTTTGTCGTCGTGCAGTGCGTGATTCCAATGTTGAGTTGGATGAAGTGCAAGCCGTAGTAATGGTGGGTGGTTCGACCCGTGTGCCGCGTGTTCGTGAAGCGGTTGCTGAAATGTTTGGGCGTCAGCCGTTGACTGATATCGACCCGGATCAAGTGGTAGCCATTGGTGCTGCGATTCAGGCTGATACATTGGCTGGCAACAAGCGTGAAGGTGGCGAACTGTTGCTGCTTGATGTTATTCCGCTGTCGTTGGGTCTTGAGACCATGGGCGGCTTGATGGAAAAAGTCATTGCGCGCAACACCACCATTCCAGTGGCGCGCGCCCAGGATTTCACTACGTACAAAGATGGCCAGACGGCCATGATGATTCATGTGCTGCAAGGTGAACGCGAACTGATCAGTGATTGCCGCTCCCTGGCGCGCTTTGAATTGCGCGGTATTCCTGCGATGGTTGCCGGTGCCGCTAAAATCCGCGTGACCTTCCAGGTGGATGCTGATGGTCTGCTGAGCGTGTCTGCCCGTGAATTAGGGTCCGGTGTTGAGGCGAGCATTCAGGTCAAGCCGTCCTACGGCCTGACGGATGGCGAGATTGCCAAAATGCTCAAAGATTCGTTCCAGTACGCCAGTGACGACAAAGTCGCTCGTGTATTACGCGAGCAGCAAGTCGATGCCCAGCGCCTGATTGAAGCTGTGCAAGCCGCCTTAGATGTTGATGGCGATCGTTTGCTCGATGCCGAAGAGCGCATGGTGATTGAACTGCAAATGCAGGAGCTGTCCGAATTGATGAAAGGCACCGATGGCTATGCCATCGAGCAACAGACCAAGCGCTTGTCGCAAGTGACCGATGCCTTTGCTGCCCGCCGTATGGACTTGACCGTCAAGGCCGCACTGGCAGGGCGCAATCTGAATGAAATCGAGGAATAACTGATGCCGCAGATCATTTTTCTGCCACACGCCGAGCATTGCCCGGACGGTATGGTTGTAGAGGCTGAGACCGGCAAGTCCATTCTCGAAGTCGCACACGAAAACCACATCGAAATCGAAAGCGCCTGCGGCGGCGTCTGCGCCTGTACGACTTGCCACTGCATCATCCGCGAAGGGTTTGATTCGCTGGAAGAAGCAGATGAGCTGGAAGAAGACTACCTTGATCGCGCCTGGGGGCTGGAAGCTCAGTCGCGACTGAGCTGTCAGGCCAAGGTCGGCACAGAAGACCTGACCGTCGAGATTCCAAAATACTCACTCAACCATGCTGCCGAAGCGCCGCACTGATTCAAGGAAGCGTCATGAGTCTGAAATGGGTTGATGTACAAGAAATCGCTATTCAGCTGGCTGAAACTCACCCGGATATCGATCCGCTTTCGGTGAATTTCGTTAAGCTGCGCAATCTGGTTATGGAGCTGCCTGAGTTCGATGACGTCCCTGACCGTGGTGGCGAGAAGGTTCTCGAAGCCATTCAGGGGTTGTGGATCGAAGAAGCAGACTAAACCTGCAACGCACGCAATTATGCAATACCCAAGAACCCGCGTATAATTCGCGGGTTTAATTGTTCGCTCAAATCACTGTTTCTGGAGTTACACCATGGCTGTTCAACGCACTTTCTCCATCATCAAGCCTGACGCTGTTGCAAAAAACGTTATCGGCGAGATCACCACTCGTTTTGAAAAAGCCGGCCTGAAGGTTGTAGCTTCCAAATTGAAGCAACTGTCCAAAGCTGAAGCTGAAGGCTTCTACGCTGAGCACAGCGAGCGCGGCTTCTTCGGCGACCTGGTTGCTTTCATGATCTCCGGCCCTGTTGTTGTTCAGGTTCTGGAAGGCGAAAACGCTATCGCTCTGAACCGTGAGCTGATGGGCGCTACCAACCCTAAAGAAGCAGCTCCTGGCACTATCCGTGCTGATTTCGCTGAGTCCATCGACGCTAACGCTGTTCACGGCTCTGACTCCGAAGCAGCTGCTGCTCGCGAAATCTCCTACTTTTTCGCAGCTACTGAAGTAACCACTCGCTAAGCATTGGCTTGTGAGTGAGGGTGAAGACATGATTGCAACGACTGGCAAAACTAACCTGTTGGGTCTGACTCAGCCGGAAATGGAGAAATTCTTCGACTCAATCGGGGAGAAGCGTTTCCGTGCCGGTCAGGTCATGAAGTGGATTCACCACTTTGGCGTCGATGATTTCGACGCCATGACTAACGTCAGCAAGGCCTTGCGCGACAAGCTCAAGGCCATTGCTGAGGTTCGTGGGCCTGAAGTCGTCAGCGAGGACATTTCCACCGATGGCACCCGTAAATGGGTTGTCCGTGTGGCGTCCGGCAGCTGCGTCGAGACCGTATACATTCCCCAGGGCAAACGTGGCACGTTGTGCGTTTCGTCCCAGGCTGGCTGTGCCCTGGATTGCAGTTTCTGCTCCACTGGCAAGCAAGGTTTCAATAGCAACCTCACCGCAGCCGAAGTGATCGGGCAGGTGTGGATTGCCAACAAATCCTTTGGCAGCGTCCCGGCGACCGCCGACCGTGCCATCACCAACGTGGTGATGATGGGCATGGGTGAGCCGCTGCTGAACTTCGACAATGTCATCGCTGCCATGCACCTGATGATGGATGACTTGGGTTACGGCATCTCCAAGCGCCGTGTCACCCTGTCTACTTCGGGTGTGGTGCCGATGATTGATGAGCTGGCCAAGCACATTGACGTCTCCTTGGCATTGTCACTGCACGCACCCAATGACGCGCTACGCAGTCAATTGGTGCCAATCAACAAAAAGTACCCGCTCAAAATGCTGCTTGAGTCCTGCCGTCGCTACATGGCGACTTTGGGCGAAAAGCGTGTGCTGACGGTTGAATACACCCTGCTCAAAGACATCAATGATCAGGTTGAACACGCAATTGAAATGATCGAGTTGCTCAAGGACACCCCTTGCAAAATCAACTTGATCCCGTTCAACCCGTTCCCGCACTCTGGCTATGAGCGTCCAAGCAATAATGCAATCCGTCGTTTTCAAGATCTGCTGCATCAAGCGGGTTACAACGTGACGGTACGCACCACCCGTGGTGAAGACATCGACGCGGCCTGTGGGCAGTTGGTGGGTCAGGTTAATGACCGGACTCGACGCAGCGAGCGTCTTATTGCCGCGCGTGAACTCAATGCAGAGACTGATCTGGCGCAAAACGCTTCGAATCAGTTCTAAGAAAGGAACTCTATGATCTTGCGCGCTGCGTTCTCTGTCGTATTGGTCGGCTTGTTGGCTGGCTGCGTCTCATCGGGTGATTCAAGTCCAATGATGACCGACAAAGGCCGTATAGAAGCGCGTAAGGCCTATGTTCAGTTAGGGCTTGGTTATCTTCAGCAGGGGATGACCGAACAGGCCAAAATCCCTTTAAGCAAAGCGCTTGAACTCGATAAAACAGACCCACAAACCAATGCGGCATTGGCATTGGTTTATCAGTCTGAAATGGAGTTTGAACTGGCCGAGAAGGCTTTTCAGACGGCATTGAGCAAACAGCCGGCTGATGCGCGCATCCTCAATAATTACGGCAGCTTTCTATACGAGCAGCAGCGCTATCAAGAAGCCTACACTCAGTTTCTAAAAGCCTCTGCAGACAGCCTTTACCCTGAACGTTCGCGCGTGTATGAAAACCTGGGTGTCACCTCGCTCAAGCTGGGGCAGCGTGAAACCGGTCTTCAGCAATTGGAGAAGGCACTGCGTTTGAACGCCAGACAGCCGCGAGCGTTGCTCGAAATGGCTGAGTTGTCTTATGAAGACAGTCAATATGTGCCCGCACGAGATTTTTACGATCGTTTTAGCCTGCTTAGTGGGCAAAATGCACGTAGTCTATTGCTCGGTGTGCGACTGGCGAATGTTTTCGATGATCGCGCTAAAACTGCCAATTATGGCCAGCAATTAAAACGACTCTATCCCGGCACGCCGGAATATCAGCAATACCTGTCGGAGCAATGATGAAAGCGGCGCAACCCGAAGTTCTAGCAGCGACTCGTGTCAATCCAGGCGAGACGTTGCGTCAAGCCCGAGAGAGCAACGGATGGTCATTGGCTGACGTTGCCTTGAAGCTCAACCTCACGGCCAGCTCATTGAGTAACCTTGAGACGGGGGCGTTCGACAAACTCCCAGGCCACACCTTTGCCCGTGGCTATATCCGAGCCTATGCCAAATTGCTCGACATGGATCAGGCCAGCTTGGTGCATGAATTCGACCTTTACACCGGCACTGACTCCAGCGGTAGCAGCGTCCACAGCCTTGGCCGCATCGAAGAGCCCGTTCGGGTTTCGCATACCATTTTGCGTATTGTCAGCTTGTTGCTGTTGGTTGCAGTGGTGGGCGGTGGCTTTATCTGGTGGCAGGATCAAACCTCCATGCGGGCAAAAGACCTGATTGGTCTTACACCAGAGCACGTTGAGGTTGAAGGGGCTGACGGCACAACTCAGATTCACCCGCTAGACGAGCCTGAAGATTTGGCGGTGGCTGACGCTCAAATTCAAAGCGAAGCCCCGGCTGTTACCGATACGGCTGCTGAGCAAACTGGATCGACCGCACTTGCGCTGCCAGCTCCCGTGGCCACCGCACCAGCGCCTGTTGAGAGTGCTCCCGTTGTAGCGCCGGTTGTTGTGCCGCCTAATACGACGCCTGCAGCGGCTGTGCCGGCAACGCCAGCGCCAGTTGTTGCACCAGTACCTGTTGCAGCCACTACGGCACCCGTGGCTGGCGCAGGCAAAGTTAACCTGCAATACAGCGCCGATTGCTGGACTCAAGTGACAGACAGCACGGGCAAAGTGCTGTTTGGTGGCTTGAAGCGCAAGGGCGAAAATCTTGAAGTGAGCGGCAAGCCTCCACTGACGCTGCGTCTGGGCTTTGCCCGTGGCGCGCAAGTGACCTATAACGGTCAACCGGTGGATGTGGCTCCTTTCACCACTGGCGAGACTGCTCGTCTGAAGTTAGGTCAATAAGTCATGCACGGCGAATCTCCAATCAAGCGTCGCGAATCGCGAAAAATTTGGGTCGGCTCGGTGCCGGTAGGTGGTGATGCCCCTATCGCGGTGCAGAGCATGACTAACAGCGACACCAATGATGTTGCCGCGACAGTTGCTCAAATCAATCGGCTCGAAGCTGCGGGTGTCGATATCGTGCGCGTTTCCGTGCCAGATATGGACGCCGCTGAAGCCTTTGGCCGAATCAAACAACTGGTCAAAGTGCCACTAGTTGCGGATATCCATTTTGATTACCGCATCGCTCTGCGTGTTGCGGAGTTAGGTGTGGACTGTCTGCGCATCAACCCAGGCAACATTGGGCGCGAAGACCGCGTGCGCGCGGTGGTTGATGCAGCACGTGATCGTGGTATTCCGATTCGCATTGGCGTTAATGCCGGCTCCCTGGAAAAAGACCTGCAAAAAAAGTATGGCGAACCCACGCCTGCGGCTTTGGTTGAGTCTGCCTTGCGTCACGTTGAGCACCTTGAGCGGCTGAACTTCAAAGACTTCAAGGTCAGCGTTAAGGCTTCCGACGTGTTTATGGCCGTCGAAGCTTATCGTTTGCTGGCCAAGGAAATCGTCCAGCCGCTGCACTTGGGCATCACTGAAGCGGGCGGTTTACGCTCGGGCACAGTGAAATCTGCCGTGGGCCTAGGTATGCTGCTCGCCGAAGGGATTGGCGATACTATTCGCATCTCCTTGGCGGCAGACCCGGTTGAGGAAGTGAAAGTCGGTTACGACATCCTCAAGTCCCTGCACTTGCGCTCGCGTGGCATCAACTTTATTGCGTGCCCTAGCTGTTCTCGGCAAAACTTCGACGTGGTGAAAACCATGAACGAACTCGAAGTGCGTCTTGAAGACCTGCTCGTGCCGTTGGATGTTGCTGTAATTGGCTGTGTAGTAAACGGCCCCGGTGAAGCGAAAGAAGCCCACGTTGGTCTTACGGGTGGCACGCCAAACTTGATTTATATCGACGGTAAGCCGTCGCAGAAGCTAACGAATGACAATCTGGTGGATCAGTTAGAAAGGTTGATCCGCCAGAAAGCGGCCGAAAAGGTCGAAGCTGACGCTGCTGTTATTGCGCGCGGCTAATCAAACGAATAAAGGATTTTTTGTGAGCAAGTCTTTGCAAGCCATTCGTGGCATGAACGACATCCTGCCCGAGCAAACCCCACTGTGGCGTTTTTTCGAAAGTAAGGTATCGCGTTTGCTGGATAACTACGGTTACAAGCAAATTCGCATGCCTATCGTTGAGTTCACCGAGCTGTTCAAACGCTCGATTGGCGAAGTCACCGATATTGTCGAAAAAGAGATGTACACCTTCGAAGACCGCAATGGCGACTCGCTGACGTTGCGCCCTGAAGGCACGGCTGCCTGTGTTCGTGCAGTGCTTGAGCACGGCATCACCGGCGGCGGTCAAGTGCAAAAGTTGTGGTACATCGGCCCGATGTTCCGCCACGAGCGTCCTCAAAAAGGCCGTTATCGTCAGTTTCATCAGATCGGTGTTGAGGTGTTCAACCTTGATGGGCCGGACATCGATGCTGAGCTGATCGTATTGACCTGGCGCCTATGGGGTGAACTGGGCATTCGTGATGCCGTCAAACTGGAACTCAACAGCCTTGGCACCAGTGAAGCCCGCGCTCGCTACCGTACAGCACTGGTTGAATACCTGACGTCACGCCTGAGCGAACTGGATGAAGACAGCCAGCGGCGCCTCAAGTCCAACCCTTTGCGCGTACTCGACACCAAAAATGCCGATACCCAAGCTGTTTTGGTTGATGCGCCGAAGTTGGTGGATTACCTGGACGAAGAATCCCGTGTGCACTTTGAGGGCCTAAAAGCTCGTCTGGATGCTGCCGGTATTCCATACACCATCAACCCCAAGCTGGTGCGCGGGCTCGATTACTACAGCAAAACCGTATTTGAGTGGGTCACCGACAAACTCGGCGCTCAAGGCACCGTGTGTGCCGGTGGTCGTTATGACGGCTTGGTTGAGCAAATGGGCGGCAAGCCGACCTCAGGTGTTGGTTTCGCGATGGGCATCGAGCGTCTGATTTTGATGCTTGAAACCCTTGAGAAAATCCCGGAAGAAATCTCGCGTCAGGTGGATGTTTACCTGTGCGCCTTCGGTGAAGCCGCTGAGTTGGCCGCTTTGGCCTTGAGCGAACGTGTTCGTGATCAGTTGCCTAACCTGCGCCTGCAGATCAATGCCGGTGCTGGCAGCTTCAAAAGCCAATTCAAAAAGGCCGACAAGAGCGGTGCGCTGTATGCGCTGATCCTGGGTGATGACGAATTGGCCCAGAAAGTGGTAGGTGTCAAACCCCTGCGTGGCCAGGGCGAACAACAAACTATTGCCTGGGATGCTCTTTCTGAGCACTTGGCCACCTGCGTCGTGCAGGGTTGAAGCTGTAAAAACAGCCGATTTATCGAATAAGGAGTGTTGGGGTGTCGAGTAACGATGATGATCAGCTGGGCGAGTTGAAAGACTGGTGGCAGCGCAACGGCAAACCCCTGGTCACTGGCGGCTTATTGGCGCTGGTGGTGGTGTTCGGCTGGCAGGCTTGGCACAAATATCAGAGTAATCAGTCGCAGGGTGCGTCGATTCTTTACCAACAACTGCTTGAAGCGACACTGACGCCTAATGGCCAGCCCGATATGGCTCAAGTGGCCGATTTGGCGAACAAGTTGAAAAGTGAGTACGGCGGCTCTGCCTACGCGCAATTTGGTGGCTTGTTTGTCGCTAAAGTAGCCGTAGACAGCGGCAAGTTGGATGACGCAGCCAACGAGCTGAAAATCATCGTCGACAAGCCAGCCAACGCCACCTTGGGTGAAGTTGCTCGTCAACGTCTAGCTCAGGTTCTGGCGGCTCAAAACAAGGCTGATGAAGCCTTGAAGTTGCTTGAAGGCGATGCAGACAAAGCATTCCTGGCCAGCCGTGAAGAGCTCAAAGGTGACTTGCTGGTGCAGCAAGGCCGCACTGACGACGCACGTGCAGCCTACGAAAAAGCGATGGCTGCATTGTCTGATGAAGCGGCGGTAGGTGGTTTGCAAATCAAGCTTGACGACTTGGCCAAAGGGGATGCGTGACGTGATTCGTTGGAAACATGCAGCATTGCTGGCTCTGGCCATTTTGGCCGCGGGTTGCAGCAGCAACAGCAAAAAAGAACTGCCTCCGGCCGAATTAACCTCTTTCAACGAAGAAGTGGTTCTGCAAAAGCAGTGGAGCCGCTCGATCGGTGACGGTCAGGGCAAAACCTACAACATGTTGGTGCCAGCGATTGAAGGTAACCACATCTACGCCGCTGATGTGAGCGGTGTGGTAATGGCTTTGGACCGCATGAACGGCGACGTTCAGTGGAAAAAAGACCTTGAGCTGCCAGTCTCCGGCGCCATTGGCGTTGGCTACGGCATGGTCATGCTCGGCACCTTGCAAGGTGAAGTGGTTGCACTCGACGCCAGCACTGGCGAAGAAAAATGGCGCTCTCGCGTCACCAGCGAAGTACTTGCGCCGCCTGCGACCAACGGTGACGTAGTGGTGGTTCAGACTCAGGATGATCGTCTGATTGGTCTGGATGCTTCGACAGGTGATCAGCGTTGGGTGTATGACAGCACTCCAGCGGTACTGAGCTTGCGCGGTACAGGCGCACCTCTGGTCACCAATCATCTGGCCATTGCGGGTCTTTCGACCGGTAAAATCGTTGCCCTTGATACGCAAAACGGTGTGCCAGTGTGGGAGCAACGTGTTGCTATTCCACAAGGCCGCTCGGAGCTTGAGCGTATTGTGGACATCGACGGTGGCTTGCTGTTGTCCGGCGGCAACCTCTATGTGACCAGCTACCAAGGCCGTATGGCTGCACTGGAACTCGAAACAGGTCGCGTACTTTGGCAGCGTGATGCTTCCAGCTACGCAGGTCTCGCTCAAGGTTTTGGCAACGTCTACGTGAGCTTGGCGTCTGGCACTGTTGAAGGCGTTGACGAACGTTCGACCACTGCGCTGTGGAGCAACGACTCTCTGGCTCGCCGTCAATTGTCGGCTCCAGAAGTGTTCTCCAGCTATGTGGCAGTCGGCGATATGGAAGGTTATCTGCACCTGTTAAGCCAGGTAGATGGCCGTTTCGTGGGCCGTACTCGCATTGACAGTGATGGCCTTCGGGCGCGTCCGCTGGTGGTCGGTGACATGATTTACGTGTTTGGTAACAGCGGCAAACTGGAAGCCCTGACCATTCGCTAAGGCGTCTATGCTTGAGGCTCTAGGGTCTCAGGCAGCCTTGCTCTGGCAAGGTTTGCGGCACATTTGTGCTGTTCCGAACTCTGGCCGCTGCCTTGCAGCGGCTTTTGTATTTTCTGAAATAACGAAGTGGAGAGCCGCATGGTTCCCGTAATCGCCCTGGTGGGCCGACCAAACGTCGGCAAGTCCACCTTGTTCAACCGCCTGACCAGGACTCGCGACGCTATCGTCGGCGACTTGTCCGGTCTGACCCGTGATCGCCAATACGGTGAGGCCAAGTGGCAAGGGCGTTCCTACATTCTGGTCGACACCGGTGGTATTTCCGGTGACGAGCACGGTATGGACGAAAAGATGGCCGAGCAGTCGCTGCTGGCCATCGAAGAAGCTGATGTCGTTCTGTTTCTGGTAGATGCCAAGGCGGGTTTCACCGCTGCTGACCAGATGATCGGCGAACATCTTCGCAAGCGTAACAAGCGTTCTTATGTGGTAGCCAACAAGGTCGACAACATCGACCCTGACATGGCACGTGCCGAGTTCGCACCACTGGGCATGGGCGATGCAATCCCAATCGCCGGTGCTCACGGTCGTGGCATCACTCAACTGCTGGAAATTGCCCTGAGCAACTTCCCGCGTGACGAGGAAGAGCCAGAAGACGGCGAAGAAGAAATCGTTCTCGAAGGCGAGGAAGCCAAGCGCATTCCTGGCCCAAGCGAAAAAGACGGTATCAAAATCGCCATCATTGGTCGCCCGAACGTTGGCAAGTCCACGTTGGTCAACCGCATGCTCGGTGAAGACCGAGTCATCGTGTACGACCAACCCGGCACTACGCGTGACAGCATTTACATCCCGTTCGAGCGCAACGACGAGAAGTACACGCTGATCGACACCGCGGGTGTGCGTAAGCGCGGCAAGATCCACGAGGAAGTCGAAAAGTTCTCGGTGGTCAAAACCCTGCAAGCCATCAAAGACGCCAACGTGGTGATCTTTGTGATGGACGCCCGCGAAGGCGTGGTTGACCACGACCTCAACCTGTTGGGCTTTGCGCTGGAGGCCGGTCGTGCTCTGGTTATCGCGATCAACAAGTGGGACGGCATGACCCCAAGCGAGCGCGAGTTCGTGAAAGTCGAATTGACGCGTCGTTTGTTCTTCGTCGACTTCGCCGACATTCACTTCATCTCGGCCTTGCACGGCACTGGCGTCGGTAACCTGTACCAGTCGGTACAGAACTCCTTCAAGTCAGCAGTGACTCGCTGGCCGACCAATCGCCTGACCCAGATCCTTGAAGATGCAGTGGGCGAGCACGCACCGCCGATGGTTAACAACCGTCGCATCAAGCTGCGTTATGCCCACTTGGGTGGTGCTAACCCGCCGATTATCGTGATCCACGGTAACCAGGTTGAGAAGGTTCCGAAGTCTTATGTTCGTTATCTCGAAAACACCTATCGTCGAGTCTTGAAGCTGGTCGGTACGCCGATCCGCATTGAGTTCAAAGGTGGCGAGAACCCGTACGAAGCGAATAAAAACTCGCTGACAGACCGTCAGGTCAACAAGAAACGCCGCATGATGTCGCACCACAAAAAAGCTGAGAAGAAGCGTAAAGACAAGCGCTAATAGCGCAACGTCTTGGCGTTACCAAAAAGGGTCGGAAACGGCCCTTTTTCGTGTCTGACGTTTGGGCTATTCTCGTTGTGTCCTGCGCCGCAGTCAGAGCCGGGAACTCAACAGGGATCGGCCATGATCATCAGCAAGTTGCCGAATGTCGGCACCACTATCTTCACGCGCATGTCGCAACTCGCCAACGAAACCGGGGCAATCAACCTGTCTCAGGGGTTTCCTGATTTTGATGGGCCACAGGCCTTACGTGATGCGGTCGGTCAGCATGTGGCCAGCGGGCACAATCAATATTCGCCAATGACCGGCTTGCCTGCTTTGCGGCAACAAGTGGCGGCGAAAATTGCCCGCAGTTACGGTGCGAACGTTGATGCCGATACTGAAGTCACCATTACGCCCGGCGCCACCCAAGCCATTTTCTGCGCCATTCAGGCGGTGATTCACCCTGGCGACGAAGTCATTGTGTTTGACCCTTGCTACGACAGTTACGAGCCTTCTGTCGAACTGGCCGGCGGCCGTTGCGTGCACGTGCAGTTGGGGCAGGATGATTTCGCCATCGATTGGCAAAAACTCGAAGACGCCCTAAGCCCGCGTACTCGCATGATCATCCTCAACAGCCCGCATAACCCAAGCGGTGCGCTGATTACTCGTGCTGAACTGGATCAATTGGCAGCGCTTATCGCCGATCGCGATATCTACATCATCAGCGATGAGGTGTATGAACACCTGGTGTTCGACGGCGTGCCCCACGTCAGTGTTTTGTCACATCCCCAGTTGTACCATCGCGCATTCGTTGTCAGCTCTTTCGGTAAGACCTACCACGTAACAGGCTGGAAAACCGGCTACGTCGTGGCACCGCCAGCCCTTAGCGCTGAGCTGCGTAAAGTTCACCAGTACGTCAGTTTTTGCGGAGTAACGCCCTTGCAGTATGCGCTGGCCGACTTTATGGCTGCGCACCCGGAACATGTTGAAGAGTTGCCTGCGTTTTATCAGGCAAAGCGAGACCTGTTTTGTGATTTGTTAAGCCCATCGCGCTTTACCTTTAAACCGGTGGCAGGGACTTATTTTCAACTAGTGGACTACTCCCTTATTCGTCCTGACCTGAATGATGTCGACATGGCCGAGTGGCTGACCCGCGAGCACGGCGTGGCGACGATTCCAGTGTCGGTGTTCTACCAGGCCCCGCCACCAGGGCAGCGTCTGGTTCGTCTATGTTTTGCCAAACGCGAGGAGACGCTGCGTGCAGCAGCAGAAAAACTATGCGTGATCTAAGCGCTTTACCTGATTTAACCGTAGCGTTGGTGCAGACCACGCTGGCTTGGCATGACCGCCAAGGTAATTTCGATCATTTTGACGACCTGCTTGAACAAGCAAAGGGCGCAGACGTGGTGGTCTTGCCTGAAATGTTCACCACAGGGTTCAGCATGGACTCTCACACCCTTGCCGAACCTGAAAACGGCCCAACCACCCAATGGCTTAGGGCGCAGGCTCAAAAGCTGAATGCGGTGGTCACAGGCACCCTTATTATTCGGGCTGCTGATGGCAGCCATCGCAACCGACTGCTGTGGGCGCGGCCTGACGGCGAAGTGCTGCATTACGACAAGCGTCACTTGTTTCGCATGGCGGGTGAGCATGAACACTTCACCCCCGGCGAGCGTCAGGTTCAGTTCGAGGTGAAAGGCTGGCGCATTCGTCCGTTGATCTGTTACGACCTGCGCTTTCCTGTATGGAGCTGTGACCCGCAAGACACTGATCTCTTGATCTATACCGCCAACTGGCCGGCTGCTCGTCGATTGCACTGGAATCGTCTGTTGCCAGCGCGAGCTATTGAAAACCTGTGTTATGTCGCGGCGGTAAACCGCGTCGGGATCGACGGCAAAGGCTTTGCTTACACCGGCGATAGCCATGTATTCGACTTTCAAGGTGAGTCGTTACTCAGCGCGGGCGAAGCGGACGGAGTGTTTCAGGTATGCCTGAATGCTGCGGAGCTGGGTGCTTACCGCGAGCGTTTTCCGGCCAACCTTGATGCGGACAGCTTCAAGCTTATCTGACCGCTACTTGGCTCACTCGAGGCTGCTTGAGTGAGCGACTTTATGTGTGAGCAGCCGAAGGTTGTGATTTTTAACGATCAACAGCTCGCAGCCTGCGGCAGCTCCTACGGGATGCACAAATGCCGAGGCGGTTGTGTGGGAGCTGCCGAAGGCTGCGATCTTTAACGATCAACAGTCCGCAGCCTGCGGCAGCTCCTACGGGATGCGCAAATGTCGAGGCGGTTGTGTGGGAACTGCCGAAGGTTGTGATTTTTAATGGTCAACAGCTCGCAGCCTGCGGCAGCTCCTGCTACATGCAAAAAAGGCCCCGATGGGGCCTCTTTTGTCGTTCAAGCCAGGCTTATGCCGCTTTAGCCTCTGCCTCGCTCAGTGAGCGATTGAGTGCGCTGAACAGAGCCTTGAAGCTGGCAGTGGTGATGTTTTCATCAATGCCCACGCCATGCACGGCACGTTCGCCGTTAACACGCAGTTCAATGTAAGCCGCTGCTTTGGCATTTGTGCCCGCACCGATGGCGTGTTCGTTGTAGTCCATGATCTCGGCCTTGACCGGCAAGCCTGCTACCAGCGCTTCCAGCGCGCCATTGCCTTTGCCGTTCCAGCGCAGGTTGGTTTCGCCAGCGCCTTTGGCAGACACTTCAACTTCTACCGCGCTGTGGCCGTTTTCTTCTTGCAGGCGGTGGCTGACCAATGCGTAAGGCGTGTTGGCCTGCAAGTATTCACTGTGCAACAGGCTGTGGATTTGCTGAGCTGTCATCTCAAGGCCAAGGCGATCTGTCTCACGCTGAACCACTTGGCTGAACTCGATCTGCATACGGCGCGGCAAGCTGATGCCGTATTCCTGCTCCAGCAGGTAAGCAATCCCACCTTTACCGGACTGACTGTTAACCCGAATCACGGCTTCGTAGCTGCGGCCAATGTCAGCTGGGTCGATTGGCAAGTACGGTACTTCCCACAGTGCATCCGGTTTTTGCTGGGCAAAACCTTTACGGATTGCATCCTGGTGCGAGCCGGAGAACGCGGTGTGTACCAAGTCGCCAACATACGGATGGCGCGGGTGAACCGGGATCTGGTTGCACTCTTCGACCACTTTGCGCACGCCGTCGATGTCGGAGAAGTCCAGTTGTGGATCAAGGCCTTGGGTGTACATGTTCAAGGCGACAGTCACAAGATCTACGTTGCCGGTACGCTCGCCGTTACCAAACAGGCAGCCTTCGACACGATCAGCGCCCGCCATCAGGCCCAGCTCAGTGGCCGCGACACCCGTGCCACGGTCGTTGTGGGTGTGCAGGCTGATAATGACGCTGTCGCGGCGGTTGATATTGCGACCGAACCATTCGATCTGGTCGGCATAGATGTTTGGCGTTGCGCACTCAACGGTTGCGGGCAAGTTGAGGATCATCTTGTGCTCAGGGGTTGGGTTCCACACCTCAATCACCGCATCGCACACTTCCTTGGCAAACTCCAGTTCAGTGGCACTGAAGGTTTCTGGCGAGTATTCAAACGTCCACTGGGTTTCTGGCTGCTCAGCGGCATATTTAACAAACAGCTTGGCCGCGCTGACTGCGATTTCCTTGATGCCGTCTTTGTCTTGATTGAACACGATGCGCCGGAAGGCCGGGCAGGTCGCGTTGTACAAGTGGACGATGGCTTTTTTAGCCCCGCGCAATGACTCAAAGGTGCGTGCGATCAAGTCTTCGCGGCCCTGGGTCAGCACCTGAATGGTGGTGTCATCCGGGATGTGGCCGTCTTCGATCAGGGAGCGCACAAAATCGAAGTCGGTTTGCGACGCAGCCGGGAAAGAGGCTTCGATTTCCTTTACGCCCACACTCACCAGCGTCTTCCAGAAACGCAGTTTCTTCACCGCATCCATCGGCTCGATCAGCGACTGGTTGCCGTCGCGCAGGTCAGAGCTGCACCAGATCGGCGCACGGGTGATGGTTTTTGAAGGCCAAGTACGGTCAGGCAAATCAATGACCGGGAATGGACGGTATTTAGAAGAAGGGTTTTTGAGCATGGTCATCAGGCAATCCTTATTGTGCGAGCCTAAACGCAATGGCTAGCTGAAGAAATACAAAGCAGGGGGCATATAAGGCACCGCAACTAGCTTTGCAGTCGTGCGCTAACGAGGCAAAGGCTGCGATGTTGTCGAAGCAGGATGAGGGTATGAGGTGTTTTCATGGCTTCAACCCTAACCACTGGGGTTGAAGATGGCAAGCAGCTAGAAAACATTGAGAGGAGTGCTCGTATAAAGGCATAAATCGATTTTTTATAGCGCGTATCAACCATATGGGGCGTGGTTATTGCGCGAGCTGGGCAGCAAGTGCGTGATGGCTGCTGCTCATACGGGGCTAGGTTAACTCTGACCTTGTCTGTTGATGCTCAAAGAGTGCTTGGGGGATGTCGGGCCAATATCCAGATGTATACGCATCCGGTTTTTTTCTCATGCTCAAGGGTAAACATCAGGTATGAACAGCTCTGAAAAACTGTGAAAAGCCCTGTTTCTGGGTGTTAAACCCTGATCAATGATGAGCGATCCGACACGCTTCTTAAAACGTTCGTAATACTTGCTTAGCTCTCATGGCAGGTCGTCGACAGACCTTGCAGACTGGAACAAGCCACCGAGTATGACGATGCGCATTTATGGCTACTTATCATTGTTGGTGATGGGCTGCGTTTGGGGGGTGACGGCGCAGGTCAATGCTTCGCCTTTGATCAATCCGGGGGCAATGTTTAGCTTTTTGGATGACGGAAAAAGCGCTGTGTTGAAGCGCATTTACAACTCTGGCACCAGCACCGCTTTCGTGAAGGTTGTGGTGCAGGAAATTACCTACGATATAAACGGAAAGCCGAGCGAGTTACCGCCCAAGACGTTGACCAATGCTCCGTTGATTGAGCAAGACATGCTGGTGGCCAGTCCAGCCCGAATGATTATTCCAGCGAAGGGTATGCAATCCACACGTTTACTGTTTATCGGGCCTCGGCCAAAAGAGCGTTATTACCGAGTGCGCTTTATACCGGTATTGCCTAACAAGGCTGATAGCTTTGATTTAGGTGCTGATGATCGCAAGGCCTACAAGAATGAACTGGCAGCAGAAGTCACACTGTTAACCGGTTTTGGCACCGTCTTGTTTGTGCGGCCAGATAAAGTCACCTTTGATACGCGCTTAAAAGATGAAGACGATACCTACAGCATCACCAATGCGGGTAACAGTATTGTGATGCTCGATTTTTTTAAAGACTGTGATGTAAATAAAAAATCTGACTGCTCTGTTATCGCGCAGCATTATATTTTGCCTGGCAATGCCTATCGGTTTAAGAAAGGTAAAAGCCGTGTTCACAGCTTTGTACTGATGGAAGGTAAAGCCCAGCGCAAAATAACAGTCAAAGGCATTTAGTACGTCGTAGAGATATTTCACCCTTAACCTGTAACCTAAAGAAGGATGTATATATGCAACGCACTCTTAAGGCAACTGGAAGCTCATTGATAATCGCAGTGTTAGCCGCTTTTGGATCCACCCCAATTTTTGCCGCAGACCCAATCGAACATCAAGTTCAATTGATTGCGAGTATTCCATCTACCTCGTTTTATGTCGCGCCTGCGGACTCCGGCTGGATTGGCCAAGCGCAGTTGATGGAGTGGACGGCTGATACATCAGCGACAGGCGGTAAGTTGACCGCTATTAATAAAGCGTTCGATGTCAAAAATAGTTCGGGTGCTATCAGTGCACGGCTGAGCGATGAAGACGCTTATCTATACAACGGTGCTGAAAAAATAGACTTGAACGTGACCTTTAATGACAAAAAGTTAACGACCAGTGCGGCGGAGGTTATCAGTGCCGACGATGCTAAGACGGGTAAGCGAGTGACGTTACTTATTGCTGCGGTAGCAGCAACAAAGCCTTATGCGCCTGGAAGTTACTCCGGTATCGTCAACATGACATTTGATGCCGTGCCACCTGTGGCGCGATAAGATTTTCAAATGGCTGAGCGGTGAATGACCGTTCGGTTGTCTGAGATTTAAGACACGGCTATTTAGAGTGTTGTGGTCGGTGTGTTGGAAGAATACTCAATTGAATTCTGTCATGGGGCGTGCTCTGGTTGTGTGTTGCTCGTTAATCGCCTCGGCAGGCGTTATTGCTGAGGTTGATACACGACCTAAACTTGGTGTGTTAAGTCAGGCTGAGTTCCTGCCTACTGGTTTTCAGGAGCACTTCTTTGATGTGCCCTTAGCCGTACGTGTCGATATAAACGGTACGTTAATGGGCGATGCAATGGTGGTACTGAGCCGCGATGAAAAAATTCGCCTGCTCAGTTTTACCGATATCCAAGAAAGCAGGCTGTCAGAGGTTGAGCGTGCCTTGTGGCTAGATATATTGTCCAAGCCCACCGCCTTGGGAAGTTGCACCAAAAAATGCGCCAATGGTTTGGTGGCTTTGCATTACAACTTGCAAGATTCGCAATTTTCGATTCTCACGCAACAGGCCGAACAAAACGCGGATACAGCTAAATATCAAGCCCTGCCGGAAGGCGGGAGTACTGGTTTGATTCTGCAAAATCAGTTGAATATCGCTCAGGGCGGTGGTTCAGACGTCAGCACGGCTGCTCGTTACAATCTTCAGGCCACCAGCAGCTTGGGCAATTGGACTCAAGTAGCATCCGGCCAATTAGCGCGTACCGGTGAGCCCAGTACTCCGATCTATCACTCAATGACGGAGTTATATGCCCAGCGCGAATTTAACGGTAATTTCTTTCGTTTAGGTTATTTCATGCCTGAAGCGTTAGGCGTTTATCGGCGCCCGCGTAACTTCGGCGGCAGCCCGGACACAACACTGGGTTTTATGTATGGAAGCAGTGACAGCTTGGCTGTTCAGAGTGCCACGCCTAGCGTTTACCCGGTATATGTCACGCCCAGTCGGCCGGGTGTTGTTGAGGTGTACCGCGACGGCATGTTGGTTTATAGCCAAGCGGTTGCAACGGGATTGCAAACTCTAGACACGCGCCGTCTGCCAACGGGCATTTACCCCGTGCAGGTACGTTTGATTGAGGATGGCCAAGTCACGTCCGTCACCGATGAAATTATCTATAAACCCAATAACTGGCGTAATGCTGATCAGCGTTGGCGCTATAGCTTTTTCGGCGGCAAGCGTAGCCATTTACTGAGCAATTGGGAGGTGGAAGGGCCGAGAGGTAACGAGTTGACTTACGGCACGATGGTCAACTACTTGTTGCATCCGCGTGTAATCCTTGGGCTAAGCGCTCAACGGGTGGTTGAAAAAATGCAGTACGGCGGCTCCATTGACTGGAGCCTGAGCGACCAAATGGGGCTCTATGCAAATGTCTACCAAACCGAAAACTACGGTTCTGGGCTAGATCTGCAAGCGCGCTATCAGTATGCCGGTGGCAGCTTGATGTTTTCTCACAACCGCTCTTGGCTCGACACCCGTAAAGACATCAACTACCTCGATACCGTAGCGGTTCGCCCGAAAAGGACCTACAACGGTCAAACACAAAGCACATCGTTGTCGGTTAGCCAGCGTTTTAGCCCCAGCAATAGCCTGACTGCGCGGGTCAGCCGAAACAGTGGTAACAGCAATGGTGTGGGCCTCAATCTGAGCTGGCTGCGCAGTGGCAAGCTGTTTGGCAGTGATGTGAACTGGCAGGTGTCTGTGTTCGACCGTCCGGCGACCATCAGCAGCGGTCGCCAGCGCAATCGAGGTTTTGATCTGAGTGTCAACGTGGCATTGGGTAAGCCGGGCAGCAGTTTGTCAGCCGGTTTCGGCACTCGTACTTCTCGGGATGGCGAGCGCGAATTGAATGGATCTTTGGGGTACAACCAGACGCTCAATGGAGATTATTTAAAAAGTTATTCAGCCACCCTTTCTGCAGACAGTTACGGACTGGGTTTGAGCGGTTTGACTCAATTTGAAACCCGCACGCTGAGTGGCGATGCCTACATCCAGCACTCGTCTTTTAACAATGATTTGAACGGGGGGCTAAATCTGACCAGTACCATCGCCTTTGGCGGTGGGAGTGTCGCAGCCAGCGGTAATTTCTACGACAGTGGTGGGGCGATGATTGTTGATCTGGATTCAGATATAGACAACTTGGTGCTGCGTGCAGATGACACCGAAGGCGGGCAAGGTGCAGAGCTTAAATCGGGGCGCAATGTGGTGCCTGTCACCGCTTATAAAATTGGCAGCGTGCAGTTTGACTTTAGGGGGCGCGACGCTCATGCGGCGGCGATCCAGCCGTCAGTGAGTCGTTATCACGTTAATAAGGGCGGGGTGATGTACCAAAAGTTGCGGGTGCTTAAAACCTTGTCGGTGTTGGGGCGTCTGGTGGATCCACAAGGCAGTCCGATGGGCGGGGCGTACCTGCTGAACAACGCCAGCAGTGGAGTGAGTGAGGCTGATGGTTTTTTTGTATTGGAAATGAGCGAGTTGTCTCCTGTTTTAGAGGTGAGTTATCGCGGCCAGCCAGTTTGTAACGTGACGCTTATACCTGAGCGGTATTCGCGTGAAAACGATGTGTTGTTAGCCGCCGATGTAGTTTGTCGACCAGGCTCGGCAAGTGTTGTGCGGGCCAACTGAGTACAAAAATAATGTGTTGTAATCAGTGAGAAAAGAGAGCCGCCAATGTCCCTCAAAAAAGTTAAATATTTTAAGTGTTATGCCTTATTAGGTTTTCTTTTACTTGTGGCTGGAGCGGGGTTGTATCCAATAGATGGGCGCGCGGCGGAAAAATTAATCACAGCCATTTTTTCACCTGATGCAAATAATCCAGCACATAACAAGTTTATTAACACAACGCGGAACGAGGGGTACTGCTTGCTTTACCCAAGAGAGTGCGAGATTAATCGCATGTTTAGTATTAACTTTCCTGTTCGTATCAATGCAGTTCAAGCGTTACTTCCAGGCGAGGCCGCTGTTGATGCCCGTAAAGGGGCTTATTTTATCGTGCCGTCTGCATATCGCACAGTGAACGTTACAAGTGATGAGACAGGCTCGGTTAATGAACTACAAGTGCGTATAGCAGGAATGGGGCAGAGATATGTATTAAGCAGCCCAGCGAGCGGGAATCATAGTTCTTTGTGGAGTGGTGGTGCTGCAGGGAATTGGGTAAATCCGCCTGCGCCTTGCCTCTATAGTGGGGTTGGGATTTATGGGCCCTATAATTATCTTTCTTTTTGGAAGTACCCTGTTAACGCCAGCGCAGCTTGTGTCAAGCGACCTCTTAAAGTGATAGGTACACCTTTCAGGTATGACAGCATGGTGATAGCTTACGAACTAATCACTCCTGACCCTTTGGGGATGGATATCGGTCATTATTCTGGCAGTATCACTTACAGTATTGGGCCTGGCGGTGATTTTGATTTTGGTGATGTGATGGTGCCCGATGACAATCAAATCACCTTTAAATTTCAGTTACAGGTTAACCATTATCTGGCGGTTGATTTTCCCGCGGGGGCTTATCGCGCTATTTTGCAGCCCCAAGATGGATGGCAAGCTTGGCTCAACTCCGGTCGATCAGCTCCGGCATTAAGCGCCAATCATCAGTTCAAGATTTCGAGTTCTGGACGGTTCAAGGTTTATCTTGACTGTGAATACACTGTGGCGGGCACTTGTGGTATTCAAACTCCGCTGGACGGCGGTACCGATACTGTTGCTGTTGATATCAGTGTCAGTCTACCCGCGGGTATTGTCGCTATGCCAGGCAGCCGCCCTGCAAACCGAATCAAGTTGGGCATAGGTGTAAGCAATGCCGCAGAGTTCAGAACGGCCGCCGTCCAGTTTTCGCGTGCCGCAACAATGCACTACGATATTCCGGCTGCGGTCACTGCTCAAATGGTCAGATATCCGGGTAAAACCTATCGAGGTAGTGCAACTATTATCTTTGATAGCAATATTCAATAGTCGTCTTTACAACGCCTGGGTTGTTTTTGTGACGTGTTATAGGTGCTGAGGTTTGACGTTGGTGTTGGGTGGCTGTTTTCTTTAAGGAAATAGCAGTGGTGCTGGTTTTATCAGCGTTGAGTCAGTGTTGCGTGTTTTTTGTAAGAGCGTAACTTTGCTGTTGTGTATTTATTTTTTAGGAGGAAGCGGTCTTGTTTTTAAGTTTGTTCTTATGTTTTTAGATGAAATTTCCTACAGCTCAATAGGTTCTGTTGAAGTCGGTGTTTTTTGCATAGAGGAGAGTATAAGGCTGCGTATTTTTTAGGGTTTTTATGTGTTTGATATTGCCATCTTTGATGGTGAAAATTCGAGGGGTTGGGAGTAACGGTTTGTATTGTCTTTGGCCGGTATCAGGAGGTCTACACTTTAGGGATTGGTTTTTTAAGGCCTCAATATGACCCGATATTTGATAGCCGATGCGATGCTATTTGATGATGAGTTATATGAAATCGCCGCGTTGGATAACACGCTTGAGCCGGTGGTGTTAGGCGCTGCGGCCAGCCGCTGTTTCTCGACATTACTTGAAGCGCAAGGCGCAATAGTCACTAAAAAAGAGCTGTTATATGAGGGGTGGGAACGTTACGGCCAGCAAGTGTCGGCCAATAGCGTGAATCAGTCCATCGCACAAATACGACGGTGTTTATCCCAACTTGGGCTCCCCAGTTATGTCGTGACGGTGCCCAGAATCGGTTACAAGATCGGCGATGCGCTATCAATCGAAAAACACTGTGATAACGCCGGGATTATCAAGCAGACGCCTGAGCCCGCGCAGACTGTCGCCCAAGCTATGTCTGTCGCGGTTATCGATGACATGCCGGCTATAAAACCTAAGGGTCGTGGCGTGACGTATCTGTATGTGAGCGTGACGGTTTTGTTGCTGCTCAACGCGCTGCTGGCGTTTGGCTGGAATGCCTTGCAGTTGAGTTCGCCACTGGGCACTGCGATTGACTTCAGCTACCTCCCGGTGCCGGGGCCATCGGGCTTGCACCTGTTTGCGACACCCGGCATCAGCGTTAGCCCTGAGCAAATAAGCGCTCATATGCTCAAACTTAAGCAAACACCCCCAGCGTTTACCTCGTTGGCGAGTTATGCGTACGTGTATTTGAATGGCACTTTGCGTGACAACGCATACAGCTATTTCTTATGCCAGCAAGCGATTGAAATCAGTGGTTCAGACTGCATTTCGTACTTGGTAGTGGATGAGTGGCAATGATGAAAACTGCCCAATGGGTCGCCCTTGCAGGCGCAGTGTTGGCGCTTTTGATGCTGCCGTGGTGGGCCGCGGCTCGGTTTTATCAGGCCGATAAAGTGGTTTGGGAGTGCCACATGGCGTTTGAGGTTACTCACATATCGCCCGAGCAAGCATTGGTACGCAGTATGGGTAATTACAGTCAGTTTTTTTATGGTGGCGGCAGCGGGATCGCCCGCCTCAGTGGGCGTAATGAACGCCCAAGTGATGGCGTGACAGCTGTGAGTAACGTGCACCGGTTTATTGAGTTCGACTACAAGCAAGCTGGCCCTTACTTGAAGAAAGACATCACTCATGTGAGTCGACGCAAAGGCGACACCCTTTCGAGCGATCAATACATGGCATTTTCGAGCGTTCAGGGTGATGAGGAGTATGTGCAAGTTTTCAAGTTAGGGCCCAGCACGTACGCCTTTGGCGGGCTAGGCATGCCGGGGCAGGTGTGTGAAGGTCGGCAGGGGTGGTTAACCCCCCGTGTTCGCTAAGGTGCAAACGCGCCGATAAAAATAGCCGGGTCAACACGGGCATCGTTCAGGCTGACGTTCCAGTGCATGTGCGGGCCGGTGGCGCGACCCGTTGAGCCGACTTTGCCCACCACATCGCCCCGAGCCAGTTGCTGACCGACGCGCGTATCGATTTTCGACATGTGACAGAACATGCTGATAAAGCCCTGACCGTGATCCACAAATACCGTATTGCCATTGAAAAAGTAGTTGCCGATAAGAATCACTTTGCCGGCCGCCGGGGTTTTGATCGGTGTGCCTGCGGGCACTGCAAAATCCAGCCCCGCGTGGGGGTTGCGCTCCTCTCCATTGAAGAAGCGACGCACACCGAACTTGCTCGACAGCGGGCCGTTCACGGGTTTGTCCAACAGCAAATTGCTGGGAGTGTTGGGGCTGAACGTGCGGTAAGCCTTGATCTGAATCGCCAGCTCGTTGTCGATGCGTTTGATGTCAGCCGGGTTGGGGTTGACCTGACGCTTGTTCTTTAAAGTGATGTGCTGCTCTGGGTATTTCTTGCTGCCAACGGTAAAACTCAGATCGCGCCCACCGGAGCTGATTTGCTGGTTGCCGGGTTTGACCGTTAAAGGGATGCCGACAATCGCCCGCCACGTGTCTTGCTCTTTGACCACCAGCACGGGTTTGCCTTGATAAGTGGCTTTAGGTGCTTGTGAGCCTGTGCCCAACTCAATGACTGCCACGCCCCCCGGCACCGGTTTGTTCAGCAATCGGGTGATGTAACTGTCGGCGGCGTGAGCATTAAAGGTGAGGCACAGCACTAACAAGGCAGAGAAAAAACGCAGCATCAGCTTTCCCAAAAAAGAGTCAATCCAGTAAAGAAAGGGTCACGGGCGTGAGGTGATTGTCCTCGACCCGAACCTGCAATTGGCCTTCCCCCAGCCGCGCTTTCAAGCGTTGGCCGTTATGGGTTTGTTCGGCGCTGCGAATGGCATTGCCGCGTTCGTCGAGCAAAATGCTGTAACCCCGACCCAAGGTGGCCAGCGGGCTAACCACATGCAGGGTTTGCATCTGGCTTTGCAGTTGCAGGCGGCGGGCCTTGAGCCCTTCGCGCATGGCGCGTGGCAAACGTTCGGCCAAGCTGTCCAGACGTTGGCGCAGTAAGGCCAGTTGGCGCCCGGGATGCTGCCCCGCCAAGCGGGTTTCGAGACGAATCAAACGTTCGCGTCGGGTAGTGAGGCTGCGCTCGAACGCCCGACGCATGCGCATGTCCAGATCATCGAGACGTTGTGCTTGTTGACGCAGACGCTCACCGGGGTGGCGCAAGCGGCGGGCCAAGCCATCCAAGCGCAGTCGATCACGCATCAGGCGGTCGCGAATACGCATCACCAATCGACGATGCAGGCTGTCGATGCGGCGTTGTAAATCACTTGAGTCCGGTGCCAGCAGTTCAGCGGCGGCTGAAGGCGTGGGCGCACGCACGTCGGCAACAAAGTCGCTGATCGAGACATCGGTTTCATGCCCCACAGCGCTGACGATGGGGGTCACGCAAGCATCGACTGCGCGGGCCACGGCCTCTTCGTTAAAGCACCACAGGTCTTCGAGGGAGCCGCCACCGCGGGCCAGAATCAACGCATCAAAGCCCCGAGCATCAGCCAGTTTCAGCGCCCGCACAATTTGCGCGGTGGCTTCACGGCCTTGCACGGCGGTGGGGATGAGCGTCAGTTCCACTTGCGGCGCTCGGCGGCGGAACACGCTGATGATGTCGCGGATCACCGCGCCCGTGGGCGAGCTGATAATGCCGATGCGCTGTGGGTGAGCGGGCAGGGCGACTTTTCGCTCTGCACTGAACAAACCTTCGGCGCTGAGTTTTTCTTTCAGGGCATCAAACGCCAGGCGCAACGCGCCATCGCCTGCGGGCTCTACGGTGTCGAGGATCAGTTGGTAATCGCCGCGACCTTCAAATAGCGAGACTTTGCCGCGCACCTTGACGGCCAACCCGTCCTTGAGTGCTTGGCGTACCCGTGCTGCGTTGTTGCGAAACAGTGCACAACGTACTTGGGCGCCGCTGTCCTTGAGCGTGAAGTAGATGTGGCCTGACGCCGGGCGCGCGAGGTTAGAGATTTCGCCTTCTACCCAGATGTTGCTGAACACGTCTTCGAGCAACACCCGCGCACGGCCGTTGAGCTGGCTGACGGTCAGGACTTCTCGGTCGAGGTTGAGTCTTGCAAAGGGGTCTTTAATCATGCGGGCCATCATAAGGTTGGATTGTCTTAACTGCACCTTTCTGATTAAAGTCCGGGCTCGAAAAATAAGGATGTATGGCCATGGATGTGTCTGCGTTGATCAGTGCGCTGCCTTTTGCGGGCGGTGAATGGCTGTTGATGACCTTGGGCATCGCCCTGGCTTATATCGTTTTTGGAGTCGCAGGTTTTGGCACGGCGCTGGTGGCCGGGCCGATCTTGATCTTGTCCTTGCCGTTGTCAAAAATCATCCCGTTGCTGGTGCTGCTCGATTTTGTCGCCGCTTTTGGTAACTGGCTGCCCGCTCGGCGGGATGTAGCACGCCCCGAATTGTTGCGATTGCTACCGTGCATGGCGCTGGGGTGCATCATCGGCGTGGTGTTTTTGCTGAATTTGAAGTCCGATTTGTTGTTACTGCTGATGGGGGTTTTCATCAGTGCGTATGCGATTTACAGCTTGGCCGTGAAGGTCAGGCCAGCACAGGTGGCGGCAGGCTGGGCAGTGCCGACGGGCATGGTCGGCGGTTTATTTGGAGCCTTGTTTGGCAGTGGCGGTTTTCTTTATGCGCTTTACCTCAATGCGCGGTTGCCCAAAGACGCCGCACGCGCCACGCAAAGTGCCTTGATCAGCTGTAGCACCGTGGTGCGATTGAGTTTGTTCGTGATTGCAGGCGTGTACGCCGATGGTGCGCTGCTGTTGTTGGCCGTTTGTCTGTTACCGGCGATGGCTATTGGCTTGTGGATTGGGCGCCAGTTAACCCGCAAATTATCCCGCGAAGCCTTTGTACGGCTGGTGACGTGGTTGGTACTGGCCAGCGGGATTGCACTGATTGCGCGTTACTTGAGTGCTTGACCTCTGGGGGTGAGCCTTTAAGCTGCGCAGCCTTAGAGCCGTTGTAGCAGCTGCCGAAGGCTGCGTCCGATTGCAATGCAATCGTAAATTCTCAGAGCACGTTGACCCTCGCCCATGAATTCGCAAAGCATCATCGTTCCTAAAATCTCTACCTTGCCGGTTCACGAGCCTCGGGCCAGAGCCATCGTGCGCTGGCTGGTGCGCAAGAACATCATCGAAGAAGAGCTGAGCACCTGTGGCAGAGCGGGCAACGGCATGGCTTATGCGATAGCGCCGGGTGCCGCCAGCGTTGTACTGCACCCTGAGGCGCTGCCCTTTGGGCACGCGATCAATGGGTTGGAGATCGTGACCAAGCGTTGTATCTACACCCCCGCCAAGGGCTTTCTTGAAGAGGCGGGCTGTGCCGAGTGTCGCAAGGAAGTCGGTGAAGCCCTGTTCGAAAGCCTTGAAGACTGGATGCCGGGCCGCACGGACAACTTCACTTGCCCGCTTTGCGGCCATGAAGACGACATCAACGGCTTCCTGTTTTTACAGCCGTGTGCGTTTTCTAACCTGGGTTTTATTTTCAACAACTGGGCTGAAGCCGGTTTCAAACAAAGCTTCCTTGATGAGTTCGCCGACTGGCTCGACCAGCCGGTGGCGTGGGTTAAGGTCGAGTTGTAAGGGAGGCACAGCCCCGCCCGTCGGAGCTGGTGAAGGTTGCGATTGGGCGCGTAGCGCCCGTGCACCTGATTTACGACTGCTGCGCAGCCAATCGCAGCCAATCGCAGCCAATCGCAGCCTGCGTGTCTTGTCAGTGCCTAAAGATATTTTCTGCCTTCAAAGTCAGCATTTCATTGGCCTTTAGCGCAAAACTCTCTAAAGGTTTCCGTTGAGACACTCGGGTGTTTTAAGTACAATGGCGCGCTTCCATTTTCCCGCTCGGGAGCCCCAGCGATGCTGCGTATCAGCCAAGAAGCACTCACATTCGATGACATCCTTCTCGTCCCCGGTTATTCCGAGGTTCTCCCGAACGAAGTCAGCCTTAAGACTCGTTTGACCCGTGGCATTGAACTGAATATTCCGCTGGTTTCCGCCGCAATGGACACCGTGACTGAAGCCCGTTTGGCAATTGCCATGGCTCAGGAAGGCGGCATTGGCATCATCCACAAAAACATGACCATCGAGCAGCAAGCTTACGAAGTGCGCAAAGTTAAGCGTTTCGAAGCCGGTGTGGTTAAAGAACCCATCACTATCGAAGCCGATGCAACGGTTCGTCAGCTGCTTGAACTGACTCATCAACACAACATCTCCGGCGTTCCGGTACTGCACAATGGCGACTTGGTCGGCATCGTGACATCCCGTGACGTGCGCTTTGAAAACCGTCTGGAAGCTACCGTTCGTGACGTGATGACGCCTAAAGAGCGTTTGGTCACGGTCAAGGAAGGCGCCGACAAGGAAGAAGCCCGCGAGTTGTTGCACAAGCACCGCATTGAGCGCGTGCTGATCGTTGACGACAACTTTGCCCTCAAAGGCATGATGACTGTTAACGACATCGAAAAAGCCAAGGCTTACCCGCTGGCCAGCAAGGACGATCAAGGTCGTCTGCGCGTAGGCGCTGCGGTAGGTACTGGCAAAGACACCGCCGATCGCGTTGCAGCCCTTGTGGCCGCAGGCGTTGATGTGGTGGTTGTCGACACCGCTCACGGTCACTCCAAAGGTGTGATCGACCGCGTGCGTTGGGTTAAGCAAAACTTCCCTGATGTTCAAGTCATTGGTGGCAACATCGCCACTGGCGCCGCCGCATTGGCGCTGGCTGAAGCAGGTGCTGACGCCGTTAAAGTCGGTATCGGCCCAGGCTCGATCTGCACTACGCGTATTGTCGCGGGTGTTGGCGTGCCGCAAATCAGCGCGATTGCCAATGTAGCCGCTGCCCTAGAAGGCACAGGCGTTCCATTGATCGCTGACGGCGGCATCCGTTTCTCGGGTGACCTGTCCAAGGCCATCGTGGCCGGTGCTTCCTGCGTGATGATGGGTTCGATGTTTGCCGGTACTGAAGAAGCGCCGGGCGAGATCGAACTGTATCAGGGCCGTTCGTACAAGGCTTATCGCGGCATGGGTTCGCTGGGTGCGATGTCGCAATCTCAGGGTTCGTCCGACCGTTACTTCCAGGACTCGTCCGCGGGTGCCGAGAAGCTGGTGCCAGAAGGTATCGAAGGTCGCGTGGCGTACAAAGGTTCGCTAACGGCGATCATTCACCAGTTGATGGGCGGCTTGCGTTCTTCGATGGGCTACACCGGCTGCGCCGATATCGAGCAAATGCGCACCAAGCCTGAGTTTGTACGCATCACTGGCGCTGGTATGGCTGAATCCCACGTTCACGACGTGCAAATTACCAAAGAAGCACCCAACTATCGCGTAGGTTGATAGTGATCGCGCCCAGGCCAAATCTGGGTGCGATACGAATTAAGTAACCGGGGCTGTTTGATTCAGCCCCGTGTCGTTTCTGAAATTTATCGAGATTTTGTCATGGCCCTCGACATTCACGCTCACCGCATCCTGATTCTGGACTTCGGTTCCCAGTACACCCAACTGATCGCTCGTCGCGTTCGTGAAATCGGCGTTTACTGCGAACTGCACCCGTTCGACATGGACGACGCAGCGATCCGCGAATTCGCCCCTAAAGGCATCATCCTGGCAGGCGGCCCGGAATCAGTACACGAAGCTGGCAGCCCACGTGCCCCACAAGCTGTGTTTGACCTTGGCGTGCCGGTTTTCGGTATCTGCTACGGCATGCAGACTATGGCCGAGCAGTTGGGTGGCAAGGTTGAAGGTTCTGAGCTGCGTGAGTTTGGTTATGCCCGCGTAGACGTAGTCGGCAAAAGCCGCCTGCTCGACGGTATCGAAGACCACATCGACGCTGACGGCCTGTTTGGCCTCGATGTGTGGATGAGCCACGGTGACAAAGTCACCAAAATGCCATCCGACTTCCATGTTCTGGCCAGCACACCGAGCTGCCCGATTGCCGGCATGTTCAGCGATGAGCGCGGCTACTACGGCGTGCAGTTCCACCCCGAAGTGACCCACACCAAGCAAGGCGGCCGCATTCTGTCGCGCTTCATTCTCGACATCTGTGGCTGTGAAGCCCTGTGGACACCGTCGAAAATCGCCGAAGATGCAATCGCTAACATCCGCGCTCAGGTCGGCACCGACAACGTATTGCTGGGTTTGTCTGGCGGCGTTGACTCTTCAGTCGTGGCGGCCTTGCTGCACAAGGCTATCGGCGACCAACTGACCTGCGTATTCGTGGACAACGGCCTGTTGCGCTTGCACGAAGGTGAGCAAGTAATGGCCATGTTCGCTGAGAACATGGGCGTTAAAGTGATTCGCGCTAACGCAGCCGATCAGTTCCTGAACAATCTGGCAGGCGAAAGCGACCCAGAGAAGAAGCGCAAGATCATCGGTCGTACCTTCATCGACGTATTCGATGCCGAGTCCTGCAAGCTGGAAAACATCAAGTACCTGGCTCAAGGCACTATCTACCCGGACGTGATTGAGTCGGCTGGCGCTAAAAGCGGCAAGGCTCATGTCATCAAGTCGCACCACAACGTGGGCGGCCTGCCGGACGAAATGAACCTCAAGCTGGTTGAGCCGCTGCGCGAACTGTTCAAGGACGAAGTCCGCCGTTTGGGCCTCGAACTTGGCCTGCCGTACGACATGGTCTACCGTCACCCGTTCCCGGGCCCGGGTCTGGGCGTGCGTATCTTGGGTGAAGTGAAGAAGGAATACGCCGACATTCTGCGTCGTGCTGACCACATTTTCATTGAAGAGCTGCGCAAAGCTGACTGGTACCACAAAGTGAGCCAAGCGTTCGTGGTGTTCCAGCCAGTGAAATCGGTTGGCGTGGTAGGCGACGGTCGTCGTTACGCATGGGTTGTTGCCCTGCGTGCCGTTGAAACCATCGACTTCATGACCGCACGTTGGGCGCACCTGCCTTACGAGCTGCTTGAAACCGTGAGCGGCCGGATCATCAACGAAATCGAAGGCATCTCTCGCGTGACTTATGACGTGTCGAGCAAGCCGCCAGCAACAATTGAGTGGGAATAAGTCAGGCCGGCTAACCGGCTGATTTTTACTCCCTTAAAAGGCGATCAACACATTGTGTTGATCGCCTTTTTTACGTCCGGTTGGCGCTATTTTGCATTGACCTGCGGCGCTTCGCCGCCCCGGCCTTACTGTTTCGCAATTGCAGGTGTATCGTATTCGCCTTTTGCGGGCTCCCGGCCCGCGTTGAATACGAGAGGTAGTTGAGCCCATGTCCTTTACCCGTCGACAAATACTCGGTGGTTTAGCCGGCCTTGTAGTGGTGGGTGTTGGCGCAGGAGGCGCATCGCGCTACTGGCTTGGCAAAATGGCAGACGCTCAGGCGGGCCACGATTACGAGTTGATTGCCGCGCCACTGGACGTTGAACTGGTGCCTGGGCATCAAACCCAAGCGTGGGCCTTTGGTCCGTCCGCGCCGGGCACTGAACTGCGTGTGCGACAGGGCGAATGGCTGCGGGTGCGTTTTATCAACCACTTGCCAGTGCCAACCACAATTCATTGGCATGGCATCCGTTTGCCGCTGGAAATGGACGGCGTGCCTTACGTCTCGCAATTGCCGGTGTTGCCGGGTGAATACTTCGACTACAAATTCCGTGTGCCAGACGCCGGCAGCTTTTGGTATCACCCGCACGTTAACAGCAGCGAAGAGTTAGGCCGTGGCTTGGTCGGCCCGCTGATTGTTGAAGAGCGCGAGCCCACCGGGTTCAAACACGAACGCACCCTGAGCATTAAAAACTGGCACGTTGATGAAGAGGGCGGCTTTATGCCGTTCAGCATTACCCGTGAGGCAGCGCGTGGCGGCACGGCCGGGCGTTTGTCGACCATTAACGGCACGCATGTGCCGACCATTGACTTGCCTGCTGGGCAGGTCACACGGGTGCGCATTCTCAACCTCGACAACACGTTGACCTACCGCCTGAACATCCCCGGCGCTGAATCCAAAATCTATGCGCTGGATGGCAACCCTATCGAGCCAAGGCCGCTGGGCAAGGAATACTGGCTAGGGCCGGGCATGCGTATTTGTCTGGCGCTCAAGGCTCCGGCGGCCGGGCAAGAACTGTCGTTGCGTGATGGCCCAGTGCGTCTGGGTACGCTGCGTTCAGTGGTCAGCCCTGATGATGCGAGCGAGTGGCCGCCAGCTCTGCCCGCCAACCCGATTGCCGAACCCGATGTGGCGAATGCCGAGAAGCTCAACTTCAACTTTGAATGGGTCGGCTCGGTGTCCGAAGACCTGGGCCCGGATCAGCCTCCGAGCTTGTGGCAGATCAACGGCGTTGCCTGGGACATCAAAGACAAAACCTGTGCTGACCGGCCCATTGCCAAACTCAAGCTGGGCCAGAGCTACATCTTCGAATTGAAGAACATGACCCAGTATCAGCACCCGATTCATTTGCATGGCATGAGCTTCAAGGTGCTGGCGTCCAATCGCAAAAAGATCATCCCGTACTTCACCGACACTTACCTGCTGGGTAAAAACGAGCGTGCCCGCGTGGCGCTGGTGGCGGATAATCCCGGCGTGTGGATGTTCCACTGCCATGTGATTGACCACATGGAAACGGGCCTGATGGCCGCTATTGAGGTTTCCTGATGCGACAAGGGCGTCAACCCCAGATCATCGACCGCAGCCGCGATCAAGATTTTATGCGTGAAGCGTTAACGCTGGCGGCCAAGGGCGCGGCGTTGGGCGAAGTGCCCGTGGGGGCGGTACTGGTACAAAACGGTGAAATTATCGGGGGTGGGTTCAATTGCCCCATCAGCGGCAGCGACCCCAGCGCCCATGCCGAGATGGTTGCCATTCGTGCAGCAGCTGCGGCTGCGAGCAACTACCGATTGCCCGGCAGCACGCTATACGTGACGTTAGAGCCCTGCAGTATGTGCGCAGGCTTGATCGTTCACTCACGGGTGGCACGTGTAGTGTTCGGCGCGCTGGAGCCAAAAGCCGGGATTGTGCAAAGTCAGGGGCAATTTTTCACCCAAAGCTTTCTGAACCATCGGGTGTTGTTTGAAGGCGGGGTGTTGGCCGAGGAGTGCGGTGCGATTCTCAGCGAGTTTTTCAAGATGTGCCGGGCTAAAGGCTAAGCCCGCGTAGGCGCTGGCGAAGGCAGCGAGCTTTTCAAAGATCAAACGCTCGTCGCCTTCGCCAGCTTCTACGGGGTGTGTTACTTGCGGGCCACGATCACGGCGCGCATTGGCGCTGGTAAGCCTTCGATGGTTTTGCTGTGATCGTTCGGGTCGAGGTAATCGCTCAGCGACTGAAACTTCATCCACTCTGTAGCGCGCTGTTCCTCAACAGTGGTGGTACTCACGTCCACGCACCGCACGTCGCTGAAACCCGCGCGGCGTAGCCAGCGCTCCAGTGCGGGGATCGACGGCAGGAACCACACGTTGCGCATTTGCGCGTAACGGTCTTCTGGTACTAGCACTTGATTGACGTCGCCTTCGATCACCAAGGTTTCCAAGACCAGTTCGCCACCTTTGACCAAGCAATCCTTGAGCGCCAGCAAATGCTCGATGGGTGAGCGGCGATGGTAAAAAACGCCCATTGAAAAAACGGTGTCGAAGCCTTCAAGGTTGGCGGGCAGGTCTTCAAACGGGAACGGCAGATGCCACACCGCTTCTTGCTGCAAGAAGCGTTGCACGGCCTGGAACTGGCAGAAGAACAGCCAGTTAGGATCAACTCCGATCACGCTGTGGGCGCCCGCGCCCAGCATGCGCCACATGTAGTAACCATTGCCGCACCCCACATCGAGAATGCGCTTGTGTTTAAGGTTGATGTGCGGCGCCACGCGCGACCATTTCCAGTCCGAGTGCCATTCGGTGTCCACATGCACGCCGAATAGATCGAACGGGCCTTTGCGCCACGGTGACAGGCCCATCAAGGCCTGGCGCATTTGCCCACGGGTTTGTTCGTCGCAGTCGGTGTCCAGTGTCAGGCCATTGAGCAGGTCAATGTGGGTGGGCTGCACGTTGGGCAGTGCGTCCAGCGCGCTTTGCCAGCGCTCCAGATCGCCGTGGCCTTTCTCCATTTTGGTGTCGAGTTGCGCTTGCAGGGTGTTGGCCCATTCAGCCAATGGAGAGCCAGCCAAACGTCGGGCGAGGGGAGAGAGATCAATCATGGCAAGGCAATCAACGAGGCAAAGTTAAGACACTGGAACCACGGCACGACTTTCGAGAACCCGGCAGCCAGCAGGCGTTCGCGGTGTTCTTCGAGGCTGTCGGGCTTCATGACGTTTTCGATGGCGCTGCGCTTTTGTGAGATTTCCAGATCGCTGTAGCCGTTGGCGCGCTTGAAAGCGATGTGTAAGTCGGTCAGTAGCGCGTGTTCTTGGGGGTCGTTGAAACGCAATTTTTCCGAGAGGATCAGCGCGCCGCCGGGCAGCAACGACTGATGAATACGCCCCAGCAAGGCCAAGCGCTGTTCAGGGGCGATAAATTGCAGGGTGAAGTTCAGGGCTACGACCGAGGCGGGCTCGAACTCAAGGGCGAGAATGTCGCCTTCAATCACCTCAACCGGCAGCAACTCTTGAAACATGGAGTTCTGGCCATTGAGGTATTCACGGCAGCGCTCAACCATTGCTGCTGAATTGTCCACGGCAATGACCTTGCAGCCTTCGCTGCGCACATGTCGGCGCAAGGCTTGGGTGACGGCGCCCAAAGAGCTGCCCAAGTCATACAACACGCTGTTGGGCTGGGCAAATTGAGCGGCCAGCACGCCGAGGTTTTCGACAATGGTCGGGTAACCGGGCACCGAACGTTTGATCATGTCGGGGAACACGCGCACCACGTCTTCGTTAAAGGCGAAGTCCGGCACCTGGGCCAGGGGCTGGGCGAAAATACGGTCGGGTTCTTTGCTCACGGCGGTTCCGGCGATGGAAATTCTAAAAGGGGGCGCATTTTAGCCAAGTTGGCAGCCGGATGCGCGGTCTGTCTGATAAACCGCTCAGTGCTTACGTTGGCTGAACACCGACGCCGCAATGCCCCATTGCCCCACCCAGTAAAAGAGGATGATCAGATAAGGTGCAGCGCTGAATTTGATCACAAAGCGATCAATGCCAATCAGGCTGTCAGACACAACAAATATCAGTGCGCCTGCAGCCGCCAACATGGCTGATTTTTTGGGAACTTGAGTGCCCAAACGGGCCAAGGCTCGCCACAACATGGCGCTGATGGCCAAAGCGTACACGCACACAGGGATCAACAATTCGCCTAACCCACTGCTGGCCATCACGCCGAGCAAGCTCACTCCGGCGATCAACGCCACTGCCAATGGCAGCAAAGCCAGTCGGCGGCAGTCCACGAGGTACGCTTTGAGGTAAGCCAGATGCGCCACGAGGAACGCGCCAAGGCCAAACACAAATAAATCCTCAGGCCAGGCGAGCAAAATGTCGCCGAGCACTGAAAACATCAAGCCGATGCTGATCCAGCGTCGATAGGGGGCGGGCGGCGCATTCTGCAACCAGCCGAGTAAGGCCAGCACGGGCACCGGTTTGCTCACTAAACACAACAAGGTTGCATCTATGCTCAGGCCAAAAAGGTAGGTCGCTGCACCCAATGCGGCGAGGATCAGCCACGGCATATCAGTTCACCGTGATGGGGCAGTCGAACGTTTGCGCAGGTTCTGCTTCTGGCTCCCAAGGCTGTTGGTAGGTCAGACGCAGGCGACCGTTACCGGCTTCGAACGCCTGAAAGCGCCAAGTTGATTGCCCGCCGCTGCCCAGTAACTCGCCGTTGCTAGCGCTTTTGTAGACTTCAGGGCCGAGGCTGCGCAGCACGCCGCCTGCCGAGTCTTGAATTGCCCAGCGATAGCCCGTGGTGGGGTTGCTTGGCAACGACACAATCAAGTGTTGCCCCACGAGCAGTTGTGCGGGGCAATCGCTTTGTTCTTCAAGGGTGATGGTGTGTTTGGGTTGCTGAGCACAGGCCGCCAGCAGGCTGAGGCTGAGCAGGGGGATAAGGCGGGCGAAGGACATTGAAGGCTCCGGTCAGACAAACGATGGCGCAGCATAACCCATGATTGGCGCTGCGCCACCGGTCTGGAGCCAAGCCTTGAAGGCTGTGTTAGTAACTGAACGCTGCGTGCGGGGGCATTATTTTGAAGTCGCCACAGACTTCAGTGGGCTCGCCCAAGTGGTCAGTGCCGTCCATGGTGAACATGCGCGCGCTGTAGCAGCTTTCAATCACACTCAGGTGCAGGGTGCCAACGTCGGCCTGATTGTAGTGATAGACCTCGCGGCCATTGATCTCAACGCATTCAATGTAAGACATGGCCTTGATGGGGCCTTGGCCGAAGTCATCCTTTTTGAACAGGTAAATCCCGGACTGAATATCGATCGCCAAGGTCAAGCTGATGGCGCGGTAGCCTTTTGAGCCAAACTCATCGACTTCAGCGGTGATGATGATCTTCTTTTGGCTGCTGGCGAAGGTCATTTCTTGTGCGATAAACGGCGCCCGGTCCAGCAGCTCTGCTTTCAGCTCGCCAGTTGTTCTGGGGTTAAACTTGCTATGGCCAATTTCAACAGGCCACAGCACATCCGGGTTTTCAAAGGCTGGGTGCTGGAGAGGCATAGTTTTTCCCTAAGCTAGCGTCGATGGAGATGGCTCTATTAGCGTCGGGAAACGGGCGTGTGTCTACTGACAGAAATTACAGGTGGCATGTAAAAAATGGGCCAATTGGGCATGCCATTTATTTGAGGGGGTCTGTAGGCGCGAACGTGTTCGCAAATGACTTCAACGGTAACGCCTGATTGCTGGATGAGCGCGATTACCTTGAGGCCTTCGCGAGCACGCTCGCTACAGTGATTTCACTATCAGGCGCCGTTGGGTGCTTTTGAGCATCCAACGGGCCTTGCTAGCGGTTAAAACAACACTTTAGCCACATCGGTGAAGCGCTTGGCAAAATGCACGGTGATGCCTTCTTTCAAGTAATCAGGCAGCTCTTCAAAGTTGCCCCGATTGGCCTCAGGCAGGATCAGCTCGTGAATTTTCTGGCGTCGTGCGGCGATGACTTTTTCACGTACGCCACCAATCGGTAGCACATGCCCGGTCAAAGTCAGTTCGCCAGTCATGGCAATGCCTTTTTTCGGTGCTTGATTACGCGCCAGTGACAGCAGCGCACTGGCCATGGTCACGCCCGCACTTGGGCCATCTTTGGGGGTTGCGCCTTCCGGTACGTGAACGTGCACAAAAGCTTCGTCAAAGAAACGCGGATCGCCCCCAAACTGTTTGAGGTTGGCGCTGACGTAGCTGTAGGCGATTTCAGCAGACTCCTTCATGACTTCGCCCAGTTGGCCGGTCAATTTGAAACCGCGATTGAGCGTGTGAATGCGCGTGGCCTCAATCGGCAGGGTGGCGCCGCCCATGCTGGTCCAGGCCAGCCCGGTAATGACCCCGGTGCCACTGATGACTTGCTCATTACGAAAAACCGGCATGCCCAGTGAGGCTTCAAGGTCTTTGGGGCCGATTTTGATTGCCGAGTTGGGCGCTTCGATCAACTTGACCACGGCTTTTCGTACCAGCTTGCCCAGTTGTTTTTCCAACTGGCGTACGCCCGCTTCGCGGGCATAACCGTCGATCACAGCCCGTAGCGCACTGTCGCTGATGCTCAGGCTGGTTTTGGCCACACCTGCTTTTTCCAATTGCTTGGGCCACAGGTGGCGCTTGGCAATGGCGACCTTTTCTTCGGTGATGTAACCCGATAGCCGGATCACTTCCATGCGGTCGAGCAACGGGCCGGGGATTGAGTCCAGCGTGTTGGCGGTGCACACGAACAGCACTTTCGACAGATCCAGACGCAAATCCAGATAGTGGTCGAGGAAGTCGACGTTCTGCTCCGGATCGAGGGTTTCCAGCAATGCCGAGGCAGGATCACCCTGGAAGCTCTGACCCATTTTGTCGATTTCGTCGAGCATGATCACCGGGTTCATGACTTCGACATCTTTGAGTGCCTGCACCAGCTTGCCTGGCTGGGCGCCGATGTAGGTGCGACGGTGGCCTTTGATTTCGGCCTCGTCGCGCATGCCGCCAACACTGAAACGATAAAACGGACGCCCCAACGACTCAGCAATGGATTTGCCCACGCTGGTTTTACCCACCCCCGGCGGCCCGACCAGCAGCACAATTGAGCCGGTTACCGAGCCCTTGTAAGCGCCCACGGCGAGGAACTCAAGGATGCGGTTTTTAATGTCATCAAGCCCCGCATGGTGGGTGTCGAGCACCTTGCGCGCGTGTTTGAGGTCGAGTTTGTCCTTGCCCAACACCCCCCACGGCACTGAGGTGGCCCAGTCCAAATAATTGCGGGTCACCGCGTATTCGGGCGAGCCGGTCTCCAGAATCGACAGCTTGTTCACTTCTTCGTCAATGCGCTTACGCGCCTGAGCGGGCAAGGTCTTGCCTTCTAGCCGTTGTTGGAACTGTTCGATATCGGCACTGCGATCATCTTTGGTCAGCCCCAGCTCTTGCTGGATCACCTTGAGCTGTTCCTTGAGGAAGAACTCGCGCTGATGCTCGCCGATCTTGAGATTGACCTCGGCAGAGATCTCTTTTTGCAAGCGCGCCACTTCGACTTCTTTGCGAAGCATCGGCAGGACTTTTTCCATGCGCTTGAGCATGGGTACGCAGTCGAGCACTTGTTGCAGCTCGTTGCCCGTGGCCGAAGTCAGCGCCGCCGCGAAGTCGGTGAGCGGAGAGGGGTCGTTAGGGCTGAAGCGATTGAGGTAGTTTTTCAACTCTTCGCTGTACAGCGGGTTGAGCGGCAGCAGCTCTTTGATTGCATTGATCAGGGCCATGCCATAAGCCTTCACCTCGTCGGTGGGCTCATTGGGTTGCTGCGGGTATTCAACCTCCACCAGATACGGCGGGCGATGGTGTTTGAGCCAAGTACGGATACGCACGCGGCTCAGGCCCTGAGCCACGAACTGTAACTTGCCATTTTCGCGGCTGGCGTGATGCACCTTCACCAGCGTGCCGTATTCCGGGAGGCTGCTGGTATCGAAATGGCGAGGGTCGTCTGGCGGGGTGTCCATGAAAAATAGAGCCAGCGAGTGATGGTCAGATTTGCTGACCAGCTCCAGTGTCTCGGCCCAAGGCTCTTCATTGACGATTACCGGCAGCACTTGAGCCGGGAAAAATGGACGATTGTGAATCGGGATGATGTAAACCTTGTCCGGCAGATTCTGTCCAGGCAGGGCCAATTCAGTTCCTCCTGAGTGCTCGATCGGTTGGTCGTCGGCGTGCTCTACATCGGTGTACTCAGTCGTGTTATCCGGGAATTCTTGCTGGTCGCTCATGGGGCACCTGCGCAATTGGGTATGGCTCTTAGATGGGGCGCGGTGGCAGTGGTTTCAATGGCGAAGGGTTTTTCATCATTAAAGAGCGCTGTAGCGCGTGGCCGTGCGTTGTTTATGTTCAGGGGCAGGTTTGTTGGCAAAAGTCTGACTCAAAAAAGCGAAATAGTTAGGCCTTTGTCGCCAACAACTTGACGGTAGACACCCCGTGTTTATTGAGCGATCTTCTTTCTTGCCGCCGCCAGGGTTGGTGCTAATTAGCCAGGGGCTCGAAGGTCATTTTTTTGACTTTCTTCGTGGTGCATAGGGAGCGTGTATGCCTCAAGCAAGTATCGAAATTGCGTTAATGGCATCCACTCAGTGGCTTGAGGGCGCAGCATGAAGCTGCGCAATAGCTTTCAGGCGCATATCAGTGGGGTGTTGGCGTTACTGCTGCTGGTCGTTATAGGCACGGTATATTTTGCGGTGAACGCGGCCATTTTTACGGCGGCCAGCGAACAAGCCCAAGAGCAATTGAAAACGGGTACGCGCGTCTTCGAGCGTTTGCTCGACTTGCGCGCGCGGAGCATGCAATACGGGCTTAACTGGCTGGCCAATGACTCTGACTTTCATCAGGCGGTGGTGGATGGCAGTGCTCAAAAAATTGAGCAGGCACTGGAAGAGTTCGAACCGAGTATTCGCGGCAGTGAACTGCTGGTGCTCGACCTCAATGGCAAGATCATCACCAGCACGCTCAAAAACCTGCCAGCGGGGCAAGTGTTCCCCTATGCCAAGGCCTTGAGTCAGGCTCGACGTATGTCTGAACTCATGGTGATAGGTGTGCTTGATGCGCGCCCATACCTAATGGTTCAAGGCGTGGTGCTGACGCCCTTGCCTCTGATGCGAGTGGTGTCTGCGTTGCCGATGAGCGATCTGTTTGCCTATGAACTGCGTTCGTTGAGCAACCTTGAAGTGTCCTTTTTGGCGATCAAGCAAGGGCAGGCCGGGCCACTGTCCAGCACTCAGCCCGATGTCATGGATGAGCGGCTTGTCAGGTTTTTAAGTGAGCACAGGGGGGGGCCGGCAACGCATGTGAGTGAGTTTGGTCAACAGCGTTTTTTGGGCCAACAGCTGCAACTGGCCAATTTCAGCGACCCGGCCAATGGCCAAGTTATGGCACTCCTGCAAAGCCCGCTGGATCAATCAATGCGGGCGTTTAACTTTTTGGATCGCAAATTTTTATGGATTTCCCTTGCCGCTCTGGCCGCCTCAGTGGTCGGGGCTTTGTGGCTGGCGCGAGAAGTCTCACGGCCTGTGAGCGTGTTGGCCGAGGCTGCGCAACGCATCGGGCGCGGCGATTACCAAACCCCCGTGACACTCAAACGCAGGGATGAACTGGGCTTTTTGGCCAAGGCAATCAATGCGATGCAAAACGGTATTGCGGTACGTGAGCAGCAACTGGCGCACAACGCTTTGCATGATGCGTTAACCGGCTTACCCAATCGCGCTTTGGCGATGGAGCGTTTAGGCAGTGCAATCAGCGCCAGACGCAGCGTGGTGGTGATTTATCTGGGGATCGAAAACTACCGCATCATCAATGAAGGCTTTGGCCCCGAAGGGGTTGAGCTGATCATGCGTGAGGCCAGTCGTGTGATGTGCGAAACCGTGCAGGAGCGAGACACCGCGGCTCGTATCACAGGTAACGAGTTTGTGCTGTTGCTTGAAAGCACGCAGGTCGATGTGGGCGTCGCGCTGGCAGACCGCTTATACGCTTTGCTAAGCCGCCCGCTCAGCATTGCCGGGCATGAGACGCAGCTCGAGATCTGCATGGGCATCGCCATGTACCCGTTTAACGGGCAAAGCGCCGAAGACCTGATCACTCGGGCGGCCATTGCGCGGCGTGATGCCGCGACATTGCCGGGCTATTTGCAGATCTACCAACAAGACCGTCATTTGGTTTATCAACGGCAAATCCAGTTGATCCGTGACTTGCGGCAGGCAGTCAGGGAAGGCGAGTTGCTTGTGCATTACCAACCCAAGCTCGATATCCGCGGTGGTGGGGTGCACCAAGCCGAAGCCTTGCTGCGCTGGCAGCACCCGGAGTTGGGGATGGTCTCACCAGCGGAGTTCATTCCTTTGGCGGAGCGTACCGGCAGCATGCCCATGCTGAGCGACTGGATTATTGAAGAGGGCATTCGTCAGTTGGCGCAGTGGAATCGGCGAGGCTTGTACGTACAGTTATCGATCAACATTTGCGCCAGCGACCTGATAGGCGAAAGCCTATCGAGCAACCTGCTGGCCTTGCTCAAGCGCTACCACGTGCCAGCCGAGCAACTGATTTTTGAAATCACAGAGAGCGCCGTGATGCGTGACCCCGAGCACTCGTTAAAAGTGCTCGAAGGGCTGCGAGACATCGGCATCAGTTTGTCGATCGATGACTTTGGCACGGGCTATTCATCGTTGGCTTACCTCAAACGGTTACCGGTACAAGAGCTAAAAATTGATCAGTCGTTTGTGCGCCATCTGGATGAAACCAGTGAAGACGCGGTAATCGTGCGTTCGACCATCGAAATGAGCCACAACTTGGGGCTTAAAGTGGTCGCCGAAGGCGTGGAGTATCAGCACACCTTGGAGTTGTTGCAGCGTTGGCATTGCGACACGGCCCAGGGTTATTTGATAAGCCGCCCGCTGGATGCGTTGGCGTTTGAGGCGTGGGTGGCGCGTTTAGGGCAGACGGCCTAAAGGCGAGCTACAAATAAGGCTGTTTCCTGAGTTGCTTGAAGATTGATCCTACAGCGGCTCCGACATTGATCCGTTAGCGTTCACCCCTTTTGCGTTGGGGTGGCTTGCTTACGAGTGGCTCTTCGCGTTCGAGGAGCTTTGGATGTCCACGTTTGCACGTCAAAACCGTTTTAGCTTGAACATTGCGACGCCGCACGCTGCACAGCCGTCTGAGTTTCAAGTGCTGGCATTCAAAGGTGACGAAGCCATTAGCGAGCCTTATGCCTTTGAGGTTGAGCTGGTCAGCGAGCGTATTGATCTGGATTTGCAGGCCTTGTTGCACCAACCCGCCTTTTTGGCCTTTGATACCTCAGGCAATGGCATTCATGGGCAGGTGTATCGCATTGCACTCAGCAGCCCCGGCAAGCGTATGAGCCGCTATCGCCTGACACTGGTGCCGCATTTGGCTTACCTGGCGCATCGGACCAATCAGCGCATTTTTCAGAATGTCAGCGTGCAGCAGATCATTGAGCAACTGCTTGAGGAGCACGGCATTTTCAGCAACGCCTACGCCTTTACGCAGCTCTCGCCTTACAAGGCACGCGAATACTGCGTGCAATACGGCGAGTCAGACCTGCATTTTATTCAGCGCCTGTGCTTTGAAGAGGGCCTGCACTTTCACTTCACGCATTCGGCCCAAGGCCATGTATTGGTGTTTGGCGACAAACAAACGGCGTTCAGTGTCGTACGCGGTTCCACACCTTTTGTTGAAGGCCGGGGTTTGGTTGCAGCACAACCTTCGATCAATGGTTTTAGCGTGCAGCTGCAAACCCGTACCAACAGCACTTTGCACCGCGATTACAATTTTGAAAAAGCCAGCCATATTTTGCAGGTCGATAGCCGCACAGCCTTAAACCAGCGCGCACTTGAAAGCTATACCTACCCCGGTGGCTTCGGTGAGCGCAGGCAAGGTGAACGGCTCAATCAGATTGCGCTTGAACACCATCAAACCCAATCGCGCCAAGCGTCAGGACGCAGCGACCAGTCGGACCTGCGCAGCGGTCACTTTGTTGCAATGGTCGAGCACCCGAACGCGGCGTGGAATGTGCAGTGGCTGCTGACGCACATTCGCCACGAAGGCAAACAGCCGCAGGTGCTTGAGGAGTACGCCGCGCCATCAGAGTTAGAACCTGGCGCTGGCTTCACGCAAGGCTACCGAAACCACTTTTACGCAACCCCCCATGAGGTGACGTGGCGCCCGCAACACGCCTACGACAAACCGCGCATTCTCGGCAGTCAAACAGCCCGAGTGACCGGGCCTGCTGGCGAAGAAGTCCATTGCGATCAATATGGCCGGGTAAAGGTGTTGTTTCACTGGGATCGCCTTGGAGAAAGCAATGACAACAGCAGTTGCTGGCTTCGGGTGTCGTCCAATTGGGCGGGGGATCGTTATGGCAGCGTGACCCTGCCACGGGTTGGCATGGAGGTCTTGGTGACCTTTCTTGAGGGTGACCCAGACCAGCCGCTGATTTACGGTTGCCTGATTAACAGCGTTAATCGCGCGCCCCTTGATTTGCCCGCAGACAAGACTCAAAGCATCTTTCGTAGCCGCAGCACGCCCGGTGGCGCAGGCCACAACGAACTGCGCATTGAAGACCGTAGCGGCAATGAGCAGATCTACCTCCACGCTCAGCGTGACATGCAGCAACACATCCAAAACGACAGCCATTTGCAGGTGGGTGGCACGCGTGAAGAAGTCATCACGGGCAATAGCGTGAAGGTGTTTAACGCCAGCGATCAGCTTACGGTCAGTGGTGATCGTAAAGTGCGAATCAATGCTGAGGACTACCTGAAGGTTGACGACAGCCTGCATACCCAAGCGGGCGAAACCATGACGATTGAGGCCGGCGAGCAAGTCAGCTTCATTGGCGGGGCCGTGTTGGCGGTGGACGGTGGCGCGTTTTTGTCTGCTATGGGGGGATGGCAGCATATCCAGCTGACACCGTTCGGGATTTACTCCAGTACTCCAATTTTGCTGGGAGGCGTGCCAATTCCGGCGCTGCCATCAGGTTTCGGGGACATGCTGGAGCTGGCGCTGGAGCTGGCGCTAGACGCCCAGAAGAACGCATTCGCGGCGGCCGCACATGCAGCTGAAGCGGTGTGCCTTGTGTGTCCACCGCACAAGGGGGGGCAGGCATGAGCACCGATAAACGTCTGGACTATCTGTTCAACCAGTCGCAAGCCTCGCGTGCCGCTAGCGCCGCGCCTCACGTGGACATCAACAGCCTCGTTCAGCAATGCCCGGCTCATCAACCGCACATTTTTGTGGTGCCCGTGCGTTACGCGCTGAGTGAAGAACCCGCCAGCCACCCTGCATTTCAGCCTGGCGCACAGACCAAAAGCCATCCCATGGCAGCGCGCCTTCTGCGCACGGGCTTTGTGTATGTATGGCAGGGTAAAGGCCCTCTTGAGCGTTATGCAGTGGCTGAAAACGGCCTGCTGTGTAAACAGCGTCTGGATGACGATGACACGGTGGTCAGCGTCGGTAACTTGACGGGCATGGCACTGGATAAGCTGCGCGAAGCCTGGATGCTCTATACCGAAATTCCGATAAATGCCAGGTATTGCGAACAACTCAGCGAGCCGCAAGTTCGGGCCAAACGCATGCGCCGCCTCGATTTGCTGAAAGTGGCCAATACCCTGCAGGCCCCTCATTGCACGCCTTTGACTGAAGCCAATCAGGTCATGGGGGAGTTGCTTACCGACACTTATGAGCGAGCGTTAGCGCTGGATTACCTGCATAACGGTGCGGCTTATCAAGAAGGTGAGCGCCAGTTGGGCCAACAGATACTTGCTGATACCCACTCGCCCCCTCTGAACATAAAAATCAAGGCTTATACCGATGCCAGACGCTGGAACAACGAGCGGGCAGCGGTAGCCTCCCGTAACCCTCAGATCAAAGCCGATTCACCCCCTATGGGTGAGTGGAGCGCTGCACCTTGGGCTCCGTTCAGAACCACAGAAGTGATGGAACTCGCCCATAACCAAGCCCAAGGTTTATATACCGTACTTGCCTGCCTGGATGATGACCTTGGCGTATTACGTGATATCAACCACGAACAAGAACGCGTCGAAGCCCGCCATGAACAATGGCAGGCCGATAACAACGTGCGCTTGAGCATCGGTGGGTTTGTACGCAGTTTGATCACAGAGGATGCTGATGATGTGATCGAGGCCATAAGTTATCGCTACCGAGAGCATCAGATCGAACTTACGCGTGAGCAGGCCCAGCAGGTGCTTGATGCGCGCTCGCGTCTGGCGGGCTTGGCCAGAGAACGTTACACCGCCAACATTCGCCGTGGCACGACCCACAGCAACAATGAGGCCGACGTAAGACTCCATGAAATTCACTTGCGTGAACAAGCGGCTGTGGCGCCTCTGCGAGATTTTATCCCGCTTAAGCTGCACGACGACTTGCTTAACGTGGTGCGTGATTACCAAGAAAGCAAAATCAATAACCGCAGAAACACCCACGCCAGCGACAAGGTTGAGCAATACATCGACCTGCCCGCCATGAATCACTGGCTGGACGAAAACGCCCCCGCGCACTTTGCGCAGGTTCAACAGCGTCACACCACCCTCTATGCCGATCGAAGCTTGTACCTGACGCGACATGGTAGTGGCACATGGTGTGTGGATTACCGCGATCCGGATCATCGCCAATGGCTCGACCGCTTGGCGATGGCCTGCCTCAGCGCGCAATGCTTGCGCAAAATGGGGGCCGAGCAATATGCGGACTACGTGCGTAGCGCTGATGACGGGGCATTGCGCCAATTGTTTACAGGTTGGAACCCGACGCTTGAGGGGGCATTAAACAGCACCACGCGTGCGGGGGAGTTGCTGACGGCGCTGGGCCATGAAAACCAAGCCAATGCCATGCTGGCACTGACCAAAGCACTCGGCCCGCTGGGGCTATCTGTTTTGTCGGATTTGAGTGTTATGGCCAGCGATGTTACGGGCCTTTGGAGTGTATTGATCAAGCGATTGGGCGCCTCATTGTTGCTGCTTGGCAGCAAAGCCGGTGAGCCCTTGAAAGGCCCTTGGCTGGCGATCCTGATTGCTGCTCGTGCCGGTAACCACATTGGTTTGCGACAGATTGAGCAAGGCGCCCGGCAGATCTTGCAGCAGTTCGGCCAAGCTGTTGAAGAACTCAATCAGTGGGTCAACTTAACCGGCAAGGCCATAGGCGCTGGGCGGGTGGCAGATATCGTTAACTCACCAGCAGTTAAAAACAGCGGCGGGCTGATAGCGATAACAGCGTTGCTGCTAAATAGCTGGAATGCCAGTAACTACTTGGCGCAAACGGGGGTGCTGGATGAGATGGATCAACAACGTCAATACGATACGGCATCGGCGACCTTGTATGCCGGAGCAGCGCTAGTGGCGGTGGTTGATAGTCAGATGAGCAAGAAGGCTACATTTGCCTTTGGGTTATCTGTAGCTCCAGTGTTGACTCTGTTGGGGGGGATTATTGGAGGGCTCTCATTTTTTGCGGCTGCCACGGAGTTCAAATCCTTAGAAAAGCAAATTGAAAACGCTCAAAGTGCTATAGAACCGTGGCTGCAGATGCGTAGGACTGTAGTCAGAGGGCAAATGGTTACATTCGCGGCTCAAGCTATTAACGGAGCAGTGTTCACTTCTCGAGCACTAACTGGAAATCTAACCGCTGAAATCGCGATATCAAGGTATTTATTTTGGATGGGACCACTTAACTATCTAATCGCTTCGTTGGGTGTTCTTTATCTGATTGCTTGGTATTTACAGCAAACACCCATGCAGAATTTTCTTTATAACTGTTGTTGGAGCAAATCGCGGGCTAGCAATTTAAATCCGATTTCGCTTGATGATCAGCAACTTGAGCTCAACCGTTTATACAAAATTCTTTACACACCCAGAGTCAGTTTTGAGTCGGTGCAGCCACGCACGCTGATGAACTCTTTGCAGTCAGGTGTCATAAACCGAGCCATTAAAACGCTCACCATCGATTTGCCTGGGGCTGAGCCCAGCAACGTATATCTGGAGATTGCCATGGTCGGTGACCCGGTAGACACCTTGGCTATGCGCGAACGCATAAAGAGCGGGGAGGGGAGGTTTTCTGATGGCGAACCCATGCAGGACATCGCCGATTGCTGGATACATTTCAGTCGTTGCGAGTGGATTCCCCATGCACAGGGCCAAGGCTTGCGTATGACTGGGGCCTTTAACGTCGTTCCTGATTTGTTTGGCTCACAACCCAACACGGTGTATTTGCGCCTGCGTTACCGGACACCTCTGATCTCAATGCTTGGTGCCCCCAGTTTTATTGGGGGAGAGCAGGGTGTGGCATTCACATTGAACTCATCTACAGGGGTAATGACTTTACGTGACGAATCTACACCTGAGCTAGACACCGCAAGGCGTTACGCACTCGGGGGTAGTCAATGTTCGATTTATTTGCAACCGGGTGTTGAGCGATGAGTTTACCTTCAGCCGGGACACGTAAAAATGGATTGTTTTCGCAGCAAGATTATTTAGCGCCTTTGCCCATACCAACGGGGGAAATGCCATCTGATGTGCTTAATATCATTTGGCGTAGAAATGATATTTTTTTAGATATAGGCAATTACAGTCCTGGCGCGGCGATACTGGTTTGGTGGCCGATGGTCATGTTGTTCTTCGGTATGGCTTCTTATTTCAAATATTTAGCGCTTGATGTCAGTGATCTTATATTCATGGCGGCAGGCGTGATCACGGGTATTCCCGCACTTATATTGATCTACGGTCTATTCCAACCAACGCCTTTACCCATCCGCTTCAATCGCCAGCGGCGTGAGGTGTGTGTGCCTCGTGAAAATGGCGAATATTGGATTGTGCCTTGGGAGTCAGTAACAGCCGCAGCTTCTCAGCATTCGTCAGTGAGTCAAGCGGGTAAAAATACGGTGGGCATGCTGTTTGTTGGTTTTGATAATCCAGATCCATTGGCTAAAGAAGACAATAAACACTTTTTTTGGGGCTTTAACTGCGGCGGTGGCGAAACTGCAATGGCGCTGTGGGAGTGCATGCGCAGTTATATGGAAGTAGGGCCGGATGCAGTAACGGATAAAAGTGAACGCTTTTATCGCCCTAAAGGGATACTTGCCACTTATGCGAACCTTGTCATTGAAGCCGCCCAGCGAAAAGGGTGGTTTATGGCGCTGCTGTGGGAAGGTTTTTGTGGGTTATTCATCTTCAATATATTGCTGATTGATGTATTGGAACGCATAAAACTAAACCCGCCTCCAGACCTTAACCATCCTGACATCATCGAATGGTCAAAACCCCTGCCCCCGGAACAATGGGCCAAACGCTCGCCTGAGCTTGAGGCCGCTATCGTCAAGCGCGAAGCCGAGCTAGCAGCACGATCAGCCTAATTTCAAGTTCATAAAAAAGGCGGCTATCTCTCGATAGCCGCCTTGCTTACAACGGGCTGTAACGCTTACTCAGCCAGTTTGAACGCCATGACATAGTCACCTTTTTTGGTGCCCAGGCCACCATGACCGCCGGCCATGACCAGCACGTATTGGGTGCCGTCTTTACCGGTGTAGGTCATTGGAGTGGTCTGGCCGCCAGCAGGCAGACGACCTTCCCACAGTACTTTGCCGTTGCTCACGTCGTAAGCACGCAGGTACTGATCGAGAGTGCCGCTCAGGAAGGCAACACCACCGGCAGTGGTGAAGGTCCCGCCCAGGCTTGGAACACCCATCGACAGTGGGATTGGAACCGGCGAGCTGTCACGCACGGTGCCGTTTTTGTGTTTCCAGATCACCTGGTTATTGGTCAGGTCAACTGCTGCAACATAACCCCACGCCGGAGCCTGGCAAGGCAGGCCAACGGGCGACAACAGAGGCTCAAGGATCACGCCGTACGGTGCGCCTTTGTTCGGTTGTACGCCGGAGGTTTCGCCTTTACGTGGGCCCATTGCTGCGGTGTCGGCAGCGGGAACCAGCTTGGACGTGAACGCCATGTAGCTTGGGTTCAGGAAGGCAATCTGACGAACTGGGTCAACCGAGATGCCGCCCCAGTCAAACACGCCGAAGTTGCCTGGATACACAATCGAACCTTGCAGCGATGGCGGGGTGTACATGCCGTCATAACGCAGGGATTTGAAGTTGATCCGGCACAGCATTTGGTCGAACGGGGTGACGCCCCACATGTCACGCTCGGTCAGTACCGGCGGGATCATGTTCAGGTCCGAGCGAGGCTGTGTTGGCGCCGTGTGGTCGCCTTCTACTGCACCGCCTGGCGCCGGGATTTCCTGGATCGGCACGATGTCTTGGCCGTTACGACGGTCAAGAACATAGATGCTGCCTTGCTTGGTGGAAGCCAGCAGAGCCGGTTTCACGCCATCAGCCGTTTTCAGATCCATCAGGGTGGGTTGGCCACCTACGTCCATGTCCCACAGGTCATGGTGAGTAAGCGGACGGTACCAGCGGACTTTACCGGTGTTGATGTCCAGAGCGGTGATGCCAGCAGCATAACGCTCGGAGTCTTCGGTACGGTCGCCGCCATATTGGTCTGGCGTCTGGTTGCCCATCGGCAGGTAAAGCATGCCGAGGTTTTCGTCGACAGCGAACATCGACCACATGTTAGGCGAGTTGCGGGTGTAGGTCTGGCCTTCAGCAATCGGAGTTGTATCTTCCGGGTTACCGCTGTCCCAGTTCCACACCAGCTTGCCGGTACGTACGTCGTACGCACGGATCACGCCAGATGGCTCGTCAGTGGAGATGTTGTCAGTCACGTGGCCGCCAACAACAACCAGATCTTTGGTCACAGCCGGTGGCGAAGTGGAGTAGTAGCCACCTGGAGCGAAGCTACCGATGTTGTGACGCAAATCGACTGCACCATTGACGCCGAAGTCTTCGCACACTTTACCGGTGTCAGCGTTCAGGGCGATCAGGCGGGTGTCGGCAGTCGGCAGGAACAGGCGACGCGGGCACGAGTTGCTCGAAGTGGCGGCAGCAGGCTCGGCAGCGCTTTGCTCGGTGCTGGCTTTGGCGTAGGCATTTTCGTCGTGATAGCTCACGCCGCGGCAGGTCATGTGCGCCCAGCCTTTGAAGTTTTCAGCGTTCTGAGTGCTGATCTTCGGGTCGTAGCGCCAGATTTCCTTGCCGGAATCTGGGTCAAGGGCAATCACTTGGCTGTGCGGGGTGCACACATACAGCATGCCGTTGACTTTCAGCGGGGTGTTCTCAGCAGTTGTTTCGCCAGGATCGCCTTCGCCAGGAATGTCACCGGTGCGGAATGTCCAGGCTGGAACCAGCTTGTGGGCATTTTGCGGGGTGATTTCTTTGAGTGGCGAATAACGGTCGCCATGGGCAGTGCGCCCATAGGACTGCCAGTCACCATCGGGCATCGCCGGGGCAGTGTTGGTCATGCCAGGCACGGCATCACGGTTCAGCTCACCTTTGATTTCGCCAGGGTTAGTGAACTGGCTGGCCAGCGCGGTCACACCGGCCAATACCACAGCAACGCTCAGTGCGCCGGTGGCAAGTGGCGCAGATTGGCCGCGCAACACTGGACGACGAAACCATGGCAGCAGCAAAACGATACCGATGGCGAACCATAGGGCCAGACGTGGCACCAATTGCCACCAATCCAGGCCCACTTCCATCAAGGCCCATACGGTGCTGGCGAACAACACCAGTGCGTACAGCCCCAGCGCCGCGCGACGGCCTGCAATCAGCAGTGCGCCCGACAGACCAAAGCCGATACCGGCCAGCAGGTAATACATCGACCCGCCGAGCGTGACCAGCTTGATACCCCCGACCAACATGGCCAGGCCCATTAGCAGCAGTAAGATACCGAGGAGTGTCGGTAGCAGACGGCTTCGACTCAAAGCACCATCAGTGCTCATAGTGTGGTTCTCCGTTACGTTAGAGGTGTTCCCGCGCAGGTTGGTCAGAAGACGCTCAGCGCGGGTGTGATTCATCTAAATAGGTGTTTTGCGGCTTGCTTCAAGCGCACCGCTTTTCGTCAGAAGGACGATTGAATCTTCAAGCCGCCAATCAGCGCGTCATCTACTTTGTTGACGCCGCCCGGATGACGGATGTATTGCAGGTTCGGTCGAACGGTCAGCCAGTTCGTGATATGCACGCCGTAATACAGTTCGGCGCTGTACTCAGTGTCCTGAGGGGGCAAGAAATCGGGGTTGTCGTAGTCATAAATGGCATGCGCCTGATTGACCGCCTGAGCGTTTTTACGATACGCCGGGTTGACGTGAACCCGGGCCATTGCAAAGCCGATGTCGTCCTTGGCGCGTGCATCAAACACGCCTTTGTAAACGATGCCCGCTTGGACATAGTTGTCGATGGCGTTGGTTTTTTTGTCGTGCAGGGTGGCATTGGCAAACACACTCAACCCCCGTGACTGGTCGCTGGCGCGAGTTGTGAGCTGCTGTTGCACGCCCAGCCACATCCCGTGTTTGCTCGAACTGCTGCGATAGGCTTCGCCGCTCAAAGCTGCTGGCTGGCCATTGGCATCTTTGTAAGCGTCGGTTGCTTTGGCATTACTGTAGTAGTAACCCGCACGATATTCCCCTGGCAGGCCATTAATTTTTGGCGTCCACACCAGTTCAATCGGCAGTACGGCGCCTTGAGTGCCGCTGCCACTTAGCTTGAAGCCATTGCCGCGATCAAGGTTGGAAGGGTTTTGCTCGTAGGCGCCTACTTGTGCGTAAAGCTCAGGCGTCAGGTGGTATTTAACCCGCAGCGCCCATTGGCTGACGGGCCAGTTGTACCAAATGCTGCCGGCCCAGTTACCGACCTGCGAGCCGCAGAACGCCAGGTTTTGGAAGTCGCAAGGGAAGCTGTTGAAGTCTTCACCCTGGCCGAAGCGGCCGAACTTGATGTCGAGTTTCTGATCAAAAAACTTTTGCTGATACCACATTTGCGTCAGGCGGGTTGTCTGACCCCGGCCCCAAACTTCTTGAGCTGACGTGAAGCCGCCCACGCGAGGGTCGTTGATACGGTCATTGCTGATGTTGTTGCCGCTGCGATGAGTCACGGTCAACTGAAACTCAGCATCTTCCCAGCCCAGAATTTTTTGCAGATCAAGGTGCGTTCCCAAACCGAACTGATCGCTGTAACGCGCCGTGCGGTCATGGTCATAGCCGCCGTGCAGGTTTGAACCCACTTCGCCGACGTAATCAAGCGAGAAGCTATAGCCTTGCTTCTCCAGCTCGGTACGCGTGCCACCCCAGTCGCCGAGCATCCATTTCGAATCGCTGTCGAAGGCGGGGGTTGCCTGGGCGCATGTAGCCATACCTAGAACGGTCAGGCCACCAAGCAGGCTCAGGGCTTTTTGCCCGGCCATAGGGAATAGCGCGCTGTGATTGCGCAAAATCAGAAATTTGGACATAGGTCGAGAGTGCAAGTCTTTATAGGTATGGCTGTGGCAGTGGGTAGCGCTGTCTTGAAAAGCAGGGCCCGCACTTATTGATTTTTTGCGAGAAGGAATTAATCGATTCAGCTTCTGGAAGGAATGATAAAGGCCTGAAACGTTTAGAAACAGCACTTTAACTGACAAGCATCATTTCGAATTCGGTAACAGTGTGCTGCGACCGTTCGACTCAGAGGCTTTTTGCCTCACGTTCGCGGCTGTTCGCGGGAAATGGCCGCCAGTGGAAAAAATGCAAATACGCCGATGATTGTCATTTTTTGCTGCCTGTTCAGCTCTGTTAGCAGACAAAAAACCCTTCATCAGCTGCCGCAGGCTGCGATTTTTTGAGGTTAATACCAAGAAATTCAAAAACCGCAGCCTGTGCCAACGCCTATCAGAAGGGGCTAGAAGGTGGTGCGCAAGCCGACTTCAATGCTGCGGCCGGGCGCAGGGGCAATGTCGCGCAGAATCGAGCTGGCATAACGCACGGTCTGATTGGTCAAGTTGTCGCCCTTGACGAAAGCCAGCCATTGGCTGCTGCCCACGTCAAAGTGATAACCCGCGCTGGCGCCTAGAGTGGTGTAGCCATCCGTGCCTGACTCATTTTTGGGTACGCGCCCTTGGTTGCTGGCATGTTCGACATCAACCCGTGCTTGCCAACGATCCAGCTCCCACAACAGGCCGCTGCTCAGGCGCAATGGGGCGATGCGTGGCAAGGCCTCGCCCGTATCGAGGTTGGTGGCGCGGGTGTAATCACCTGACAGTTCCAGCGCGAACTTGCCGTAGGCGCTTTCACCCAGCTTCCAGTGATCTTTGGCTTCAAAGCCCATGAAGCGTGCCTTGACCCCTGAGTAGGTGTACTCCGGAATGCCATCTGCATCAGGCTGACCGTCGTCGTCCAAGGTTCGACCGGTGCCCAGCAAGCCGATGTAATTGGAGAAGTGGCTGTAAAACACGCCGACGCTGCCCTTATGGGTGCCATTGTCAAAGCGCAACGCCAGGTCGCTGGACACGGCTTTTTCTTTCGACAGGTTGGCGTTGCCCACTTCATAGGTGCCGGTGGCCACGTGAGCACCATTGGCATACAGCTCGTAGAACGTTGGGGCGCGTTCGGTGTAGCCCAATGTGGCGGCCAGCGACCAGACGGGCGTGAGCGTGAACACCGCGCCAGACGACAGACTGCCCACGGTGAAACTTTTGGAACTGTCGGCGGCGGCAAAGCGGTCATTGCCCTTGGCATCCGGGTCTATCACCGCGTGCTCTAAGCGTGCGCCCAAGCTGAGCATAAGCCTGTCGGTGGCTTGAAGTTCTTCGAGAATAAACAGCGCGCCGCTGTTGGTATCGCTCTGAGGCACAAATGCCTCTTCACCCAAAGCCGAGAACTCATTGCGATTAATTTGCGCGCCAATCACGCCATTGAGCGGGCCCAGCGGCACATGGCGCGCCTCAATCCGGGCTTCGTAGCCCTTGTTTTTGAAGGTGGTGCCAACTTCGCCCCCCTCAATTTCGCGGTGTTCGTAATCGGTGTACCCAGCGTTGAATTTCAGCGAGCTGAATGGCCCTTGCAGGTTGCGTAACTCAGAGGCAAAAGCGTAGTGGTCTTGCTTCATGCGGATGCGTACGTCTTGTTCGGCAGGGGAGCCGTAATTGGCGTCGTAGCTGCTGTAGGACAAGCCCGCGTAGCCGTCGTCCCACGTGTAAGACCCGCCCACCGCGCCGCCGTCTTGGCGGCCATTGCTGTTACCTAAACGGCCTTTTTTTTCGTCGCCGCTTTCGCTTGCAGGGGCATGGCGGCTGCGGGCGTAACCGGGGATTTTTAGGTCGTTGAACTCACGCGCATTGGCATCCAGATGCAAAGCAAAAGTGCCATCACCGGCTTCCAGCTTGCCTGCGCTGCTGCGTGTGGTATCAGCGCCGCCGTAGCGCAGTTCTCCAGCCCCGTGAATGCCTTCAATGGCTTGGGTCGGGATGCGGTTATCGAAGGTGTTGACTACACCACCAATGGCATTGCCGCCATATAAAAGAGCCGCAGGCCCGCGCACGATTTCGATCCGCTCAACGTTGACGGGGTCCAATGGAACGGCGTGGTCATACGACAGCGATGAAGCATCCAGCGCGCCGACGCCATTGCGTAACACGCGAATGCGGTCGCCATCCAGTCCGCGAATAATGGGGCGGCTGGCGCCTGGCCCAAAGTAAGACGAAGACACGCCGGGCTGCTTGTTAAGCGTTTCTCCAAGGCTGCCCTGTTGTTGCAGCGTGAGGTCATCGCCTTCTAATACGGTGGTCGGTGAGGGCAGTTGATTGCTGCCCAGCGGGTTGCCGGTAATGACTTGGGGTTGCAGATCGAGGGCGTACACCGGGGAAGCAATTAACAGTGCGGTGGCCAGCGGCGTTAGACGAAGGCGTCGCGCGTGTCGGGAAAAAGCGGGGGAGGACATTGCAGGTTCCTTGGCAAAGGTGATGAAAGCCTTGGCGCTGAGCGCTCTTGAGATGGATAACTATAGTTACAATATAACATCTCTTTTGAGGTCGCCAAGCGGAACTTTTTAATCAAGCCTTTTGCCAAGCTAGACTCAGTCTGTGCCAAATGACTTCCCCCTGAGCAGGGGCTCGGCTAAGGTGCGCGGCTTTCCTTCTTCTGCATAAAGGCTCGGCATGACTGAACCCAATAACAACCCTTTGCACGGCGTGACGCTGGAACAGATCCTCAATGCGCTGGTTGCGGACTACGAGTGGGAAGGGCTGGCTGAGCGCATTGATATTCGCTGCTTCAAGAGCGACCCGAGTATCAAGTCGAGCCTGACTTTTTTGCGAAAAACGCCGTGGGCGCGGGAGAAGGTTGAAAAGCTCTACATCAAGCTCGCTCGCACCAAGCGCGAGCTTTGATGGGCCTATGAATAAACGTGCGACAAGGCCAGGTGCAACGCAAAAGCTATGCACGTTGATGGCAATCGTGGGCTGGAGCGGGCTGGTGATTCAGCTCGATTTGGTGCTGCTGGCCCGTTGGACATCGGGCGCCAGCTTGCTGGGTGGGTTGGTCAACTTCTTCAGTTTTTTTACGGTCCTCACCAACACCTTGGTCGCAGTGGTGCTCACCTGCGTGGCAACCCGCCAGCCTTCAAAAGGTCGGACGTTTTTCTTGCAGCCGTGGGTCAACAGCGGCATTGCTGTGAGCATTATCGTGGTGGGCGTGGCGTACAACGTGCTGCTGCGCCAACTGTGGCAACCGCAAGGGCTGCAATGGCTGGCCAATGAATTGCTGCACGATGTGATGCCGGTGCTGTTCACGCTGTATTGGTGGTTTTATGTGCCCAAAGGCTCATTACGAGTGGGGCATATTGGTGTGTGGGTGTTGTATCCCGCGCTTTACTTCGCCTACACATTGCTGCGCGGACATCTGCTCGGCGTGTACCCGTATCCGTTTATTGACGTCGAAAAATTGGGCTACGCGCAGGCGTTTTTCAATGCCTGCGGCGTTTTGGCGGGGTTTGTGCTGGTGGCGTTGATCATCGTGGCGGTGGATCGCTGGCGCAAGCCTCTGTAGTTGCTGCCGACAGCCCATTGCAGCCTGAGGCAGCGACTACAGAGTAGAAAACACTACTCCTCGCTCCCCCCTTCCAGGCGCCAGTACCCTGCGGCCTTTACGAACTCTTCGTTCAGGCCGTGGGTGTTTAGCAGCACTTTGCGCACCTTGCGTGACAGTGCGGTTTCGGTGGCGACCCACGCGTACAGTTCGCCTGATGGCATGCTCAGGCCTTCAACAGTGCTCAGCAGGTCGTATTCAGGCGCATCACGATGTACCCAAATCACTTCGACCGAGGCTGCGCTGCTCAAGGGTTGTTCTTCAAGTGTGTTTTGCACCTCAATCACCACAAGAGCACGGCGATTGGCGGGCATCTCTTCCAGTCGACGGGCGATGGCAGGCAAGGCCGTTTCGTCGCCGATCAGCAGGTAACTGTCGAAAATATCCGGCACCACCATTGAGCCGCGCGGGCCACCGATGTGCAGGTATTGCCCGGGTTTGGCCTGCGCCGCCCAAGTGGCCGCAGGGCCGTCGCCATGTAAAACAAAGTCGATGTCCAGCTCTAACGTGGTCAGGTCATAGCGGCGCGGCGTGTAGTCGCGCATGGCGGGCATGACTTTGTTTTTCAGGCCAGCGCTCAGCTCCAGGTTTTCTAGCGCTGCCAGTTCTTCGGCGGTTTGCGGGAAGAACAATTTCACGTGGTCATCGCTGCCCAAGCTGATGAACCCGGCCAGCTCTGGCCCACCGACAGTGATACGGCGCATGCGTGGTGTGAGGTCTGCCACGCGCAGCACTTCAAGTTTGCGCCGCTTTATTTCGTGGGTGACTCGGTGAATGGTTTGAGGGGCAGCGGTGTTCATTCAGCGTTCTCCTGCACAGGTTGGGCAGTGACTGGGCCATCAACGATGGCTTTGGCGGTGTTGTTAAGCAGATCACGTACACGCAGGATTTCAGCCGGGCTCCAGCGACCGTGGTGCATGTGCAAGGCATGGCGCAAGTTGTGTACGGCCTCGTGGATTTCGGCCGGGCGATCATGGCCGCGCAAGGAGCGTTTGCTGACATCAATGCGCATGCGCACACCATCCAGCGCAATGGCTTGGTTGCTTAATGACTGACGACCTAGGTCGGTCACGTCATAGCGTTTTTTCCCACCTGCGGTATCGCCCTGAATCAGTTCACTTTCCTCAAGAAAGGTCAGCGTGGGGTAGATCACGCCAGGGCTTGGGCTGTAAGCGCCATCGAACATGTTTTCGATTTGGCGAATCAGGTCGTAACCATGACAAGGCTGCTCAGCGATGAGTGCGAGCAGCAGTAATTTCAAGTCGCCGGGGGCGAACACGCGAGGGCTGCGGCCACCGCGTTGGCCGGGGCGTTTTTCAAAACCGTCTTGACCCGCGCTGTGCTCGCGAGGGTGGGCATGATGTTCTCTCATTTGTCTTCGTTCTCTGTATTAGTTCGATACAACTTAAGATATATCTTAAGTAAATCGCAAACACAGCTGACGAACGGTAATGATTCGCAACACCCATACAGCGCCCGCAGGAGCTTGCGCAGGCTACGAGTGTTTGATCTTTTCAACTCGAAGTTCAAAAAATCGTTGCCTGCGTGGGTCTTACAGCGTTTGGGTCAATGCAGGCGCCTGACACCGAGTGTGGGTGCCCGGTTGCAGATAAGGCGTGAGGATAGGGGCCATGCCCTTGAGGACTTGTACTGGTAATGCAGAGGTAAATTTGAAGGCTTCGGCTGAACGGCCGGGCACAAATGCCGTCAAGGTGCCGAAGTGATGGTCACCGATGAAAAACACAAACGTGGCCGTACGGTTGATTGATTTAGAGCTGATGATGCGTCCGCCTGCGCCCATGCTTTCGAGGCGGTTATCACCCGTGCCGGTTTTGCCGCCCATCGCTAGCGCGTCGCCATCATCCAGCTTGAAACTGCCCGATACCCGACGTGCCGTACCGGCATCGACCACCTGTGACAGGGCCTCACGCAGAGCTGTGGCCACTTCGCTGGGCATTACCCGGACGCCCTTGTCCGGGTCGTTGATTAAGCGGGTTTCGTAGGGGGTATCTGCTGCGAAATGCAGGGTATCAATGCGCAACACCGGCAAACGCACGCCATCATTGAGGATGATGCCCATCAGCTCGGAAAGGGCCGCCGGGCGGTCACCCGAGCTGCCCAGCGCAGTGGCCAAGGAAGGCACAAGGTGATCGAACGGGTAACCCACTTTTTGCCAACGCTGATGAATATCGAGAAATGCCTCAATCTCCAGCATGGTGCGAATGCGGCTGTCACGGGCGCTCTTGTGACGGCTTTTGTACAGCCAGCTGTAAACTTCCTGACGCTCAAACTCGCTGGCGGCGACTGCTTGTTTGAAGGTGGACTGCGGGTTATTCAGCAGATACCCCAGTAACCACAGATCCAGCGGGTGGACTTTGGCAATGTAGCCTTGGTCGGGCAGGTCATACGCGCCGGGGCCATAGCTTTGGTACAGCGTGTCGAGGCGCTCATCGGTGACTTTGTCGCGGGGTAAATGTGAGCGAACAAAGCTGTTAAAAGTGGTTTGATCCGCGTGGGGGAACAGATAACGATGCACCGCCGACATTCGGATGGCGGTGGGGTGAATGCTGTCCAAAAAGGTGTCGAGCCGGGCCTTGGAGTCTTTGTCTTTGTATTTTTTCCAGAACTTGAGCATGTACGTGGTGCCTTCACGATCCGCGAAACGGCTCAAGTATTCCTGGCGTCGTGGGTTGATGTCGTCGCTGAGCAATTCAGCATTATTGGTCGGGGCTTGATAAGTGGTGTAGCGCACCACGTCGCGCATCAAACGTACAAACGGCAAGTTGATGGATTCGCGGATGGCATCGCGCAGCGTCGGGTTTCGGCCATTGTCCTGGTTACGAAAGTTATTAAAGTGATGCAGGCCACCCCCCGTGAAAAACTGTTCCCCGGGGCTTGCGGAGTATTTGCGATCAAGGGCTGCGCCGAGCATCTTGCCCAGGTTTCTGTCAGGGGTCTGGATCAAGTAATCCAGCGCCCAACGGCTGAGGCGGTCTTGATCGTTTACTTTGATTTTTTTCAAATTCACGCTGGGCTGCTCGCCGTACAGGTCATGCAGTTCAGCAATGATTTGCAGATAAGTGGTCAAAACACGCAACTTGGCGGTGGAGCCCAGTTCCAGTTTGCTGCCTTCATTAATATCGAAGGGTTGGTCGGTGCTGTCAGTTTGCACGCGTGCCCGAGCACCGTCCGGTGTTAGCTCAAACAAGGTGAAGCTGTAGCGCACTTGTGCGGTGCTGGTGGGCGTCAACAAGCGTTCGCCCAATAACCCCAGTTTTGCGGCGAAGGCCGGGTCGGCCAGCTGGCGCAGGTACTCACTGACTTGGCGCTGCAAATCGCCCTGTAAGGTGCTGGTTGCCGACAAATCGAGGCGATCAAGGTCATACAGTGGGCGATTGAGCATCATCGAAAGCCGGCTGCGCGCTACGCTGATGCCCTTATTGGTCTCGATAGCCTGAATGGTCGGGGCCAAACGCCAGTCACGATAGGTCACGTGGCTGGTCAGTGCCGCTTTCGTCAGTGCAGGGTCAATCACATTGTTCTGCCCCAGCAGCCGTATATGACTGTCGGTGAGTTGCGCCAACTCTTCTCGGCCTTTGGCCAGATAGTGCGAAGGACGGCGCTGGGCAATCATCAATGACAGCATTTCGCGCAGGGCCACACCTCGTTGAGCCAAGCTTTGTGGGTCATTGGCGGTGCTGGCCAAGTGTTGATTGACCTGCGTGAAGTCTGCGCCGAACCACACACGCAACCCCTCCGCCATGCCGTGTACTTCCCCGTGCCCCGGCACCGCGGACAGCGGCACACTGTTGAGATAATCACGCACTACTTTCTGGCGTGCTTGAAGGGTTTGCGGGCCGTCTTGATAGGCACGCACGCTGGCCGAAATCATCTGGCGCAGCTTTTCGCTGCCCGACAGCGTCAGGCCGTCAGGCGAATGGCGGTACTTTTCCAGTTGCGTCGCAAGGGTGCTCCCGCCTGCAGACTGCCCGGGCAGGTGCAATATTTTGGTCACCTGAGAGTAAGCGGCCATCGCAAACCGCGGCCAGTCCACCGCCGGGTTGGCCAAAGGCTCCTTGGTGTCGAGCAGGTCGCGGTCCTCAATAAACAGCAAACTGTGCACCACCACGGGTGGGATATCGGCGAAATTCGCATACAGCTGCTGCGGGTATTTGTACTGATACAGCGCGGCACCCGAGCAGTCGGTGATGGACAGGCCAGCTTGAATTTTTTCTGAATAGGGTACGAAGAAGCCTTTTTTGCTGTAGCTCAATAGCTCGGGTGAAAAGCGGATTTGCTGAGTGATGACGTAGTCGCGTTTTAACAGCCGTGGCACAAAGCTGCCTAATGCGCTGTAGCCCAAACGTTGATCGAAGGGGCCGTTGCCGGGGTACAGCATTGAATCGCTTGGGCCGGCGTGCATCGAATAGCTAAGCGAGGCGGCAAAGCGGCTGAATTCGCGGGCTTGAAGCGCCGAGGTGCGTACCTCTTTGGCGACAGCAAACCCCAACACGATCAGTGCAATCAGCACCAATAGCGAGATCAAACCCCAGACATAGCGCTTGGTTTTTGGTTTTTGTGGTGGGGTCGCCTCAGCAGCCATTGTCGTTGATGGCTCCACAGCTTGACCGGAGTTGGAATGCCATTGTGCGCCCATAGTCAACAGATCCCAGTGCGCATATTCATTGCGCTTGAATAAAGCGTAGACGCTGCTTGGCACACGGGAAAAGTTTGTGAAGCGTTAGCGCACAAGCTTATCCGACCAACGTCCGTCTCGTGTTCCTACGGGTTCGGCCTGTAAATGTAGGAATAGAGCCTTCGAGAAGGGTAAATACGCCCTAGGTAGGGGAATGACTGTGCACCAACGCTGTGCAATACTCGCCGCCGATCTCAGTAGGGCATTTCCCTTATGACCTGTCGACCCACAAGGTCTGAGCCGATCAAAAGGCGAGTCAGGTGGCACACTTGGCTTGATAGAAAACCCGATTGAAGCACATCCAATAACAATACGAGGTTGTACTTTTATGCCAGTCGGCAACCACCAGCCCCACGGTGAAACCGCACAAGGCGGCCCGCTCAAGCGCGAACTGGGCGAACGCCACATTCGTTTGATGGCCCTTGGCGCCTGTATCGGCGTCGGCCTGTTTCTGGGCTCAGCCAAAGCGATCGAAATGGCAGGCCCTGCCATCATGCTGTCTTACATCATCGGTGGCTTGGCCATTTTGGTGATCATGCGCGCGCTCGGCGAAATGGCCGTGCACAACCCGGTAGCTGGCTCCTTCAGCCGCTACGCTCAAGACTACCTCGGCCCCTTGGCGGGCTTTTTGACCGGTTGGAACTATTGGTTCCTGTGGCTGGTGACCTGCGTTGCCGAAATTACCGCGGTGGCGGTGTACATGGGCATCTGGTTCCCCGATGTCCCGCGCTGGATCTGGGCGCTGGCGGCACTGATCAGCATGGGGTCGATCAACCTGATTGCCGTTAAGGCGTTCGGCGAATTCGAGTTCTGGTTTGCCTTGATCAAGATCGTCACCATCATTGCGATGGTGCTCGGCGGCATCGGCATCATTGCTTTCGGTTTTGGGAACGATGGCGTCGCGCTGGGTATTTCTAACCTCTGGACCCACGGCGGCTTTATGCCTAATGGCATCCAGGGCGTGCTGATGTCCCTGCAAATGGTAATGTTTGCCTACTTGGGCGTTGAAATGATCGGCCTGACGGCCGGTGAAGCCAAGAACCCGCAAAAGACCATCCCAAGCGCTATTGGCTCGGTGTTCTGGCGCATTCTGCTGTTCTACGTCGGCGCACTGTTCGTGATTTTGTCGATCTACCCGTGGAATGAAATCGGCACCCAGGGCAGCCCGTTTGTGATGACTTTTGAGCGTCTGGGCATCAAAACAGCTGCTGGCATCATCAACTTTGTAGTGATCACAGCGGCCTTGTCGTCCTGCAACGGCGGTATTTTCAGTACCGGTCGTATGCTGTACAGCTTGGCGCAAAACGGTCAGGCCCCCGCCAACTTTGGTACCACGTCGAAAAACGGCGTGCCGCGTCAAGCATTGCTGCTGTCGATTGCCATGTTACTGATGGGCGTGGTGCTCAACTACTTGGCGCCGGAGAAGGTGTTTGTTTGGGTGACGGCGATTGCCACGTTCGGCGCGATCTGGACTTGGTTGATGATCTTGCTGGCTCAGCTGCGTTTCCGTAAAAACCTGAGCGCAGAAGAAGCGGCCGGCCTCAAGTACCGCATGTGGCTCTACCCTTACAGCTCTTACGCTGCATTGGCATTCTTGCTGCTGGTTGTAGGGCTCATGGCCTACTTTGAAGAAACCCGTGTCGCGCTGTTCGTGGGGCCTGCGTTCCTCGTACTGCTGACCGTGCTGTTCTATGTGTTCAAGCTGTCGCCAAAACCTCAGACGCCAGAGGCTTTGACGTCTAATTAAGCGTTAGCGCTATCAGGCCCGTATCGATTGATACGGGCCTGATGCGTTTAACTGCTGCTATCGGCTCAGCGCTGTTGTTGAACCTTGTCAACTGACGGCGGCAGCCCCAAGCGCTTGTTCCAGTCCAACCACGCGGCCAGCAGCGCCATCAAACCGACGCCCAGCATCGCACTTAACACCTGCATTGCCAGCGTGTCATTGCCCAGCGCATTCAACATGTCCGCCAAGGGCGCAAGAATCACCCCCAGGCAAAACACCTCCAGCGAATAACGCCCCATGCGACAGCTTTGCCGGGCCACCCACAGGTTGAGCCAGCCGCTGTGCGGCACCAGTTTGGCCACCACGTAAGCCAGCGCCAAAAAATGCAACAAGCGCACAGGCGACAAATTGGTTTTGCTGATGGGATACAAGTGCTCGCCTAACCACAGCGGCATCACCGCATCGTGTAGGTGCGGCCACTTCCATGAGAGTGCGATTACCCCGGTTATCAGCAGGTAGGTCGCTGCTGCCACAAACAGTGGCTGACGGTATAAAGGGCGCGCGTCTGAAGTGTGCCGGCGTTGGCCGTTAAGCGCCGCAGCCCCCCCGAGAATGAACAAAAACTGCCAGGCCATTGGGTTAAAAAACCACACCCCACCTTCTTGAGAGGCCAGGTTCCAATACGGCGCCAGCAGATACAGCCCCAGCGAGGCGGCCAGCACATAGTAGGTTTTGCGCAACAGCATCGGCAGGGCCAGCGGCAAGCCAAGCAGCAGCAAAATGTACAGCGGCAGCGGGTCCATCAGGTTGGGCTTGAAGCGCAACAGCAGCTCATCTGTCAGGGCTTGCTGAGGGTTACTCAAAAAGTACTGCAAGCCCATTTCCTGCACCAAATCACGGGTTTCGACGTGGCTGTTGGCAAAAAACACGATGCCCATCAGCACCGCCAGCAAAAAGATATGCACCACATACAGCACCCAGGCGCGGCGCAGTATTTTCACGCTGGCGATCAAAAAACCGTCACGTTGGGCGATTTTTCCGTAGGCCAGCACGGCGGCGTAACCGGCTAGAAACACGAAGATTTCTGCCGCATCACTGAAACCGAAATTACGCACGGTCAGCTCGGCCAGTGGGTTATGCGGGATGTGATCCCAAAAGATGAAGATCAGCGCCAGACCCCGGAAAAAGTCGATGCGATGGTCGCGTCCGTTAAGCATGACGGCGAATTCTCAAGCAGAAGTTTAATAAAGACCGTTTAGCGCAGCAGAGATTGCGCGCCGCACATCGGCGGCGCGCAGGGTGAGGGTATTGGCAACTAATTGCAAAGGTTGGCTATTGCAGAATGTCTCGAAGCGCTACGGCGAGTGGTTAAAGCCTGCTTAGTCAAAAAGCGCTCATGAACATGAATGTACATTCGCGTGCCTGACACGCATTGATCTGCGGGACCAGCCGCCTGAAGTGCTCGCTTTGGCAATGAGCATCCAGTGCGGCTTGATTGGGCCACTGCTCAACAAAGATGAAATGCCCAGGGTCTTTATGATTCACGTACAAGTCGTAGGCGATGCAGTCGGGCTCCTGTCGGGTTTTTTCCACCAGTTCGGCGTACCACGGGCGAACAGTCTCCAAGTGCTCTGGCTTGATGAAGTCTTCGGCAATCACTTTCAACACGTTGCGCAGTCCTTGTCAGGTGTCAGGCTACGGCGATCTCATTGGGCTCAAAACTATCGGCCCGGGCCATTTGCCACATGCGTGAATAAAACTCGCCATTGACCTCGCCGGTGAGCAACTCGCCGGGCTTGAGGAAAACATGCAGCTGCGAGAAAAGCTTAATTTCGGTGGCCGACATGCGTCGCACCAAATGCTTGGCCTTCAGTTGTGCCGGGTGCTCCAGCCCTGCGGCAGCCAGCATTTCGGCCAACGCTTTAAGGGTATTGCGATGGAACTGAAAGACTCGCTGAGCTTTGTCGGGCACGACCAGCGCTCGCTGGCGCAAAGGGTCTTGGGTGGCCACACCCGTGGGGCATTTGTTGGTGTGGCAGCTTTGCGACTGAATGCAGCCGATGGCGAACATAAAGCCTCGGGCTGAGTTTGCCCAGTCCGCGCCAATGGCCAGCACGCTGGCAATATCGAACGCGCTGACAATCTTGCCGCTGGCACCCAGTTTGATTTTGTCCCGTAGGTTCAGGCCCACCAACGTGTTGTGTACGAATAGCAGGCCTTCACGCATTGGTGCGCCAATGTGGTCTGTGAACTCAACGGGGGCAGCGCCCGTGCCGCCTTCCTTGCCATCAATCACGATGAAGTCCGGCAGGATGCCCGTTGAGAGCATGGCTTTGGCGATCCCCATGAACTCCCACGGGTGGCCCAGGCAGAACTTAAAGCCCACGGGTTTGCCGCCCGACAGCTCGCGCAGTTGAGCGATGAACTGCATCAGTTCAATAGGCGTTGAAAATGCGCTGTGACGTGAAGGTGAAATACAGTCTTCGCCCATCATTACACCGCGTGTTTCGGCGATTTCTTTGGTCACTTTGTCTTTAGGCAAGATGCCGCCGTGGCCGGGTTTGGCCCCCTGACTCATCTTGATTTCAATCATGCGCACTTGCGGGTTTTGCGCTTGCGCAGCAAAACGTTGCGGGTCAAAACGACCATCGGCTGTGCGGCAGCCGAAGTAACCGCTGCCCAATTCCCACGTCAGATCGCCACCGTTCTCACGGTGATAAGCGCTGATGCTGCCTTCGCCTGTGTCGTGGGCAAAGTTACCAAGCTTGGCACCTTTGTTGAGCGCACGAATGGCGTTGGCGCTTAGCGAACCAAAACTCATGGCCGAGATATTAAAGATCGACGCCGAGTAGGGCTGAGTACACTGCGGGCCGCCCACGACCACTCGAAAGCTGCTGGGGTCGGTCAATGGGGCGGGGCGCATGGAGTGGCCGATAAATTCGAAGCCGGGCTGGTACACGTCAATCAGCGTGCCGAAGGGTTTGTCCGCGCTTTCATTCTTGGCCCGCGAATACACCAGCGAGCGTTGTGAGCGTGAGAACGGCAGCGCGTCACTGTCGGACTCCAGCAGGTATTGGCGTAGTTCCGGGCGAATGGCTTCAACCAAGTAACGAATATTGCCCAGAATCGGATAGTTACGGCGTACAGCGTGTGGGCCTTGCAGCAGGTCGAAAATCCCCAGCAGGCTTAAAGCCAGTGTCACCGCCGTAAAAGGCCATAACCATTCGTGGTGCATGAAGGGCAAGCTGGCAAGCGTGAAAATGACGCAAAAAGCAAAGAACGCATAACGGCTTAGCAGTGAAAAGCTCATACGGTTTCCTGTTTCAGGCTTATCTGTTCAGTCAGGCACAGCGCCTAATGGGGCGAGAACAGCAAGAACGGGGCAGTGAGGCCCCCGGCGGTAAACGGTTGGGGTCAGGACCCTCTCTTGAATGCGGAGGTTTCCTGGGAGGAGGCATTTGTTTTGTATCAAGCAACCCCTCCTTTGTAACAGCAGATTAGCCATTGAACGGGATTTCGCTTGCGACAGCATCCCGACGAAAGTCGTGGACAAAGCCTACTCAGCTTCGCGGCGATGGCAAGTGTTATCCGGCCTGCCTGCACTGTGCCTGGCCCAAAAAAACAGACAGCACAGCACGGCATGGGCCGAAGGCCGAGTGGCGGGCTTTACTCGTCGTGTGTGTGAAGGGCGTAAGTGAGGGCGGATTCAAGTAGGCCGCTCAGCGGATGGGGCGGCCCAGGCACCTTCTTTAATAACCTTTTCAGTCGCTTTCTCAAGCACGAAAAATACCATCCAAACCTTTGCGCTAACGCGAAGCCATGTGATCCTGCGCACTTCTACCCAAGAGTTGGTTGCTTCCCGTGATGTCTTCAGAAAAAACCTGCGCAGCAACGCCAAAAATAATCCGCATTGCCGCGGCTTTGCTGATTGGCCCGGATGGGCGAACGTTGCTGGTACGCAAGCGCGGCACTCAAGCATTCATGCAGCCTGGCGGCAAAATAGAACCCCATGAGCAACCATTAACGGCACTGGCCCGTGAACTGGAAGAAGAACTCGCATTAAAGATTGACCCGGCCAGCGCAGCCTACATGGGGCACTTTTCGGCTCCTGCGGTTAATGAGCCGGGGTTTGAGGTTCAGGCGCAGCTGTTTTTGCTGCACATCGAGCACTCCGTTGCCCCGGCCGCAGAGATTGAAGAAGTGCAATGGATAGACCCGCACACCGATGGTGGCCTGCTATTGGCGCCATTGACACGCGACCTGATCTTGCCGTTTTATCGCACGAGTTTGCTGACCTCTGCCTGACGCTTCCCGACAAGGACTGCCCGCATGATCCCGATGCCCGATCTGCTGATTTTTGCTGCTGCGTGCTTGCTGATGGTTTTGACGCCGGGGCCAAACATGATCTACCTGATCTCGCGCTCAATTTGCCAGGGTCGCAAGGCAGGGGTTACTTCATTGATCGGCGTGGTGGCGGGCTTCTTTGTGCATATGTTTGCCGCTGCAGTGGGGTTAACCGCTGTGTTTTTAGCCGTGCCGATGGCCTATGAAGCATTGAAATGGGCTGGCGCGTTGTACCTGTTGTGGATGGCTTGGCAAGCCCTTAAGCCTGGCGCACGCTCACCTTTCGAAGCTCAGGACTTGACCCCGGACTCATCGTCAAAACTGGTGTTGATGGGCTTTATGACCAGCGTGCTTAACCCCAAGGTGGCAGTGTTTTATCTGTCTGTGTTCCCGCAGTTCATCAGCCCCGAACATGGCTCGATGTTTACCCAAAGCATGACGTTGGGCCTGACCCAAATCAGTGTCAGCTTTACCGTTAACCTGCTGATCGCGTTGTTTGCTTCAGGCATTGCGTTTTGGTTTGTACGCAACCCTTTGTGGCTGGCGGTGCAGCGTTATGTGATGGGGTTTGTGCTAGCGGGTTTGGCCGTAAAGTTGATGCTGGAACAACGTAAAACCGTATGACCTGGACCTGTAATGGCTATAGAACTGCTTAACCCTTCACACGCCAAGGCGTACCGGCACTTAATGCTGCAAGCCTATTCGTTGCACCCGGAGGCTTTTGTTACCAGCATCGCGCAACGTGAGAAATTACCGTTGAGCTGGTGGGAAGGGCAATTGGATGACGAATTGAGCACCCTGTTCGGGGCATTTGTGGATCACCAACTGGCCGGCATTGTGGGGTTGGCCTTTGACCCTTGGGAAGATGCCCAAAACAAAGCCACGCTGTTTGGCTTATATGTGCTCCAAGCCATGCGCGGGCAAGGGCTGGGCGATCAACTGGTGCAAGCTGTGTTGTCGCTGGCCGAAGAAGAACCCGAGATTAAAGTGGTCGAACTGACCGTGAGCGCCAACAGCAACGCCGCGCTGGCGCTGTATCGGCGCTGCGGGTTTGAGCAGTCGGGGTTGGAAGACTGTGCGATCCGTGTCGGCGAGGCGTATTACGACCGGGTACACATGCGCCGGTTGGTGTCACCTGACGAATGACTTGTTTTGCGTAGGAGCTGCCGCAGGCTGCGATCTGTTGATCTGGATACAAGATCGCAGCCTGCGGCAGCTCCTACGTAGGCGTTTTTAACGCACGGCACTTACCCCGTCGAGGGTGGAGAACGAGGTGTCTTTGGCGGTGAGCAAAAAGTCCCGCATATAAGGTGCGTCAAGCATATCGGCGCGAATCCCAGCGTAGAGCGTCGCGAACAAGCCTTTCTCCCCCAGACGCTTGGCTTTCACATAACCCCGCGAGCTGTATTCATGCAGCGCCCAATGCGGCATCCCACAAACACCTCGGCCACTGGCCACGAGCTGCATCATCATGACCGTCAGCTCGGAGGTTCTCACTTGCGCAGGCTCAATGTCGGCAGGCTCCAGAAAGCGCGTAAAAATATCCAGACGATCGCGCTCCACCGGGTAGGTAATCAGTGTTTCGGTGCTCAGATCCTCGGGCACGATGTAGGGCTTGTGGGCCAAAGGATGTTGATTAGCCACCGCCAGCATGGCTTCGTAGGTAAACAGTGGCACATAGGTTAGCCCCGCGATCTCTTGCGGGTCAGAAGTAACCACCAAGTCCAGATCGCCACGAGCCAGTGCAGGCAAAGGGGCGAACGCAAAACCTGAGGCCAGATCCAGCTCGACTTCAGGCCAGGCATCGCGGAACTGGTCAATGGTGGGCATCAGCCATTGGAAACAGCTGTGGCATTCAATCGCCATGTGCAAACGCCCGGCAGTGCCGCCGACCAATCGCGTGATATCCCGTTCGGCGCCGCGCAGCAGCGGCAACATGGCGTCGGCCAGTTGCAGCAGGCGCAAGCCCGCGCTGGTGAAGCGTACCGGTTTGGTTTTGCGCACAAACAAGGGCATGCCCATGCGCTCTTCGAGCTCTTTGAATTGATGAGACAAGGCTGATTGTGTCAGGTGTAAGCGTTCAGCGGCTTCAACCAGGCTGTCGGATTCGCGCAAGGCGTGCAGCGTTTTGAGGTGGCGAATTTCCAGCACAAGGGCTCCATGAATAAATTTGATGATGAACACGAAAACGTTGAGTTTGTCTCATGTTGCGGTGTCTGTCGATAATTGCGCCATTACTTACATGGAGGAATGCCTAATGGCTCTGGCTCACAATCTTGGTTTCCCACGTATCGGCGCAGACCGCGAACTTAAAAAAGCCCTCGAAGCGTACTGGAAAGGCGATATCGATCAAGCCGCTCTGAAGCGCGTGGGCCGTGAGTTGCGAGCCAAACACTGGCAGTTGCAGAAAGACGCTGGCATTGATTTGTTGCCGGTCGGCGATTTTGCCTGGTACGACCAAGTGCTGACTCACTCCCTGACCTTTGGGGCGATCCCGGAGCGTTTTGCCAGCACGCTTGACGCTCAAGGCCGCCCGACACTGGACACCCTGTTTGGCATGGCTCGTGGCGCAACCCAAACCTGTTGCGGCGGCGAGCACACCAAGGGCCAGTACGCCCAAGAGCTGACCAAGTGGTTTGATACCAACTACCACTATCTGGTGCCAGAGTTCAGCCTTGATCAGCGTTTTGAGCTGAGCTGGAACGAGCTGTTTGAAGAAACCGACGAAGCGCTGGCGCTGGGCCACAAGGTCAAGCCTGTCATCATCGGCCCCCTGACTTACCTGTGGCTGGGCAAGGCCAAAGGTAACGCGTTCAACAAACTCGACCTGCTGGAAAACCTGCTGCCGGTGTACGGCGAAATGCTCACTCGTCTGGCTGAAAAAGGCGTGGAGTGGGTGCAAATTGACGAGCCAATTTTGTCGCTGGATCTGCCACAAGAATGGAAAAACGCCTTCGAACGTGCGTATCACATTCTTCAATATTCGCCGTTGAAAAAGCTGGTCGCCACCTACTTCAGCGGTCTGGAAGACAACCTTGGGCTGGCGGTTAGCCTGCCGGTCGAGGGGCTGCACGTTGACTTGGTGCGCGCACCAGACCAGTTGCATGCCATTTTGGATCGCCTGCCGACCTATAAAGTGTTGTCGCTGGGCTTGGTGAACGGTCGCAACGTATGGCGTTGCGATCTGGAAAACGCGCTGGCGCAACTGCAAGAAGCCCAAGAACGCTTTGGTGACAACCTATGGGTTGCGGGTTCCTGCTCGCTGTTGCACAGCCCGGTGGATCTGGATCGTGAAACCAAGTTGGACGCCGAGCTTAAAAGCTGGCTGGCCTTCGCCAAACAAAAGTGCGGCGAAATTGCGCTGTTGCGCGATGCGCTGAACATTCCTCAAGACGCCAAGGTGCAGCAAGCACTGGCCCAAAGCCGTGCCGTGCAAGCCAGCCGTGCCAACTCGCCACGTATTCACAAGCCCGCGGTGCAGGCCCGAATTGAGGCGATCACCGCTGCTGACAGCCAGCGTCAATCACCCTTTGCGACCCGAATTGAAGTGCAGCGGGCTCGCCTGAATCTGCCAGCATTCCCGACCACCACCATTGGCTCGTTCCCACAAACTACGGCGATTCGTTTAGCGCGCCAGTCCTTCAAACAGGGCAAATTGTCGGCCAGCGAATACACCGATGCCATGCACAGCGAAATTCGTAACGCCGTACAAACCCAAGAGCGATTGGGGCTGGACGTGCTGGTGCATGGCGAGGCTGAGCGTAACGACATGGTCGAATACTTTGCCGAACAGTTGGACGGCTATGTCTTCACCCAATACGGATGGGTACAGAGCTACGGTTCGCGTTGTGTGAAACCGGCGATCATTTTCGGTGACCTGAGCCGTCCAAAAGCCATGACCGTGGAGTGGATCCAATACGCCCAAGGTCTGACCGACAAAGTAATGAAAGGCATGCTGACAGGCCCGGTGACCATGCTGATGTGGTCGTTCCCCCGCGAAGACGTGTCGCGCAAAGTACAAGCCCAGCAACTGGCGCTGGCGATTCGTGATGAAGTGGTCGATCTGGAAAAGGCCGGAATCAAGATCGTGCAGATTGACGAAGCCGCCTTCCGCGAAGGTTTGCCGTTGCGTCGGGCGCAGTGGCAAGACTATTTGGACTGGGCAGTGGAAGCGTTCCGTCTGTGCGCCTCGGGCGTGACCGATGAAACCCAGATCCACACCCACATGTGCTACAGCGAATTCAACGATGTGATCAAGTCGATTGCTGAAATGGATGCGGACGTCATCACCATTGAAACCTCACGTTCGGACATGGAGTTGCTGGACGCGTTTGAAGCCTTCGATTACCCGAACGACATTGGCCCGGGCGTGTACGACATCCACTCGCCCCGGGTGCCCGACACAGCCGAAATGGTCAAATTGCTGAGCAAGGCCGCGCAGCGCATTCCTGCTGAACGCTTGTGGGTCAACCCGGATTGCGGCCTCAAAACCCGCGCCTGGGCCGAGACCGAAGCCGCGCTGATCAACATGGTCGCCGCTGCCCGTCAACTGCGTGCTGAGGTGGCTTAACAAAGTCAAAAGATCGCAGCCTGCGGCAGCTCCCACGAGTTCGGCCAGCATTGCGTAGGAGCTGCCGAAGGCTGCGATTTTCTAACGGATCAAAAGATCGCAGCCTGCGGCAGCTCCCACGAGTTCGGCGAGCATTGCGTAGGAGCGCCGAAGGCTGCGATTTTCTAGCGGATCAAGAGAACGCAGCCTGCGGCAGCTCCCACGAGTTCGGCGAGCATTGCGTAGGAGCTGCCGAAGGCTGCGATCTTTTAACGGATCAAAAGATCGAAGGCTGCGGGTTTAGCGGACGATTTTGTCGACATGGATGTCGAGCTTTTTCAGGCGATACCAGAAGCTGCGCTCTGAGATACCAATCAACTGCGCGGCAGCAGCCTGAACGCCGTGGGCTTGTTGCAAGGCGGCCAGAATGTAGGCTTTTTCGACCTCTGCCAGCGCGGCTTCCAAGTCGGGCGGCACACTGGGGCCGGGGCTTAGCAAGGTGTTGGTCGGGCTCGCTTGGGCCGTGAACAGGTACGGCGGCAAGTCGCTGTCTTCAATGGTGTGACTGTTGGCCACAATGGTGGCGCGCTCAACACAGTTTTGCAGTTCACGAATATTCCCCGGCCAGTTGTACTGAACCATCGCCTGTAAGGCGCTGGGGCTAAAACCGGTAATCCGTTTGCCTGCCGTCGCCCCCAGGCTGTGTGCAAAGTGCCGTGCCAGCGGTGCGATGTCTTCCACGCGTTCGCGCAAGGGGGGCAGCGGGATTGGAAACACGTTCAAGCGGTAGTACAAATCTTCGCGAAACTCTTTGTCGGCCACGGCTTGCAGCAGGTTTTTGTTGGTGGCAGCGATCACCCGCACATCCACCTTGCGCTCACGAGGGTCACCCACGGGCTCAATGACGCGTTCTTGCAGCGCACGCAAAATCTTGGCTTGTAACGCCAGCGGCATATCGCCCACTTCATCCAAAAACAACGTGCCCTTGTCAGCCTGCATAAAACGCCCGACGCGGTCTGCAACTGCGCCGGTAAATGCGCCTTTGCGATGGCCAAACATCTCGCTTTCAAGCAGCCCTTCGGGAATTGCCGCGCAGTTGACCGCAACAAAGGGCTTGTCGGCACGGCTGCCATGTTTATGGATGGCGCGGGCGACCATTTCTTTGCCCGTGCCGCTTTCACCGGTCAGCAAAATAGTGGCGTTACTGTCACGCACCGAATCAATGGCGTGCAGCACACGACGAAAGCTGGGGCTGTCCCCGATCAGGTTTTCGATGTGTTGGTGTTCGTCGAGTTCGGCGCGCATACGGGCGTTGTCGCGCAAAATATCGCGAAATTGCAGGGCTTTGCTGACCGTAATGTCCAACTCGTCAATGTCGAAGGGCTTGGCGATGTAGTCGTAGGCACCATTGCGCATGGACTGTACGGCGTTTTTTACCGTGCTGTAGGCGGTCATGACTATCACAGGCAACTGCGGGTAGCGTGCTTTGACCTCGGCCAGTAACTGTGGGCCGTCCATGCCCGGCATACGCCAGTCACTGATGATCAGGTCAATGTCTTCCTGTTCCAGAATGGCCAGCGCTTGCAGGCCATTGCCCGCCGTAAAAACGTGCACCTCGTTTTGGCTGAGCGCAGAGCTAAGCAGGTCGCAGAGCTTGGGTTCGTCGTCCACCACCAGCACGTTATGACTCATGACGCTTCCCCTCCGTGGGCCGGAATGTACAGGTTGAAGGTGGTGCCAGCGTCTTTCTCGCTGACACACTCAATGCGAGCGTCGTGGTTTTCCAGAATCGAAAAGACCTTGGCCAAGCCCAAACCGGTGCCGGAGGCCTTGGTGGTCACAAAGGGCGTGAAGATACGCTCAATCATGTCAGGCGCTATGCCTTGGCCTGTGTCGATGATGCTGAGTACGGTGTCGCCGTTTTCATCGTGGGCAATACGTAATGTCAGTTGCCCGCCGTCGGGCATGGCATCAATGGCATTGAGGATCAAGTTCAAGCAGGCCTGTTTCAACTGCCCTGCATCGGCGTACAGCGTGGCCCCCGGAGCCTGATCGTCGATATGAGCCTGGATGTTATGGCTTTCGAGTTCGGGTTTGCAAAAGCCCAAAATGTCTTCGACCAAAGGCCGTGCGGCTTGGGTTGCACGCACGGGTGCACTGGGTTTGGCGAAGTCGAGAAATTCGGTGATCAGGTCGTTAATTCTCGACACTTCGCTGACCACGTATTCCAAATGGCGCTTGTCGGTGGCGTCCAGATCGGCACGCCGGTGCAGCAACTGCGTGGCTGTTTTGATAATCCCCAGAGGGTTGCGGATCTCGTGGGCCAATCCCATCGCCACCTCGCCCAGCGCATGTAGGCGGTCGCGACGGCGCAACTGGGCTTCAAGATGATGCAACTGGGCCAAGCGCACGGTCATGTGGTTGAAGGTGCTGCTCAGTTCGGCCAGTTCGTCATGCCCCGATACCAGCACTCGTTGGGTGTAATCCCCCGCGGTGACGGCGCGTACGCCTTCAGACAACCCGCGTAAAGGGCGGGTCAGACGTTCAGACACCAGCCAGCCCACGGTCAGGGAAAGCACCGAGCTAAGCAGGAATATCAGCACAAACAGGTTGGTCTGGTTTACCAGCCCAACAAGGCTGGTGTGGCGCAGCAAGCCGCTATAAATCACGCCTTGCAGCTCGCCCGTGTCGTTGAGAATGGGCCAGTACAAACCGCTGTAGCGGCTGGTGAACTGTTCGCTGGGCTCTTTGGTGTCGCGCAGGGTTTGTTCAATGGCATGGGGCACGGTGGGCTGGCGGTCTTCAAAGCGCTGGCTGGAGAAGATTTCGGCAAAACCTGTGGGGTTGGACAAGTAGAGGCGCAAGTCCAGCGAATGCACGTCGGCCACGCTGGTCAGGAAGCTGCTGTCCATGTAAGTGGCTACCAGCAGCTGATAATCAACGCCGTCCTGAGATGTCGCAAAGGTCGAGACCACTGTGCCTGTGGGTACGCCGCCCACGTTGAGGGTTTGCAGCACGGCATTGGGCGCCAGATTCACCTGATCAACGATGTTGTCACTGGCTGTGCTGAACACCACTTTGTGGTCGCTGTTACGAATCAGGGCCACCACGTCGATGCCCATCGCGTCGGCAATGTCGGCGGTCAGTGTGTCGTGGCGTATGGCTTTGCTTGAGGTCGGCGGGTGGGTGTATTGCAGGAACAGTTTGGCGACTCGGGCGTTGTCTTGCAGGATCTCGCTGATCTCGTCTTTGACGATCTTGGTCGACTCCTGCAACCACACGCGCACGTTGCTATCAAAAATCTGCGACAGCGTGGTTGCGGCCAGTTCGGCGGCAATCATGGTGGGGATGACGCTGACCAGCCAGAACGCCAGCACCAGCTTGCGTTGCACCGTCCAGCGCGACACTTTGAATGGTTTGGGCGGTACGTCAGGAATGATCGGCATTAATGCTCGCTTATCGCAGCCGCCATCGCGGGGTCATGGCGGTCGGGGCGGATGAAGAGTTTGACCAGTTTGAGCACCGAATTAACGAGCCCGTTGCGATGGCGAAAGAACAACGTATTGCCCTCAAACGTACAGCCCAGTCGGATTTTACTGGCGTACCCGGCTTGACCGCATTCATACAGCGCAATCGCGTGGTCGATACAGTACTCGACATTCACCAGCCAACTGCGCACATACAAGCTGTAGTCGCGAGTGAGTTCAAGGTCGTGGCCAAAAAATTTATCGACCAAGCGATGTTCATCAATCAGCACCAGATTGAACGCCACCAACTGATCGCCCACCCAATACAGCACGCACTTGGCTCGCTGATCCAGGTGTTGGAGGATACCCGTGAAATAAGCAGGCGGTAAGCGTTCCAATTGCAGGTCACTGCGTGCCAACGTCGCTTCGTACAAACTCATGACCTGTGGCAGAACATCGTCGATGGTGCTGCGCCATTCCACCCTGGGGCTGGGGGCACGCCATTTGCGGCGCATGTCTTTGCGCGTGGACTTGCCCAGTGAACCGAGATAGTCATCCACGCCAGCAAACGGTAAGGGCAACATCGCGCTGGGCAAACCGGGCATGGACTGAAAGCCTGCGGCCTTGCAGCCCAATGCCCAATCATCATCGTTGCTGGGCACATCTTTCACGGCTATCAGGCCGATGCCCAATTGCTGCGCGTCACGTTGTGCCAAATCCAACAGGCGGGCGAGTATGGCCGGGCGCTGTGAGGGCTGAATGTGGCCCGCGGTGCCCGCGCAGCAGTGTTCGGTTACGGGGGAGCCAATGGCGTAGAGCTTTAATTGCATCAGCCCCGGCAGCACACGGCTAATACGTTCGGTGAAACGCTTGGCGAGGCCTTGAACCGTAGTGTCCAAGCGATAACAGGTGGTAAACGCGGTGGCGGCTGCGATCAAGTGAGGGCCTTCAAATAGCGTCAGATAACGCCACTCGAAGCCCTCGATGCCGGAGTGTTCTACCGCTGTGAGGTAGTCCCAATCTTCAAGCGCATCGGGAAAACAGCCATTCCACGCATCACGTGGAATGGCCTGGATGGATGAAAAGGCTTGGGCAGTAATCACGTGGCGTCCTTGTTCTTGGTTCAGGCCTGCTGCAAATACGCCTCAGGGGCCTGCAATTCAGAGGTGTGGTGCGTGATGAATTGGGCGCTAAGTTCAATCACGCGGCGGTATTGCAGGTCGACGGTGATCATGTGATAGCAGTTGTCGAGCAACACTTTGGTCACCGGGCCACCCAGATGGCGCTCTACATAATCAGCGTTCCAGCGGCTGGTGATGTCGTCTTCAACGGAGTGCAGCACTAGCGCGGGCGTGGTGATCGACGGCATGCGTTTTCTCACCACGGCGTTCATCCGGTGCAGCTCGCGCACCGTGACGCCTTGCATGGTCAGCAGCCCGGCATTACTGCTTTCGCCAGCCTTCATCTGCCGTTCGACAATCGCTCGCAAGCGCTCATTTTTAATGCCGTAGGGTGGTTTCTCTTCAAAGCTGCACAGGTGTACGCCGAAGGGGATTTTCATCAGCACAGGGGTGAGAAACGCCAGTTTGTTGATGCTCCAACCGTCGTAACGCAGGGTGGTGGAATACATCAGCAAACCAGCAACTTGCCCCGGATGTTCGGCGGCCACGTACATGGACATGACCGCGCCCATCGACAAGCCGCCGACGAACACTTGCTCATGGCGTTGGCGGATGCCCGCGAAGGTTTTGCGCACGCCTTCGTACCAGTCTTGCCAGCCGGTGGCTTGCAGGTCGCTGTTGTCCCCGCAGTGCCCGGCCAAGGTTGGCACGTACACCGTGCACGTTCCGTCCTTGGCCAAGCCCTGGGCCACCCGACGCAATTCCGTCGGGGTGCCGGTCAGGCCGTGGATCAACAACACCGCGACCTCACCTGTGCCGAGAACGAAACCGGCGTCGCCTTCGCCCAGATCGATCTCTACTGTGCTCACCGTTTCATGGCCCGATGCAGCAGGCGGTCGAGCAGGGCGATACCCAGATCGATTTCGGCGTAGCTGATTTCCAGCGACGGGGCCAAGGTGATGACGTTTTTGTAGTAGCCGCCCACGTCCAGAATCAGCCCCAAGCGCTTACCGTCGATTTCGATGTCGCCCTTCATGCCTTCTTCAACCATGTAGTCCAGGGTTGCCTTGTCTGGCGTAAAGCCATCCGGGCCGCAGATTTCGCAGCGCAGCGCTAAGCCCAAGCCGTCCACATCGCCGATGATCGGGTAGCGCTTTTGCAGGTCTTGCAGGCCGGCCAAGAAGTATTTGCCCTTGGCTATGACCATCGCGCCGTAATCGACTTCGCTGGTCATTTTGAACATTTCCAGACCCACAGCCGTACCCAACGGGTTGGAGGCAAAAGTGGAATGGGTCGAACCCGGCGGGAACACCGTAGGGTTGATCAGCTCTTCGCGAGCCCATAAACCGCCCAGTGGGTTGAGGCCGTTGGTCAGGGCTTTACCAAACACGATCACGTCGGGTTTGACGTCAAAGTGTTCAATCGACCACAGCTTGCCGGTGCGCCAGAAACCCATCTGAATTTCGTCGACCACCATCAAAATGCCGTGTTGATCCAGCACTTGCTTGAGTTCGCTGTAGAAGTTCATGGGCGGAATGACATAACCGCCGGTGCCTTGAATGGGCTCAACGTAAAACGCGGCGTATTCGCTCTGACCGACTTTTGGGTCCCACACACCGTTGTATTCGGTTTCGAACAGGCGCGCGAATTGCTGCACGCAATGGCTGCCGTATTCCTCTTTGGTCATGCCTTTAGGGCCGCGGAAGTGGTACGGAAACGGGATGAAGTTGGCGCGTTCGCCAAAGTGGCCGTAACGACGACGATAGCGATAGCTCGATGTGATCGCCGAGGCGCCCAGCGTGCGGCCGTGGTAGCCGCCCTCGAAGGCAAACATCAGGCTTTTGCCGTTGGTGGCGTTACGCACCACTTTCAGTGAGTCCTCAATGGACTGCGAGCCGCCGACGTTGAAGTGCACGCGCCCATCAAGGCCGAACTTGTTTTTTGCATCGACGGCGATGCACTCCGACAGCTCGATTTTGCCTTTGTGCAGGTATTGGCTGGCAATCTGCGGCAGGGTGTCGATCTGCTGTTTGAGCGCGTTATTCAGGCGTGGGTTGGCGTAACCAAAATTCACCGCCGAGTACCACATTTGCAGGTCGAGGTAGGCCTGATCTTCGGTGTCCCACACGTAGGAGCCTTCGCAGCGGCTGAAAATACGCGGTGGTTCGATGTAGTGAACGGTGTCGCCGTACGAGCAGTATTTGGCTTCTTTATCCAGAAGCATCTGGTCTTCAGGCGTAGCGATTCGGATATCAGACATGGTTGAAGAGTTCCTGCTGTTCACGAGAATAGTGGGGCGCGTTGGCGGCATTGCTTGGCAATTGGGCAAGCAAGGCGGGGAGTTCAGCGAAGTTGTCGAAGCGTGCGTAAGGGATGCCGTTACGCTCGCAGTACTCGGCGAGGCGATCTTTGGCAAATACGAAGTCAGCACTGGAGGCCACGCACATGTCGGACTGGCCGTCACCAATCACCAGAACGCGCTTGGCGTTGGGGGTGGATTTGCATTTGCAGTTGCCCGAAGCGGCGCGACAGGCATCGCTGGAATACGGGAAGTCGATGCGCCAGCTGTTTTGATCGACCTGACGCAAGCGATTGGCCAAGATCGGCAGCAGGCGTACGTAGTTGCGCGCCAGAATCCGGGCGATGCCTTGTTCGATGCCGTCGCTGACCACTTCAATGGAGGCGCCAAGGCTAATGACGTGATCGACGAAATCTGGAAAATCGGGGTCGATTTCTACGGAATCGAAATAGCCCAGCAACTCGGCGGGGGAGGCTTTGACCAGCGACAGCTGGCGGCTCAAGCATTCACGCGAGCCGATCTCACCTTGCAGCCATTGATCTTCGATCACTTCCCAGCTTGGGTCGGCGAAGCGTTGAAGAATATTGTCGATGACGTCGGTACGGGTGATGGTCCCGTCGAAGTCACACACGATATGCCATTGCATCATCTGCATTGTCCTGTTGAGGAGGTGCGCACTGTGCGCTTGCAACAGGACAGAGCATGGACTGTGCCAACTCACCAAAGCCCAGCGGGCCGGGGCTTTGCGCCTTCTGGGCAGCAGAGGGGCGTGCGCAAGCTACAATTTTTGTAGCTTGCTACAAACAACATCAGTGCTTGCGCGCGGCCTGCAAAAAAGGGATTGATGCGCGCAAACACCTCCAAGGAAACGCCCATGTCTGCCCGTCGCCACGCTTTTTGGATACTCGTTTTATTCAGTTTTGGCGGCGTTTGCCCGTGGTCGATGGCTGCTGAAGGCCCAACCGGCGAGGTGGGCTTCGGGCTGGGTTATCAGCCTTACGATCCGAGTGGTAGCCGTTATGAAACAACCCCGTTGCCCTATTTCGATGTGGACTGGGGCGATGTAAGCCTTAACACCGACGATGGCCTGATCTGGAGCGCGCTCAACACAGGGGATTGGACGGCGGGCCCGTTTATTGACTACTTGCCGGGGCGCAACGCGAATGGCTCGTTGCGCGGCTTGCGTGATGTGTCTGATAGGGCTCAGTTAGGCGGTTTTGTGCAGTACAGCCCGGCTGAGTTTTGGCGTTTGTATGCGCAGCTGGGGCAAGCGGTGGGTGGCGCGGGCGGTGTGCTGGGACAAGTGGGTGGCGAGCTGGGTTATCCGTTGGGGCGGGGGATTATCGGCAGCAGCCAGTTGGCGGCGCACTTCGTAGATGGTCGTCAGGCATCGACCTTTTTTGGCGTCAGTGCCGCTGAGTCTCAGGCGTCGGGCATCTCGCGCTACAACGCCAGCGGCGGTCTGCAGAACCTGACACTGACCCAAAACGTTGAGTTTGCGTTGGCCGAACACTGGTCAGTGGTGGCCAGCGCCAGTTGGATTCACTTGCTGGGTTCGGCAGCAGACAGCAGCATCGTCAAGGAACTGGGCGATGTGAATCAGGGCAGTGTGCAGACGGCCGTGAGTTATAAGTTTTGAGCGACTACGCCGCTGGCTCACCATCCGCCAGCAGCGCTATGCCTGCAATAATCACCGCCACACCTGCCCAATGCAGTGCGCTGATGTGTTCGCCCAGCCCCAGCCATGAGCCCAGCAGCACGCCCACAAATACCAGCGAACTCAGCGGAAATGCCAGCGACAGGCTGCTGCGGCGCAAGATCAGCATCCACACAAAAAATGCGCCGATGTAGCAGGCGATTGCCATCCACACGCCGGGGTTAAGCAACACCGCTTGTAACCATTGCAGGCTGAAGTCCATTTGCCCCAATTGATCACCGCCCACCTTGGTAGCAATTTGCCCTGCGCTTTCCAGCGCGATCAACAACGCCCACAGCACCATCGTGCCCATTCGGCCGTGCAGCCAACCGCTTTGGGTCAGTTTCATCGTGTCCATCTCCAATCTCCTTAAACCCCGGCGATGCAGACCAGCATCACGCCGAGAGTGATGACCAGCGTGCCCATCCAGCGCCGACGGCTGACGTGCTCGCCCAAAAACACCTTGCCCGCGAATACCACGCCGCAATACGCCAGTGCGGCAGCCGGGAACAGCAAGCTGAGCGGGGCGCGGGACAGGGCTTCGAGCCAAACAAAAAACTCGATGACATAGGCGCCGATACCAGCCCAGAGCATGGGCGCGTTAAACACTTGGCCCCAAAACGCATTCAGGCGAAAGCCGCCTTCAAGTTCGGGTAAACGGTCCAGGCCGATCTTGAAACACAGCTGGCCGATGACATCGAGCACGATAGAAAACGCCACCAGTGCAATCACAATCAGGGTCACGGAAACAGTTCCTCAAACAGCGAAATCAGGGCTTGGTTGGTGGTTGAATTGCGCAGCAAGTCGGCCTCGCTCCAGCGCTCGGGGGGTGGTTGGTCGGACTTGGCCTCCCAGCGTTTAAGCAGGTTGCTGTGGCGAGGCTTGGCAAATTCGCCACACACATCAATCCCCAATACCCGTTTGCGGGTGGCCAAGGCCCCAATGGCGTGCAGCAAGTGGCTCAGGCGCATGCCGCCTTGATCCCAATTGGTGGCGGCGTCTTCGCTGGCCAGCACGTCTTTGTCCACCGTGATCCATACCGCTTCAGTGGGCAGGCTCTGGATAAGGTTTTCGACGAAGGTGGGCCAGTCTTGATCGGCTAAGTTGCGCCAATGCAATTGGTTCTCGTGTTGCTCATGGCCTGCGCCATCTCCGACTCGGCCCCAGACTCTTGACGGGGCATGCTGCCAAGGGAACAACTGAAGATCGCCCCGACGCAAGGCCGCTACATTGCCGCCTTTGAGCTGCGGGTTTTGCAGGTCGTCACTGCACGGGCCCAGAGTCACGATGCGTTTGATGTTAGGCAGTTTCAGCGCGCGATTGACCCACGATCCGCAATGGCGACGGGGTGCAAAGCGCACCCAGTCGGGATGGTTGTCGAAGTGAATCAGGCTTGTCGGTTCGGGCAAGTCACAGAGAAAAGCCGGGGTCAAATGGTGATAGTCGCCGGAACCGACAAAGAAAATTTCGGGGCCATGCGCTAAATGTTTTGGGCGCTGTTGCAGGCGTTGGACAAAGCGTTGGTAGTTGCGCTCGGATGCCCATAAACGAAGCTTTGGGCCTAACTCCAGCAAGTCCATACGCGTTGCGCGCCCCTCGCCAAGGCGCTGCACAATTGGAGCCTGAGCGGTCAGGCTGTGGTCGAGATCGAGAATATTCAACCTGTGATTTACCCCATTCAATCGCCGCCGAGCCAAGCAGGGCGTGCTTTAGGGGGTAAATGCAAAGGTTGGGCCAACGAGCTTTTTGTGTAGGTGCGCTCAGTGCAAGCGCACCCACACACTGACCAGCACGGTCGCGGCCATCAGCCAGGCCACCGCCGCCAGCGCCAATGAGGCCTCAAGGCGCATGCGATCAACCAGCACGTACAGCGCTGCGAGGTACACAAAGTACGGAATGATCGACCACATGCCGAACACAATGGTTGTTTTCAGATCGTCCACCGAACGCCCTTTGCCGACGATGTAATGGGCAATCAGGGCAAAGGTCGGGAACAGCGGCACCAGGCCTGCAATGTAGTAGTTTTTGGTTTTTGCCAGCATCGCTAAAACGATGACCACGGCGGCGCCCAAAGCAGCTTTTAGAATCAGATCCACAGGTTTCTCGCTTAGTGAGCCAAACCGTATTTTTTGACTTTATCGAACAAGGTGGTTTTGGCCATGCCCAATTCCTGGCTGGCTTGCGTCAGGTTGCCGCCACTGCGTTGCAAGGCGTCGCTGAGCAAGTTGCGTTCAAACGCTTCGACAGCCTCTGAAAACCCCAAGCCCTGAGCAACATTGCTGCCGGCTTTTTTAAACGCAGGCAGGCCTAGTGCGAAGCGCTCTGCCACGTTACGCAACTCACGCACGTTGCCCGGCCAGTCATGGCTCATCAGGCTCGACAGGGTTTGGTTGTCCAGTTCGGGTGGCGTTCGGTCGAAGCGCAGGGAAGACTGCTGCAAAAAGTACTCGAACAGTTGCAGGATGTCTTCGCGGCGCTCGCGCAAAGGCGGCAACTCAAGCGTAACCACGTTGAGGCGGTAATACAGGTCGCTACGAAACTGGCTGGCCTTGCTCAACTGATCGAGGTCCGATTTAGTGGCTGCAATCACCCGGCAATCCACTTCGATGCTTTGGTTGGAGCCCAAGCGCTCCAGGGTTCGCTCCTGCAAAACGCGCAGCAACTTGATTTGCAGGTTGAGCGGCATGCTTTCAACTTCATCGAGAAACAGGGTGCCGCCGTCCGCATGCTCAATCTTGCCGATACGGCGTTTGCCCGCGCCGGTAAAGGCGTTGGCTTCGTGGCCGAAAATTTCACTCTCAAACAGGTTTTCGGGCAATCCGCCGCAGTTCAGGGCCACGAACTGTTGAGGGTGGCGACGGCTGAAGTCATGCAGGCAGCGGGCAACCAATTCTTTGCCGGTGCCTGTTTCGCCTTCGATCAGCACGTTGGCTGACGTATCGGCGACGTTCGCGATCAGTTCGCGCAATTGCTGCATGGCGGGGGAGCGCCCGATGATCCGCCCTTCAAGGGATTCACGCTCCGCCAACTGGCGGCGCAGCGACCACACTTCACGGGCCAGGCCACGTTGCTCCAGCGCTCGACGGGCTGCATCGACCAATCGTTCAGGGGAGAACGGTTTTTCCATAAAGTCATAGGCGCCATCGCGCATGGCTCCCACGGCCATTGAAATATCGCCATGCCCGGTAATCAGCACCACGGGCAGGCTGTGATCTCGGGCTTTGAGGCGTTTGAGCAGTTCCAGGCCGTCTATGCCGGGCAGGCGTATGTCACTGATGACAATGCCGGGGAAGTTGTCGCCAACCAAGGCCAGTGCCTGTTCGGCACTGCTCACGCCTTGGCTTTGAATATCTTCTAGCGCCAGCGCTTGCTGGCAGCCAAGAAGTACATGGGGATCGTCTTCAACAATCAGGACGGTCAACTCGTTGTTCATTTCGGCTCGGCCTTAGCAGGTTGCACCAGCGGTAATAAGAGGACAAACGCCGCACCACCATGCGTCGGGAACTCAACGCTCAGGCTGCCGCCAGTGGCGGCAGCGAGGCTGGCAGAGAGCGTCAGCCCCAGGCCCAGGCCTTGTTCGCCGGGTTTGGTGGTGTAGAAGGGTTCAAATAAATGTTTGCGGGTCTCTGGGTCAATGCCCGGGCCGTTATCCCGTACCCGCAGGCGGTATTTGTCGTCGATCAATTCACCTTCAAGCCACAGTTGGGGTGTTACGGCTTGGCCTTGCATGGCATCCAGCGCGTTCCCAATCAGGTTGACGAGAATCTGTTCAAGTCGGGTTTGATCGATTTTCAGGTCGGTGTCACTGATGTCGCGGTGCAGCTCAACGGCGCATGCTTCGATGCGACTGGCCAACAGTTGCAAGGCCGCGTCGACGGCCTTGCCCAAACTGGCTTGGCCGTGATCATCGCCGCGTCGGGCGAAGGAGCGCAGGTTGGCGGTGATGCGGCCCATCCGATCGACCAGATTGTTAATGGTGCTTAGATTGTCTGCGGCCACCTTAAGGTCGCCACGCTCAAGAAAACGCACAGTGTTACCCGACAAGGTGCGCAACGCGGCCAAGGGTTGATTCAATTCATGAGCAATGCTGGTCGACATTTGGCCGATGGCCGCCAGTTTGCCGGCTTGTACCAGCTCATCCTGAGCGCGGCGTAGGGTATTTTCAGTTTGTCGGCGCTCGCGAATCTGCCCCTTGAGACGCTCATTGCTGGCGCGCAAATGGGTGGTGCGCTCAGCGATTTTGCGTTCCAACTGATTGTTGGCCTCTTGCAAGGCCTCGCGAGCCGCCAGCCGGGTGGCAATGACTTTGCGCCGCTCGTTCCAGGCAATCAGCAGAAATGCCAGCAACGCAAAGGCCACGGCGACTAACATGCCTTGGTTCGCGGCTTCGCGGCGCAAGTCCTGCAAGGGGGTTAGTAGGGTAATGTCCCAAGGGGTGTCGTTCAGCCTGCGGGTTTGGGCCAGATAACTGACTTGTTGGTTATCGGTGACCACTTCGTTATTGCCAGCAAAGGTGACCTTTTCAACGCCTTCGGCTACGTGTTCACGGGCCAAGGGTTCAAGCTCATTGAGGGGCCACCAGTAATATTGCAGGCTACGGGCCAGCCGCTCTTTGATTTCAGGGGTTAGCGCCCTTACCGATTTGAGACGCCGGGCCGGGTCGCTGGACAAAATGATGATGCCGTTTTCGTCACTGACATAGGCTTCAAGGCGCGCGCGTTGCCAGCGCTCTTCTAACGCTTCAAGGCGGACTTTGATCACGGCAACGCCAATGATTTTGCCTTGCTCTTCCAGGCCGTGGGCCAAGTAATAGCCCGGCTCGCCGGAGGTGCTGCCGATCCCGTAAAAGCGTCCCGGCTGGCCGCGCACCGCGTCTTGGAAGTAAGCACGAAATGACAGGTCTTCGCCTAAATAGCTGTCGGTATCACGCCAGTTGCTGGTGGCCATTACCCGGCCAGTGGTGTCGAGCACATAGATCGCCCGGCTGCGGCTACGGCGGTTGAGGCCTTCCAGGTATTGATTGACCGTGACCCGGTTTTGCGTGCTTGGATCGGCCAGCAACGCAGAGACGCTGGACTCCAATTCGAGCAGGCTGGGCAGATAGGTGTACTTGCCCAGCTCACTCTCGACCGTGCGGGCGTGCAATTCGAGTTGGCGCTCGCCGTTTTCACTGAGGGTGCGAATGGCGAAGTGTTCGCTGGTGCGATAACCCGCGTAGCCCAGGCCCACCATCATCAAGAAGATCAGCGCAGGCAGCACAAAGTGACGGAGCAGACGTGGTTTCACGGCAAGTGAGGGCGGAGCACCGCGATAAAGAGTGGGGTCGCATTTCATCACAGATGCCTTGGGTCAACCACTGCGCGGTAAGGGGGATGCGAAGTCTGTCGTCACTGCCGATGGTTGCGGTGGGCTGCGTGGCAGCCCTTTTTACTCGAAAGCGAAGCCCTTTCGAGCTTTATCGCAGCCTGTGGCAGCGACTACAGATGAGTCACTTAGTGCTGCAGGATTTTGGCGAGGAAGTGTTGTGCGCGTTCAGAACGTGCAGTTACATCGCCAAAGAACTCTTCTTTTTCGCAGTCTTCGACGATTTTGCCCTGATCCATGAAAATCACCCGGTTGGCCACTTTGCGCGCAAAGCCCATTTCGTGGGTAACGCACATCATGGTCATGCCCTCGTGGGCCAGTTGCACCATGACGTCGAGCACTTCGTTAACCATTTCTGGGTCGAGTGCCGAGGTAGGCTCGTCAAACAGCATGACGATAGGGTCCATCGCCAGTGCGCGGGCAATCGCAACTCGTTGCTGTTGGCCGCCTGACAGTTGACCGGGGTGTTTGTGGGCGTGAGCCGACAAACCCACGCGCTCCAGCAATTCGAGGCCTTTTTTGGTGGCCTCTTCTTTGCTGCGGCCCAACACCTTGATCTGCGCGATGGTCAGGTTTTCGGTGATGGTCATGTGCGGGAACAGTTCGAAATGCTGAAACACCATGCCAACGCGTGAGCGCAATTTTGGCAGGTTGGTTTTTGGATCAGCGATTGAAGTGCCATCAACCACGATGTCGCCTTTCTGGAACGGTTCAAGGGCATTGACGCACTTGATCAGGGTCGATTTGCCTGAGCCTGAAGGGCCGCAGACCACAACCACTTCACCCTTTTTAACGTCGGTGCTGCAATCAGTCAGTACTTGGAAGTCCCCGTACCACTTGTTGATGTTCTTGATCGAGATCATACGGCAAACCTTTTTTGCAGACGCTTGACCAGCAGCGAGGCGGAAAAGCTGATGATGAAATACACCAGACCGGCGAAGATCAGGAACTCATTGGAGCGGCCGATGATGTCGCCACTGGAGCGCGAAGCATTGAGGAAGTCCACCAGGCCTACGGTGTAAACCAGCGAGGTGTCCTGGAACAAAATGATGCTCTGTTGCAGCAGCAATGGGGTCATTTTGCGAAACGCTTGCGGCAGGATGATCAAGCGCATGGCTTGGCCGTAACTCATGCCCAAAGCCTTGGCGGCGCCCATCTGGCCCTTTGGAATGGCTTGCACGCCTGCTCGCACGATCTCGCAGAAGTAAGCCGCTTCGAACATGACGAAAGCCACCATGCACGATTCGAATGCACCGATTGGCGTGTCTTTGCCGGTGATCCAGCGCAGCACAAACGGGACTGCCAGGTAGAACCAGGTAATGACCAACAGCAAGGGAATGGAGCGGAAGTAGTTCACGTAAGCGCCGGCCAGATTGGCCATCCACTTGCTCGACGACAAACGCATCAGTGCCAGCACGGTGCCCAAGGCAACGCCGCCGATCACGCCCAGAATCATGAGTTTTAATGTCATGACCATGCCGTTCCACAGGCCCGGCAGGGCAGGGACGATTCCGCTGAAATCGAAGAAGTCCATTATTTGCCCCCCAGTGACATTAGGCCGGGCACTGCGACTTTCTTCTCGATCAGGCGCATCAGCAGCATCAGGCTCATGTTCAAGGTGAAGTAAATCAACGTGGCCAAGGTGAAGGCTTCAAATAGGTTGGCCGAAAATTCGGCGGTCTGTTTGGTCTGAGCCAGCAGCTCCATCAAACCGATCAAGGACGCCACCGAGGAGTTCTTGAAAACGTTGAGAAACTCAGAGGTGAGTGGCGGAATGATGATTCGGTACGCTTGCGGCAACAGCACGTTCCAGTAGATCTGCACCAGACTAAAACCCATCGCACGGGCGGCAGCTTCTTGACCGCGTGGCAGGGCTTCAATACCGGTACGCACTTGCTCGCACACACGGGCAGCAGTAAACAGGCCTAAACACACGACAACGCTCAAGTACGCAGAGGTTGTTGGGTTGAGGTCTTGCTTGTACCACTCCTGCAAATCAGGTGGCAGCAGGTCGGGTACCAGGAAGTACCAGATAAATAGTTGCACCAGCAGCGGTACGTTACGAAAGATTTCCACGTAAACCGTGGCGATACCCGCGATAAAACGGTTAGGCAGAGTGCGCATTACACCCAGCAGCGAACCCAGTATCAGCGCAACAATCCAGGCAACGACAGCGATCGCAATGGTCCAGCCCAAACCGGAGATAAACCAGTCGAGATACGTCTCGCTGCCTACGCCGGTGGACTTGAAAAAAACGCTCCAGTCCCAGTTGTAATTCATGCAGGGTCTCCCCTCAGTTGGTTCTATGAACAAGCACTTGCTTCAGGGAATCCGTTCTTGCCCAACAAGGTTGTGGGCACACGCTCCCCGCTCGACAACCAGCGGGTCGAGTGCTCTAAGGCAGTAATAAGCAGTACAGCAGGTATTTGACGTTCCCGAGCGCGATTGCTCACGCTCGGGTGCCGGGGCGACAGAAATCAGGCTTTCTTGTCGTCGGCAGGTTTTTCGTCTGCTGCTTTGTCGGTTGGGTTGGCGATAAGCGCTTTCAGTTCGTCGCTCATCGGGAACATCAGGTTCAGGCCTTTTGGTGGAATCGGCTGCTGGAACCATTTGTCGTAGGTTTTGTTGATTTCGCCCGACTTGTAATAAGCCACGATGGCGTCATCCACTGCTTTTTTGAAATCGGGGTCGCCTTTGCGAACCATGCAGCCATAGATCTCGTATGACTGTGGAGTGCCGGTTACAGCCCAGTCAGCGGGTTTTTTGGCCTTGGCCATTTCACCAGCCAGCAGGGCGTCGTCCATCATGAACGCGACAGCGCGGCCCGACTCCAGCATGTTGAACGCTTCGCCGTGGTCTTTAGCTGAGATAACGTTCATGCCCATCTGCTTGTCAGCGTTCATCGCCTTGAGAATGCGCTCGGAGGTGGTGCCTGCAGTGGTGACGACGTTTTTGCCTTTCAGGTCTGCGAAATCTTTATAGGGCGAGTCTTTTTTGGACAGCAGACGTGTACCGATTTCGAAGATACCTACCGAGAAGTCAACTTGCTGCTGACGCTCAACGTTGTTGGTGGTAGAGCCACACTCAACGTCAACGGTGCCGTTTTGTACTAACGGGATGCGGGTTTGGGAAGTGACCAGGTTGTACTTGACCTTGAGGTCGGGCATGTCGAGTTGCTTTTTCAGCCCATCAACAATTGCCAATTGCACATCGTGGGAGTAACCAACCGGCTTGCCGGAGGCGTCTGCGATGTAAGAGAACGGGATGGAGGAGTCACGATGACCGAGGGTGATGGTGCCGGATTCTTTGATTTTCTTCAGTGTGCCGGTCAATTCGGCTGCAAAAACTGGAGTGCTAATCAGAGCGACAGCAATAGCTGCGCTCAAAAGTTGCGGAACGATGCGCATCGGTGTTTCCTCGACATTGTTTTTTTTATTGAGCCCGTTCGTGGGCCCTTTTGTACTTCAAATGTCCTAACAGGCTAGACGCACTGTTTAAGCATTCGGCTCTGAGTGTAGAGCATGAGTCATGCCAGACTCGAGAATTAAAGTTAATTCATTGATTTATATAAAGTTATTTAATCTTTGGCGAGAGCCTTGCGAGCACTGTGCCCGGAAAGCCGAATCGTTGCGGGGTGTTGCGTTCGGAAAACCGAATGAGGGAGGTGCAGGAGCATGCTTGCTCGCGACGTCGTCGATGCGGTATTTCAAGTGAATCGCATCGCGAGCAGCGTGTTCCTGAGTCAGGTCGGTAGGCTTAAGCCGCTTCAACCTTGCGGTATTTGAGGTTCAACGATGTCATGTATTGCGCCAAGTGTTGCTGCTCTTCAGGCGTGGTGAGCAAGCCAAGTTTGGTGCGGCGCCACAGAATATCGTGTGCCTCCAGCGCCCATTCTTGGCTGCACAGGTAATCGACTTCGCGGCTGTAGAGGCCGCTGCCGATGTGCTCGCCCATGTCGCTCAGCCCTTGTACGCCGTCCAGCAGGCGCCATGAGCGGTTGCCATAGGTGATTGCCCAGCGCTTGGCGATGGCGGCGTCGAGCCAGCTGTGTTTGCTGGTCAATGCTGCGCTCAAGGCCGACGGCGTCGTCATGTCTTCACCGCCGGGCAGTGTTGCGTTCGCGGTCCAGCTTGGCTTGATGTGGGTGAAGTACGGCGTCAATTGAGCCATCGCCGATTCAGCCAACTTGCGATAGGTGGTCAACTTGCCGCCAAACACCGACAGCAAAGGCGCTTCGCCCGGCGCGCCAGACAGCGCCAAGGTGTAGTCGCGGGTCACGGCTGATGGATTGTCGGACTCGTCATTGCACAGCGGGCGCACACCCGAGTAAGTGCGCAGGATGTCACTGCGGCTCACTTGCTGTTTGAAGTGAGCATTGACCACGTTAAGCAAGTAGTCGGTTTCTTCTTCGGTAATGCTGACCTTGGCCGGGTCACCGGTGTATTCGCGGTCAGTGGTACCGATGATGGTGAATTGGTCCATGTACGGGATCGTGAACACGATGCGCTGGTCTTCGTTTTGCAGGATGAAGGCGTTTGGCGCGTCATACAGCTTGGGCACGATCAGGTGGCTGCCCTGAATCAGGCGAATACCATAAGGTGAGTCTAGTTTCAGATCGTCCTTGATGAACTTGGCCACCCAAGGCCCGGCGGCGTTAACCAGCGCTTTGGTGCGAATCGAAAACAGGCTGCCGTCGGCGCGCTCCAGGTTCAATTCCCACAGCCCTTTGTTACGCCGCGCACTGACACAACGGGTTTGAGTGTGTACGTGAGCGCCTTTTTCGCGGGCGGCCATGGCGTTGAGTACGACAAGGCGGGCGTCATCGACCCAGCAGTCTGAGTATTCAAAGCCTTTTGTGATTTCAGCCTTAAGCGGGCTTGAGGCTCCGAACTTGAGACTGTTGGAACCTGCAAGTTTTTCGCGCTTGCCCAAGTGGTCATACAAAAATAGGCCCGCACGAATCATCCATGCTGGACGCAAGTGCGGACGGTGCGGCAACACGAAGCGCATAGGTTTGACGATGTGTGGCGCTTTTGCCAGCAACACTTCGCGTTCGGCCAGTGCTTCACGTACCAAGCGGAATTCGTAATGTTCGAGATAGCGTAAGCCGCCGTGGATCAACTTGCTGCTGGCCGAAGAAGTGTGGCTGGCCAAGTCGTCTTTTTCGCACAGGAACACAGATAAGCCGCGACCCGCAGCATCTGCCGCAATCCCGACGCCATTAATTCCGCCACCAATCACGGCAACGTCGTAAACCTCAGCGAGGGGAGTAGCAGGCAAGGTGGTGTGCGGCATGTGTGGGCCTCGCGTTCTTTACGCATATTTGAATTCGAACATTAATGTTCATTTTCGAAAATGGTAGCTGATAAATGAGCGCGCAGCCAGCCTCCTTCGATTAAAAAAACACATCGAAGAAGGGTTAAAAGAATAATTTCGAACATCTTCAGGGTGTTGCCGCTTAGCTTGTCGCCACACTCTGAATACAGAGTTGGCTTGCTCGCGACAGTCGAGGGTTGCGAGCAAGCGTGTTGTTGCAGCACAAAGGACAAGCTGTAGGTCAAACCACTTCGAGGCGGATTTTGTGCTGTGCTAACAGTTGGGCTAGCTCTGGTACGGGCGGCTGGTCCGTTACCAGGCAATCGATCAACGAGATAGGCCCAAGGCGGACCATCGCGTTACGACCGAATTTGCTGGAGTCTGCGGCAAGAATGGTTTGTCGGGCGTTGGCAATAATGGCTTGAGAGACCCGGACTTCCTGATAGTCAAAGTCCAGCAAGCTGCCATCTGAGTCGATACCGCTTATCCCCACCAAAGCAAAGTCGAATTTGAACTGATTGATAAAGTCGACACTGGCTTGGCCCACAATGCCGCCGTCGCGGCGCACATTGCCGCCTGCGATCAGCACTTCAAAATCGTCCTTGGCGCTCAAAATTGAAGCCACATGCAGGTTGTTGGTGATGATTTTCAGATGGTTATGGTTAAGCAATGCTCGAGCAATCGACTCGGTGGTGGTACCGATGTTGATAAAAATTGAGGCGTGGTCAGGGATTTGGGCTGCAATGGCTTCTCCAATACGACGTTTTTCATCGCGCATTTGATCGGCGCGCATGGCGTAAGCCGTGTTCTCAACACTGGAGTCATAAGCGGCGCCACCGTGGTAACGGCGTAACAAGTCGGCCTCTGCAAGCTGATTGATATCACGGCGAATGGTCTGCGGTGTAACGACGAACAACTGGGCCATTTCCTCGATGCTCACGTAGCCGCGTTCGCGTACGAGTTCGAGGATCTGCTGTTGGCGTGGAGGCAGATTCATGGTGTTTCCTTAGGGCGGCTAAGCAAAATTTGCCCATGATGCCGTAGGAAAGCGCCATCTGCTACACGTGACTTCGATCAGACACGCAAGCGTGCACTGTCGCGCCGAGGCGACAGTGCACGCTTGAAGGCAGGATGTTTAGTGGCTGTCTTCGTGTGGTTCCCAGTCGCGAGTGCGGCTCACTGCTTTTTTCCAGCCGGCATAGAGCTTCTCTTTGCTGGCTTCTTCAAGCTGCGGCTCAAACTGGCGTTCGATGACCGCTTTGCCACGAAGCTCATCCAGGCTGCTCCAGAAACCACAGGCCAGACCTGCCAGATAGGCGGCACCCAAGGCAGTGGTTTCGCGCATTTGTGGGCGTTCAACCGAGGTGCCAAGAATGTCAGCCTGGAACTGCATCAGGAAGTTGTTCGCAACAGCGCCGCCATCCACGCGCAGCGCTTTGAGGCGTTCGCCCGAGTCTTGCTGCATGGCGTCCAGAACGTCCCGGGTTTGGTAGGCAATCGACTCAAGCGCCGCACGAATGATGTGGTCAACGCGTACGCCGCGAGTTAAACCGAACAACGCGCCACGGGCATACGGGTCCCAATAAGGGGCGCCAAGGCCGGTGAATGCAGGCACCAAGTACACGCCGTTGCTGTCTTTGACCTTGTTGGCAAAGTATTCGGTGTCATGGGCGTCGTTGATTATTTTCAGCTCATCACGTAACCACTGCACTGTAGAGCCGCCGTTGAAGACGGCACCTTCCAGCGCGTAAGCCACTTCGCCGCGTGGGCCGCATGCGATGGTGGTAAGCATGCCGTGGGTCGATTTAACGGCATTGGCCCCGGTATTCATCAACAAGAAGCAGCCAGTACCATAGGTGTTTTTGGCCTGACCCGGTTCAACGCACATTTGCCCAAACAGAGCGGCTTGCTGGTCGCCTGCAATGCCGCCAATGGCGATTCCACTTTTAGTGCGGCCGTAGATTTCTGAAGAGGACTTCACCTCCGGCAGCATTTCGCGCGGGATATCCAGCACCTCCAGCATCTTGGCATCCCACTCCAGTGTGTGGATGTTGAAGAGCATGGTGCGCGAGGCGTTGGTGTAGTCGGTAACGTGGGTTTTACCGCCTGTAAATTTCCAGATCAGCCAGCTGTCGATGGTACCGAACAGCAGCTCTCCATTACGCGCACGCTCGCGGCTGCCTTCGACGTGATCCAAAATCCACTTCAGTTTGGTGCCGGAGAAGTACGGGTCAGTCACCAGGCCTGTGGTGTCGCTGATGTACTGCTCATGGCCATCGCGCTTGAGTTGTTCGCAAATTTCGGTGCTGCGTCGGCACTGCCAGACGATGGCGTTGTAGATCGGACGACCGCTGATTTTGTCCCATACAACAGTGGTTTCACGTTGGTTGGTGATACCGATGGCTGCGACTTGGTCGTGGTGCAGGCCCGCTTGGGCCAAGGCTTCGACCATCACGGCGCTTTGGGTGGCGAAAATTTCCATTGGGTCATGTTCAACCCAGCCAGCTTGCGGGTAGTGCTGTTGGAATTCTCGCTGGGCTGTGCAGACTACGTTGGCGTCACGATCAAAGATGATCGCTCGCGAACTGGTAGTGCCTTGGTCAAGCGCAATGATGTAGTTCTTATTCTGAATGTCGGTCATGAGATTGCCTTGCAGAATGTGGGAATGGTTCAGGGCGCGAGAAAGTAACGGGCAGTTGTCTCGTGCGCCCCGTTTCATAAGTCGATATCAGGAAGCCTGGGTTTTCACCGCAGCTGTGGCTTGGGCATCCGTTGCCACGGGCTCGACGTCAGGCAGATGGCGGGCAATTAACCCGCGATAAATGGCTGCGCCAAGGCAAGCACCGACGATCGGTGCAAAAATTGGAATCAAGAAATAGGGAATATCACGCCCGCCGGTGAACGAAACTTCACCCCAGCCAGCCAGGAAAGTCATCAGCTTTGGCCCGAAATCACGCGCGGGGTTCATTGCAAAGCCAGTTAGAGGGCCCATCGAACTACCAATTACGGCAATGAGCAAACCGATCAACAGCGGTGCCAATGCGCCACGCGGCAAGCCATTTTTGTCGTCGGTCAGTGCCATGATCACGCCCATGAGGATAGCGGTGATGACTACTTCTACCAGAAACGCCTGCAGCGTTGAGAGTGCAGGGTGCGGGTAGGTGGAGAATACAGAGGCTAATTCCAGACTTGCCTGGCTGCCACGAACCATTTGATGGGTTTGTTCGTAATCGAAAAACAAGTTGCTATAGAGCGTGTAGACCAATGCAGCTGCGCAGAAGGCGCCAGCAACTTGGGCAAGGATATAAAAAGGCAGTTTGCGCTTTTCGAAATCGGTGAACAGGCACAGTGCGATGCTGACGGCTGGATTCAAGTGCGCGCCAGATACGCCTGCGGTCAGGTAAATCGCCATGCTGACGCCAATGCCCCAGATGATGCTGATTTCCCATAAACCAAAACTGGCGCCCGCGACCTTGAGAGCCGCAACACAACCTGTACCAAAGAAGATTAAAAGTGCAGTGCCGAGAAACTCAGCCATGCACTGGCCTGAAAGCGTTGGGTGCTGCGTAGCGGTCGTCATTTGAAACCTCGTTTTTGTTGTTTTTTGACGTCGTCGATCAGGGTTGTTGTAGATGTTGAGCTGCTCGATCCAGCTTTTCATATGTAGGAAATATCGTATAAGTGCTGGCTGGACATATTCAGATTCGAAAAAATATAGACAAGAAACACTGCTGTCAAAGGTCGAAAGTGAACGAGCATTCACATTCTGACTTTTGACTTAGTTTTTGGTACTGGTTTTTCTGTAAGCAAACGCTACAAATTATCGGCTCAAGATGTAACGATTCAGCTGGCTGGCGTGCTGAAACCCCAGTTTTAGCGCTTCTGAACGGGCTGATGGCGCTAAAATTGCTCAGCGCTTTGCCTATCCAAATACATGACCGGGATTGCCATGACCCCTGCACTGGATCTATTGAAAAAAGTTCGCGCCGAACATCAGGTGCACAGCTACGAACATGACCCCAAAGCCGCATCGTACGGATTGGAGGCCGCAGAAAAGCTGGGCCTTGAGCCGGCACAGGTGTTCAAGACCTTGTTGGCCAGTAGCGAAAAAAGTGAATTATTGGTCGCCGTTGTACCGGTCGTCGGAAGTCTTGACTTGAAAGCGCTGGCGCATGCAGCAGGGGTCAAGAAAGTCGAGATGGCAGACCCGGCCGCGGCGCAGCGTGCAACGGGTTACCTGTTAGGCGGGATTAGCCCCTTGGGGCAGAAGAAGCGCCTGCGTACCTTTATTGATCAAAGTGCGCTGAGCTTTAAGACTATTTATGTCAGTGCAGGACGGCGCGGGCTGGAGGTTGAACTGGCCCCTGCGGTGCTGGCAGAACATACGCAAGCAAAGTTTGCAGAGATAGGCCGGGTTTAAGCGCAGGCTATTCTATTTGTAATCGTTACCGGAGGCTGCGTCGTAAGGCACAGCCTCCGGTCTCAGCGTGTGTTTCAGTTGCTCGCACTGAAGCGTCTTACACCCGATTCAGTACGCGGTATTTGTGCTGCGATGCTGCCGCTGGTTTGAAACATGACCAGGTGCTCGGCGGCGACGCGAATACCGACCTCAGTGCCCGGTAAATGATCAACATGGCTTGGGAAAATAGACTCCAGCTGGCTTCCTGTAGGCAGTTGCAGCCTGTATAGGGTTGAAGCCCCCAGGAAGGTCTTACCTATGATCTTGGCTTTCAACTCGCTATCGGGAGCGTAGACGATGTCGTCGGGACGCAGCAGAACGTCGACAGCGCCACCGGTTGGCCATGTGTAGGCTCGATTGCCACGCAATACGCCCAACTCGGTTTGAACTGACTCAGGACTGAGCAGTTGCCCGCGTATGAAGTAGCCCTGACCGATAAAACTGGCAACAAATGGGGTGAGTGGTTCGTGGTACAGGTTGTAGGGCGTATCCCATTGCTCAAGGCGCCCCTCTTTGAAGACGCCAACATGGTCGCTCACGGCAAACGCTTCTTCCTGATCATGCGTGACCAAGATTGCACTGGTGCCACGGGCCTTCAGGATGTCTCTGACTTCATGGCTGAGTTTGCGTCGCAGCTCACCGTCAAGGTTGGAGAAGGGTTCATCCAGCAATAACAGCTGAGGCTCCGGCGCGAGCGCACGGGCAAGCGCGACACGTTGTTGTTGGCCTCCCGAAAGCTCATGAGGGAAGCGCTTGCCGAGGTTTTTAAGGTTGACCAGTTCAAGTAGCTCTTGCGTCACACGGTCTTTTTGCGGGTGTTTACGAATGCCGAAAGCAATGTTGTCAGCCACGCTTAAGTGCGGGAACAGGGCGTAGTCCTGAAACACCATGCCGATACGGCGTTTCTCAGGTGCCAGAGTGAAGCCAGCACTGGAGATGACTTCTCCGGCAAGTTGAATCTCACCTTGATGAACAGGCTCGAAACCGGCAATCGCTCGCAACGTTGTCGTTTTGCCGCAGCCCGATGAACCCAGCAAGCAACCAATATCGCCGGCATTGAGGTGCAAGTTGAGATTTTGCACCACGCTCTGACCTTGGTAGCCGCAGGCCAGATCACGAAGACTTAATAACAGTGGCTGACTCATACGGACTGATACGCCGGTTGGAGCAGAAATTCGAGCAGCGCTTTTTGCGCATGCAGACGGTTTTCGGCTTGATCCCATGCAACAGAGCGTGGATCGTCCAACAAATCGAGGCTGATCTCTTCGCCGCGGTGAGCCGGAAGGCAGTGCATAAACAGCACGTCTTCAGCCGCTTGGTCGAGCAGGGCGCGGTTGACTTGATACGGTGCAAACAGCTGCATGCGTTTGGCGGCTTCTTCTTCCTGCCCCATTGAAGTCCAAACGTCGGTGCTCACCAAATGGGCACCGAGCACTGCTTGGCTAGGGTCACGCGTGATGGTGACGCGATCACCGGCTTGTGCCACGAATTCAGGGTTGGGCTCATAGCCTTCTGGGCAGGCGACGCGCAGTTTGAAGTCAAACTGGATGGCGGCTTCTATATAGCTGTTGCACATGTTGTTGCCGTCGCCGATCCAGGCCACGGTTTTGCCTTTGATGGAGCCTCGGTGCTCCAAGAAGGTTTGCATGTCGGCCAACAATTGGCATGGGTGCAGGTCGTCTGACAGGCCGTTTATGACAGGTACGCGGGAGTTGGCCGCGAAGTCGGTCAGCGTGCTGTGGGCGAAGGTGCGAATCATCACCGCATCGAGCATGCGAGACATGACGATGGCGCAGTCACCGATTGGCTCGCCACGGCCCAATTGAGTATCACGCGGCGACAGGAAGATGGCTTGGCCGCCAAGCTGGATCATCCCTGCTTCAAACGACAGTCGAGTACGGGTCGATGATTTTTCGAAAATCATGCCCAGTACGCGGTTTTTCAGAGGTTCGAAGAGCGCGCCGCGATTACGCAGGTCTTTGAGCTCAATGCCGCGACGAATCACGCTGAGTAGTTCTTCGGGCGTGCAATCCATCAAGGAGAGAAAGTGCCGTGCGCTCATCATTAACTACCTTTTTTGCAACGACCGCAGATGCTCAAAGCCGGGTTTTTCGGAAAAACGGGCGAGACCTGCGGCGAAAGCCGCACGTGGCGACGAAATAGGGGAAGGCGCGATCTTATAAGGAAATGTCGCGTCTTGCCAATAAGGGTCTTGTGTTTAAAGGTGTGGACGTGTGCTGCGCTGTGTCAGTTCGTTGGAGGTGACTGACGTCAGTTGCCCATTTGTACACTGACCTGACATTGCTTGGCAATTGGACGCTTTGCGCGCTTACCTTTCAGACTTTTGTCTGCCGGGCAGACCGAGCGCCTTGCAAGGCTTTGCGTTACAATGCGCCACCGTGCCGACAACTGAGTCGGAAAGTTCAGCCGAGGTGCTCCATGGATATCATCGAAACTATTAAAGAACAGATTGCCAACAACACCATTCTGCTCTACATGAAAGGCTCACCGAATGCCCCGCAGTGCGGTTTTTCGGCTAAAGCTGCTCAGGCCGTAATGGGCTGTGGTGAGAAGTTCGCTTACGTGGACATCCTGCAGAACCCGGAAATCCGTGCCAACCTGCCAAAGTACGCTAACTGGCCAACCTTCCCACAATTGTGGGTAGCAGGTGAGTTGGTAGGTGGCAGCGATATCATGGCCGAGATGGCCGCAGACGGTTCTTTGCAAGCACTGATTAAAGAAGCTGCCGAGAAAGCAGCGGCTGCCAAGGCAGATGCCTAATTAGTGTTGGGCAGCAAGTTCTGTTACGAAGTTGCTGTTTATTAAAAAGCCCCGTCAGTGTGAACTGGCGGGGCTTTTTAGTGAGTTTTAGTTACTCACCCATTTGCGATTGCAGATAGTTCTCAATGCCAACTTTGTCGATCAAACCCAATTGAGTTTCGAGCCAGTCGATGTGCTCTTCTTCAGATTCAAGGATATCTTCCAGAAGTTCACGGCTGCCAAAGTCGCCGACCACTTCGCAGTGTGCGATTGCAGCTTTAAGATCAGCGTGACCGGTCTTCTCGATGCGTAGGTCGCATTCGAGCATTTCCTTGGTGTGCTCGCCGATATGTAGCTTGCCCAAGTCCTGCACGTTCGGCAGGCCTTCAAGGAATAAAATGCGTTTAATTAATTTGTCCGCGTGTTTCATCTCATCGATGGACTCGTGGTATTCGTGCGCACCTAACTTTTCCAGGCCCCAATCCTGATACATGCGTGCATGCAGGAAGTATTGATTGATTGCGACCAGCTCGTTTCCGAGGATTTTATTGAGGTGCTGGATGACTGAAATGTCGCCTTTCATCGCGAGGGCCTGCCTTAATTAACGGTATATAGGCCAGAGTTTGAGCCGCGTACTTAAGACTGTCAAACCTAAGTGTTTGAATAATAAATGAAAATTAATCGGAATAAGAATGTTTGTGTTCCGCGTCTTGGCCCTAAGTGCTTGAATTTTTGGCATAAAAAAACCGGACATTGAGTCCGGTTCTTAAAAAAGAGGGGATTAAGCGACTGAAAATTCTGCCGGGAAACTCATCGCTGCTTGGCTGGCTTGCAGCGAAGTCAGGGTTTCACGAACCACTTGCTTGGCCAGGCAGGCACATTTGCCGCATTGACTGGCAACACCTGTCGCTTCGCGTACTTCGCGGTAGCTACAGCAACCGTCGTAGATAGCATCGCGGATTTTTCCATCAGTGACGCCGGTGCAAAGGCAAACGTACATAAATAAGAACCATCGCTGGTTGGGATTCAATGCGAAGGATCTTAATGTTAACGAGAATGATTGTCAAAGCAACTTAGGTCTAGATTGCCCTTGGTGTGGGCATGGCTGACGAACGGTCTCGGAGCAGGGGAGAGCGATTGTGAAAAGGGTTAAGAACGGTTCCGACGAGCGGTGTATGATGGCCGGTCATTTTCACAGGTGAACTGGCCGCTGAGCCTCCGTTTCAGGGCGGCTGGCCAGATCCCGTTTTCACGCTGCACATCAGGAGATAACCAATGAGCGTTCTCGTAGGCAAACAAGCCCCAGACTTCACTGTCGCCGCCGTACTTGGCAATGGCGAAATCGTAGACAGCTTCACGCTGTCCACCGCTATCAAAGGCAAATACGGCCTGGTGTTCTTCTACCCGCTGGATTTCACTTTTGTTTGCCCGTCCGAGCTGATCGCTTTGGATCACCGCATTCCTGAGTTCAAGGCACGTAACGTTGAAGTGGTAGCAGTCTCCATCGACTCCCACTTCACTCACAACGCATGGCGCAACACCCCAGTTAACAATGGCGGTATCGGTCAGGTGCAATACACAATGGCCGCCGACATGAAACACGAAATCTGCAAGGCCTACGATGTTGAGTCTGAGGGCGGCGTAGCATTTCGTGGCGCTTTCTTGATCGATGACAAAGGCATCGTTCGTTCGCAAATTGTTAACGATCTGCCGCTGGGTCGTAACATGGACGAGTTGCTGCGTTTGGTTGACGCTCTGCAATTCCACGAAGAGCACGGCGAAGTTTGCCCAGCCAACTGGAAGAAAGGCGACAAAGGCATGACCGCTTCGACTGCGGGCGTTGCTGCTTACCTGTCTGAGAATGCTGACAAGCTGTAAGCGTCAGTTTCAGGCGTAAAAAAACCGGACGTAATGTCCGGTTTTTTTAGGCGCCAAGAAAGTGCTAACAACTGAATCAGTCGTTAAAGTCTTTCCAGCCACCCATTTGTTTCCAGCTGTTGACGATGCCACAGAACAGCTCAGCTGTTTTCTCGGTGTCGTAACGTGCCGAGTGAGCTTCGCGTCCGTCAAAGTCGATGTCAGCGGCTTGACATGCTTTTGCCAGAACGGTTTGACCGTAAGCCAGACCGGCAAGGGTTGCGGTGTCAAAGCTTGAAAACGGGTGAAACGGGTTGCGCTTCATGTCTAGGCGGGCAACCGCTGCGTTCAAGAAACCCAAGTCGAAGCTGCTGTTATGACCCACCAGAATGGCGCGTTTGCAGCCATTGGCTTTTAAGGCTTTGCGCACACCACGGAAAATGTCGGTCAGCGCTGTTTCTTCGCTGACAGCCATGCGTAGCGGGTGATCAAGCTTGATGCCTGTAAATTCCAGTGCCGCGGCTTCGATGTTGGCGCCTTCAAAGGGCTCAACGCGGTGGAAATACGTGTGCTCCGGGAACACAAAGCCTTTTTCGTCCATGCCGATGGTCACTGCTGCGATTTCTAGCAGGGCATCGGTGGCGCTGTTGAAACCGCCGGTTTCAACATCGATTACGACCGGTAGGTAACCGCGAAAGCGTTCAGCCATTGGGTGGCGAGGGCCGCCGCCGTGTCCGCCTTCGTGTTCGTCATCAAAATGGTCGTCGCTCACAGCTGTTCCTCCAGCAGGCGCCAGCGCAGTTTTTCACCGGCGCGCAGCGGAATTACGGTTAGCTCGCCGAATGGCAGGCTAGTTGGGGCGGTCCACTCCTGGCGAACCAGGGTGATGTGTTCGGTGCTGGCTGGCAGTCCGTAAAAACGAGGGCCATTCAAGCTGGCAAAAGCTTCGAGTTTATCCAGCGCGTTACGTTGCTCAAAGGCTTCGGCGTACATCTCAATCGCCGCGTAGGCGGTGTAGCAGCCGGCACAGCCACACGCTGCTTCTTTAGCGTGTTGGGCGTGCGGTGCGGAGTCGGTGCCCAGAAAGAACTTCTCGCTGCCACTGGTCGCTGCATCCAACAAAGCTTCTTGATGGCTATTGCGCTTAAGAATCGGCAGGCAATAGAAGTGCGGGCGAATACCGCCAACCAGCATGTGATTGCGGTTGTACAGCAAGTGATGAGCGGTAATGGTTGCGCCGACGTTGGCCGGGGCCCCGTTGACGAACTGCACAGCTTCGGCGGTGGTGATGTGCTCGAACACGACTTTTAGGGTCGGGAAGCGATCCACAACGCGGCGCATGTGTTCGTCGATGAAGATTTTTTCGCGGTCAAACACATCCACATTGGCGTGGGTAACTTCGCCGTGTATCAGCAATGGCATGCCAACTTCGGCCATGGCTTCAAGCACCGGGAAGATTGCGTCGATGCTCGTAACGCCCGAGTCAGAGTTGGTCGTTGCGCCAGCCGGGTACAACTTGGCGGCGTGTACAAACCCACTGGCCTTAGCGGTGCGAATGTCTTCGGGCTGTGTTCGGTCAGTCAGATAGAGCACCATCAGCGGCTCGAAGCGGCTACCCGCCGGACGAGCAGCCAGAATGCGCTGGCGGTAGGCGTCTGCTTCGGTTGCATTACGCACCGGAGGCACCAGGTTGGGCATGATGATGGCGCGGCCAAAAGTGCGCGCAACATCCGCGACAGTGTGGGGCAACACAGCACCATCTCGAAGATGTATATGCCAGTCGTCGGGACGCAGCAGGGTCAGGCGGTCAGACATTGGGGATTCCAGGCGGGTCAAACTGATGCGAATGCTACCGGAAAAGACTCTATCAGGCACTCGCTATCAAGTTTTGTAAGCGTTAACCGATATCTCTAGGGAATGCCGTAAACCTGTTTGCTGTTTCTTTGCATCACAAGCCTGTGGAGCCTCCCGTGCGCCAGCGTTATCTAGCCTTACTCAGTATGTTTGCCAGCCTGCCCGCTGTGGCCATGACTTTCCAGACACGTCTGGAGAATATTGAGTGGAAGGTAGAAGGAGACAAATTTGAGTGTCGACTGATTCAGCCGATTACAGACTTTGGCTCGGGTGTCTTTGTGCGTCGAGCAGGCGAGCAGGCTATTTTTAGTCTCAATGCCTCTAATTCGGTTCTTGGAGAGGGCTCTGCTACTTTGCTGGCCGCAGCGGCACCTTGGCAGCCAGGCCGGGGTGATATCAATTTAGGGGCGGTGCGTATAGGACGTGGGCAAGTGCTGTTCAATAGCTCCCAAGCTCAGGCCGCAAGCTTGTTTCGCGGTTTGCTTGAAGGCCGAAGCCCATTGGTACGGCATTATTCGCGTGAGGGCGGTGTTTCGGAAGTTCGCCTGTTGCCGGTCAAGTTTCGTCAGGCAGTGGGTGATTACGATGCCTGTACGGCCAAACTATTGCCCAAGAACTTTGAACAGGTTCGTCAGAGTCAGATTGGCTTCCCAGGGGGCGGGATTGAACTGGATGCTCAGGCCAAAATCAGATTGCAGGTGATGGTTGAGTACTTGAAAGCGGACCCTACGGTTAATCACATTACGCTGGATGGGCACTCCGACAACACCGGCAATCGACTGACCAATCGTGATCTATCGCGCAGGCGTGCGTTGGCGGTGATGGACTATTTCAAAGAAAACGGTATTGAAGAATCACAGATAACGATGCGTTTTCATGGTGAGCAATACCCGTTAGCGCCCAATACCAATGCCGCTAATCGCGCCAAAAATCGTCGCGTCAGCGTGCGTCTGGAGCGAGTTCCTGAGCCCGAAAAACCTGCACCTGTGCCAGCCTCTACGAGCCCGGTGGCCATTTCTTGAACTGGGACGTTTGGTCGCACCTTTGACATAAACTGTCGCTTTGTCGTCTTAAGCTGTCGCGCCTCTGTAATTTCGGCTACATGAGCGGTAGACTGTTCGGCTTTTCGAACAACCCGTGGAGTGATGGCATGGCGGACGTAAACAAGGTCGTTCTGGCTTATTCGGGCGGCCTGGACACTTCGGTGATCCTGAAGTGGCTGCAGGATACTTATAACTGTGAAGTCGTTACCTTTACTGCTGACCTTGGTCAGGGTGAAGAGGTCGAGCCTGCACGTGCCAAGGCGCAAGCCATGGGCGTCAAGGAAATCTACATTGATGACCTGCGCGAAGAGTTTGTTCGAGACTTCGTGTTCCCTATGTTCCGTGCCAACACCGTTTATGAAGGTGAGTACCTGCTGGGTACCTCCATCGCCCGCCCACTGATTGCCAAACGTCTGATCGAAATCGCCAACGAAACTGGCGCTGACGCCATTTCTCATGGGGCAACGGGTAAAGGTAACGACCAGGTTCGTTTTGAGCTGGGCGCTTATGCTTTGAAGCCAGGCGTTAAAGTGATTGCTCCTTGGCGCGAGTGGGACTTGCTCTCTCGCGAGAAGCTGATGGATTACGCTGAAAAGCACGCAATCCCAATCGAACGTCACGGTAAGAAGAAGTCCCCGTACTCGATGGACGCTAATTTGTTGCACATCTCTTACGAGGGCGGTGTGCTGGAAGACACGTGGACTGAGCACGAAGAAGACATGTGGCGTTGGACTAAGTCGCCAGAAGACGCGCCTAATACGCCGACCTATCTGGAGCTGACTTACCGTAACGGCGATATTGTTGCGCTGGATGGTGTCGAAATGACCCCCGCGACAGTTTTGGCCACTCTGAACCGTATCGGTGGTGAAAACGGTATTGGTCGTCTCGACATCGTTGAAAACCGTTATGTTGGGATGAAGTCCCGTGGTTGCTACGAAACTCCGGGCGGCACCATTATGTTGCGTGCCCACCGTGCTATCGAGTCGATCACCCTTGATCGTGAAGTTGCTCACCTTAAAGATGAGTTGATGCCAAAGTACGCCAGCCTGATTTACACCGGTTACTGGTGGAGCCCTGAGCGTCTGATGTTGCAACAGATGATTGATGCTTCTCAGGCGCACGTTAATGGTGTTGTGCGTCTGAAGCTGTACAAAGGTAACGTGATTGTGACGGGGCGTAAGTCTGATGAATCTTTATTCGATGCAAATATTGCAACGTTTGAAGAGGATGGCGGTGCTTACAACCAGGAAGATGCTGCAGGGTTCATTAAGCTGAACGCACTGCGCATGCGAATTGCTGCAAACAAAGGTCGTAAATTGTTCTGATACAGTTGATTTAAAAAAAGCCCCGTCCTTTGGACGGGGCTTTTTTTTGGATGGCGGGTAAGTACTGTCATATCTGCGGTTTTTGTAAAAAAGTGTTTAGCGTCGCGGTATCAGTGTTGTAGTGCATAACAGTCATGTTCTCGGGAAGTTGGTTTTTTTTATGTGTGCTTACATGATTTTTGTGAACATTCAGAATCGAATTTAGTCGATTGTTAGTTAAGAAAAGAATAAAGCAGGTTTCCTTTGTGTTTTTTTTCTGGGTTCGAATTTTCTTGCAGTAATAATGTAATACATCGTTTAGGGAGCTCTTGGGCGGTAGGATCGCGTCTGGGGCGTTAAGGTCTATCAGGTAAATATTCATATTGTTTATGTGAGCGGTGGACAAAAGTGAGAAGGCAATGTGCCTGTTTTGAATTGCGGGCTTGCACGCGGCTAATGACGTATTGGTGCATGGGTGTGTGTGCAGTTTTGTCTGAGGAAGAAATACAAAGCTCGAAGCGGTGTGGGCTCGAAATTTCATGTCTGCACTGTAAGCTTTTCCTAAGTGTTCAGGTATTTCCCCCTTTTGTTTTGTTTTCATTGTTGTCTTGGAAGGCGGGTGGCTGGTAATGATATTTTGTTTAATAAAATTTTCTTCGTTTGTGAAATCTGAAGGTGAATAAAGCGACTGGTTATTAAAATTTAACGTCAAAAAGAATAAAGCTATTAAAAAAGAAGGGAATGTGATCAAAAACCATACATATATTTTCTGGTTCTCACTGTCGATAAACGGCAGCGATACAGCGGCTGATGCTTCAGTCAGCATGGAAAATATCGCAATGACAGTCAGTGGGTTATTTATTTTAATTATTTTTTTTGTCATGGGGAGGCCTGCTTTTTTGATTGAATTTCTTCCTTTGGCGTATAGGCATAAGGTGATGTTGTTTCAGTGAGTGTTTTAAGGGTATTCATTTCTTCGTCCGTTTGAGTAGTGTAAGAATTTATACCTGCTACAGGTAAGGTTGATGGGCAAGCACTAATAGGAGTAACGCTAGCCGGAGCGGGGAGGATGCGCAAATGAAGTGTGTCTTTAAATTCGAATCTAAGGGGCTTTGTCCTGAGGGTTAGTAGATTTTTAATCTGTATGTAGGTTCTATGCTTTCGGCGTGGAGCACGTATTCGCTCATCATGATGAGCAATCATTCATATGCGTGTAAGATTTTGACTGAAAAAATGTGAGTGAATTAACGAAGGTATGGGTATGTTCTTGAGGACTAAGAGTGCTTTAAGAGGTGATGTCAGTTTGAAGGTTTGTGATGCGAGAGGAGTAAAACGTAAGATGAATAAAGTTGTGATTTTTTTGAGTTTAGGGGATTTCCTAATACCTTGTAGTCCCATTCTCTAAGTGTGAAATTGTAATATTTTCTTCAAAAAAAAGAGTAGATTTTGTTTGGCATTCCTTTGGTGGATTTATCGCGATGGATTTTATCTTGTGGTATGTCTTTTGTGGTTTTTTTACTGAAAAATTTGTTTGAGTTTAAGGAAGGATTTGGTGCTCTTGAAAAGGTTTTTTTGAGAGATCGAAAGTGGCAGTTTGGTTTTATATCAATTGAACTGCCTCTAAGGAGCGGGGTGGCAGGCAGCTAAGAGGTGGTATTTTTTATAGATATAAGTCGAAGTCTTCTTGGGGACATTAAAATTGCACTACAGAGTCTGTCGGTTGAGCGCGTTACACAATAAAAGTGGCAAACGTTTGCTTTTTGCGTGTTGGTGTTTAGATGAGGTTTTTATGGTTTGCTTGCCTTCTATCTCAATGCTATCGGTGATTTCTTGTAGGGAAAGTCTTTATTGTCTGTAGGGAGTGTCTTTGGCTGTTAGTGCTCGGGGGGGAGCACTATGCCCAGGGTGTTGTGACTAGGCTATTGTGCTGACTCTAAAAATTCGAACAGCGAAAATTGGAATTACCCATGAATAAAGTGCTGATCGTGGATGATCATCCTGTGATTCGTCTTGCTGTACGTATGCTCATGGAACGTCATGGCTACGAGGTCATCGCAGAGACGGATAACGGAGTAGATGCTTTGCAACTAGCGCGTGAACATGCGCCGGATATTGTGATTTTAGATATAGGAATTCCTAAGCTTGACGGGCTTGAAGTCATTGCACGACTTTCCACGCCTGCCGTTCCTATTAAAGTGCTGGTGTTAACCTCGCAGGCGCCAGGCCATTTCTCTATGCGTTGCATGCAAGCGGGGGCAGCCGGTTATGTCTGCAAGCAACAAGACTTGACTGAGTTACTGAGCGCAATCAAGGCTGTCCTTTCTGGCTATAGCTATTTCCCTAATCAAGCGCTTCACTCTGTGCGTTCTAGTTTGGGGAATGCCAGTGAAGCCGACATGGTAAATCGCCTTTCCGGCCGAGAAATGATGGTATTGCAACAATTGGCTCGAGGTAAAAGCAACAAAGAAATAGCCGATGGCATGTTTTTAAGCAACAAAACCGTCAGTACCTATAAGACGCGATTGTTGCTAAAGCTGAACGCCCGCTCGTTGGTTGATCTAATCGAGCTCGCGCAGCGTAACGGTCTGGTGTAAGAGAATGCGATATAAACATTAGGTGTTGCACTAGGGTCTGTACGAAATGTTTTCGAGCGAACGTTTGGCAAGACGAAAGCAGGTGAGGAAGCGGATTTTACGTGTTTTAAATGAGCATTCTGAGCCTGTTTTCAACGCCGTATAACCGAGCGCAGATACATTTCGTACAGAGCCTAGGGGATTGTTTGCGTGCTGAACGTTCGAGTCCCTTAGGCCTTTAAAACAAAAAGCCTCCGTTTAGGAGGCTTTTGAGGGCTAAAGATCAAAGTCATAATCGGCTAGCTGTCTTTTGAGCCTTCTTTCTTCTAGAAGGTTGTCGATGGTGCGACGTTTGGCCAGGTTGGTTTTGGCGACCTCAACTACAGGCTCCACCACTTCTTCCAGATCACTGGGCTCGGTATCGTCCAGCTCTAAGTCTTCTTTGCCAGTGCTCATTCATTTCACTCCAGGCTAAGACGGTTGTTGGCGCACCTTATAGCGATATTCCTAAGTCAGGTAAAAAAGATTTTATCAATCGATCACCCCCTGGCTGTTCTATCGCTCAATCGTCTGATGTTTTTTCCTTGAATTCGCACAGGTCTTCAATACGACAGCTGCCGCACCTTGGCTTGCGCGCTTGGCACACGTAGCGTCCATGCAGAATTAACCAGTGGTGGGCGTCGAGCAGGTACTGTTTTGGTACAAACTTCATCAACTGCTTCTCGACCTCAACCACATTTTTTCCTGGTGCAATCCCGGTCCGGTTGCTCACTCTGAAGATATGAGTGTCGACGGCCATCGTTAGCTGCCTAAAGGCGGTGTTGAGCACAACGTTCGCAGTTTTTCGCCCTACCCCGGGCAGCGCCTCAAGTGCTTCTCGGGTTTGGGGTACTTCACTGGCATGTCGCTCGATCAGCAAGCGGCAGGTTTCAATGACGTTTTTGGCCTTGCTGTTATACAGGCCGATAGTCTTGATGTACTCCGACAAGCCCTCTACACCCAAAGCGTAGATGGCTTCTGGTGTATTGGCGACAGGAAACAGTTTTGCCATAGCTTTGTTCACGCTGACATCAGTAGCTTGAGCAGACAGGATCACGGCAATTAACAACTCGAAAGGCGAAGAGTAGGCCAGTTCGGTCTTTGGTTCGGGATTGTCTTCGTGAAACCGTCGGAAAATTTCAAGACGCTTGGCGGCATTCATGGATTAGCGTGTTCTCTGAGGAGCTGTCCGTAAGGCAGGGAGAGGCTGGCGCGAGCCCCAAAAAGATTATCAGTCTTTGCGTGGCTCAGCATTGTGAAGTGTTTGTTCGGCTTGAGTTACGGCCTCAGCGAGCAGCGCGAGTTGTTCGCTAGCCTGCTCATCAGTGATGGCCTTTTTGAGGGCGGCTCGACGCATGGCCAATTGAATTTTTGCGCGCTTGAGCTCTGCGTTATGACTGGCGGGTGCGGCCTTGGCGATGGCGGGGGCGTTTTCTAGCTGAGCCAGTGCTTGTTCAGCTGCTTCAAATTGTTCCTGAAGTGCTACGAGCTGAGCCTGTTGCTGTGAAGTCGGCGGATGACCAAATGCTTTCAGTGATTTGTTCAGTTGCGCGCGTGCCATAGCCAGCGTGACTTTGGCCTTTTTAAGTACTGCGTCGTTGGCCTGGCTTGCGCTGTTTGCCTGCGGCTCAATGCGGCTGGCCAGTGGGGTGGTCGATATACGCTGTGCGCGTGCCAGGCGCTCAGCTTGCTTGTGTTGCTCTTCAAGGCTTAGTCGTTCGTTACGGCGCTCAAAGCGGCGTCTGGTGTGGTCGCGCTTGTGTCTGCGAGCATCGTATTGTGCGCGTGTGAGTGTCAGTGCGCCGACAATCGGGATCACCCGGTCAGGCAGCGGGCGCATTTCTATGCAGTCAACAGGGCAGGGGGCCACGCAGAGGTCGCAACCAGTGCATTCATCTGTAATCACGGTATGCATAAGTTTGGCAGCGCCAAGAATGGCGTCAACCGGGCAGGCTTGAATACATTTGGTGCAACCTATGCACTCAGCTTCGCGAATATAAGCGATTTGTGCAGGGGCTTCACCGCGCTCTGTCTCTAATGCAAGTACGGGGATGCTGAGCAGGCTGGCCAATGCCGCGATTGTTTCAGTCCCGCCGGGCGGGCATTTATTGATGGCCTCACCTTGGGCAATGCCTTGCGCATAAGGTTTGCAGCCAGGGTGGCCACACTTTCCGCATTGGGTTTGCGGCAGTAAAGCGTCAATACGTTGAATCAGGCTCATGGGGTGATCAGTCCAGCGACAGCGGGCACGCACCCGTGCGGGCACTCATCATGCGCAGTGGTTAATAAAAATCAGACCATTAAGCAGCAATGCCAAGTCGGTCATTAATGATGCGGTTAAATCAACGGGGGCTGATTATCCGGCAAGGCAAGACAGGTGGCTACACCTGAATATCCGCTAACAGCCAATAGGCCGTTAGCGGATAAGGGGATGTGTTACTTGATGCGTTGACCAGGCTTGGCGCCGCTGTCCGGGCTCAGCAGGTAAATTTCTTCACCGCCAGGGCCGGCTGCCATCACCATGCCTTCGGATATCCCGAAGCGCATTTTGCGCGGCTTTAAATTGGCAATCATCATGGTCAAACGACCTTCGAGTTCTGCCGGGTTAGGGTAAGCGCTCTTGATGCCAGAGAATACGTTGCGTTGCTCATCACCGATATCCAGTGTCAGACGCAGCAATTTGTCTGCGCCTTCTACAGCTTCAGCCTTGAGGATCAATGCGACGCGCAGGTCGACGGCGGCAAAGGCATCGAAGTCAATTTCCGCTGCCAGAGGCTCCTTGACCAGCTCGCCATTGCCTTGAGGGGGGGCGGCACCGGTATCCGTTTGGCTCGCAACCAAGTCTTCTTTCGATGCGTCGGTCATGGCTTGTACTTTTACCGGGTCGATGCGTGTCATCAGGGGTTTGAACGCGTTTAACTGATGGTTCGCCAACAAGGTGCTGTGATCGGCCCACGTCAACGGCGAAACATTCAGGAATGCTTCTGCATCGGCTGCCAGAACGGGTAGTACCGGCTTGAGGAAAATGACGAGCTGGCGAAACAGGTTGATGCCCAGCGCGCAGACAGCCTGAACTTCGTCTTGCTTACCTTCCTGTTTGGCCATTGCCCACGGCGCTTTTTCAGCAATCCAGGCGTTGGCCCGGTCGGCCAGGCCCATGATTTCACGCATGGCTCGTGCGAAATCGCGAGCTTCATAAGCGTCGGCGATACTCGGTGCTGCAGCGAGAAAGGCGTCGGTCAATTCAGGGGCCGCATTGCCTTCTACCATCACGCCGGCGTTGCCTTTGTGGATGAAGCCTGCACAACGACTGGCGATGTTCACTACCTTGCCGACGAGGTCCGAATTAACTTTTTGTACGAAGTCTTCGAGGTTGAGGTCCAGGTCATCAACGCCACGACCGAGCTTGGAAGCATAGTAATAGCGCAGGTATTCCGGCGACAGGTGATCAAGGTAGGTGCGGGCCTTGATAAAGGTGCCGCGTGATTTGGACATTTTTTGCCCATTTACCGTTAGATAGCCGTGAACGTTGATCGCCGTTGGCTTGCGGTAGCCTGCCCCTTCGAGCATGGCCGGCCAGAACAAAGCGTGGAAGTTCACGATGTCCTTACCGATAAAGTGATACAGCTCGGTGGTGGAGTCTTTGGCCCAGTATGCGTCGAAGTCTAGGTCTGGTCGACGTGCACACAGGTTTTTGAAGCTGGCCATGTACCCGATAGGGGCATCCAGCCATACGTAGAAGTATTTGCCAGGCTCGCCCGGAATTTCGAAGCCGAAGTACGGTGCATCGCGGGAGATGTCCCATTCTTGCAGGCCCGAGTCTAACCATTCAGCGATTTTGTTTGCCACTGCATCTTGCAGCGCGCCGCTTCGGGTCCAGCTTTTAAGCATGGCGTCGAAGTCAGGCAGCTTGAAGAAGAAGTGCTGGGAGTCCTTGAGCACCGGCGTGGCACCCGAAATTGCAGACTTAGGGTTCTTCAAGTCAGTTGGAGCATAGGTTGCCCCGCATTTTTCACAGTTGTCGCCGTACTGATCTTCAGCGCTGCATTTAGGGCAGGTGCCCTTGATGAAGCGGTCGGCCAGGAACATTTTCTTTTCCGGGTCGAAATACTGAGTGATCGAGCGAGTGGCAATGTGGCCAGCCTCGCGCAACTTGATGTAAATCGCATTCGACAGTTCACGGTTTTCTTCAGCGTGGGTCGAGTGGAAGTTATCGAAGTCAACGAGGAACTCGGAAAAGTCGGCGCTGTGTTCAGCCTGGACGTTGGCGATCAGTTGCTCTGGCGTGATGCCTTCTTTCTCGGCGCGCAACATGATTGCCGAGCCGTGAGCGTCGTCTGCGCAGACGTAAGTGCATTGATTGCCGCGATGCTTTTGGAAGCGCACCCACATATCGGTCTGGATGTACTCAAGCATATGGCCAAGGTGGATTGAACCATTGGCATAGGGCAGGGCGCTGGTGACGAGGATCTTGCGTGGCTCGGACATGGGGCTCGGCTACTTGATGAGACGGTGGTCGGCCACTATAAAGCGCCGGACAATTTATTTCACCCCACGGGTGCTTATCTGGTGCTTTAAGGTGTTTTTAGCCTTTGCAAAAGCCTGCAGCGTCGGCTTTATAAGGGTTAGGATAGCGGCCTGTTTTACTCAGTCTTTTTCGGGAGTTGCCCATGAGCGCAGTCAATCGCGCAGCGGTGGAGGCCGTCCTTCGCCAATACACTGATCCTTACTTGAATCAGGACCCTGTCAGTGCCGGATGCGTGCGCACTATCGAGATCCAAAACGAGCGAGTTACTGTTGAGCTGCAGTTGGGCTATGCGGCGGGCTTGTTCAAGAGTGGCTGGGCGCAAATGTTGCAAATGGCCATTGAAAATATCGATGGTGTGACATCGGCCAAGGTTGAAATTACGTGCATAATTGCGGCGCACAAAGCTCAGGCGCAAATTCCGGGGCTGGCCAATGTGAAAAACATTGTAGCCGTGGCCTCAGGCAAGGGCGGCGTCGGCAAGTCGACGACGGCTGCCAACCTGGCATTGGCGCTGGCTCGTGAAGGCGCCCGAGTCGGAATTCTGGATGCCGATATCTATGGCCCGAGCCAAGGTGTGATGTTTGGTATTGCCGAGGGTTCTCGACCGAAGATCCGTGATCAGAAGTGGTTTGTACCCATTGAGGCTCATGGTGTTGAAGTTATGTCGATGGCATTTCTGACTGACGACAACACGCCGATGGTGTGGCGTGGCCCGATGGTTTCTGGCGCTCTCTTGCAGTTGGTGACGCAGACCGCTTGGAATGACCTGGATTATCTGGTTATCGATATGCCGCCTGGCACTGGCGATATTCAACTGACCTTGGCGCAAAAAGTGCCGGTCACGGGCTCTGTGATTGTGACGACGCCACAGGACCTCGCTTTGCTCGATGCGCGCAAGGGTGTCGAGATGTTCCGCAAGGTCAACATCCCGGTGTTGGGCGTTGTCGAAAACATGGCCGTTCACATCTGCACCAACTGCGGTCATGCAGAGCATTTGTTCGGTGAGGGCGGCGGCGAGAAGCTCGCGACTCAATACGGCGTTGAGGTGTTGGCGTCATTGCCTTTGTCGATGGAGATTCGCGAGCAGGCGGACAACGGCAAGCCGACTGTTATCGCAGAGCCTGATGGCCCTATTGCGCTGATGTATCAGGAGTTGGCTCGTCACGTAGGTGCGCGGATTGTTCAACAAGAGGCGATTTCTCAGGCGATGCCGAGCATCACTGAAAGCGACGACTGAGTACGAAGCGCTTGCCCTGCTGGGGTGAGCGCAAGCTTTGCAGTAAAAGCCACGATGATTGGCTTTTTTGCGGGCATAAAAAAACCCCGCTTTTAAGGGCGGGGTTTTTTACTGGATCAATACAAGTTAGATAACTTGTACTTCCTCAGCTTGCATGCCTTTCTGACCGCGAGTAGCGATGAAAGAAACCTGTTGGCCTTCTTTCAGGCTTTTGAAGCCGTCGGATTGGATTGCTTTGAAGTGAACAAACAGGTCGTCACCGGATTGTGGAGTGATGAAGCCGAAGCCTTTTTCATCGTTGAACCACTTAACGGTACCAGTTTGGCGATTAGACATGGTGTAACTCCTTGGACAAAGATAACTGCGACGCAGGAAAAGCCCTGGCCGAGACTGAGTGCAAAGAGCAGGAAAAATTCTTGGAGATGGTTGGATCGAAATTCAACATATCGTGTAGAGATTCTCAGTGACACAAGCAACACAGTGGCGCCACCTTAACGCTTTTTTTCAAACGTGCAAAGGGTCTTTGCGAAGGTTTCTCTAAAAACGTGACTGACGGTTAGCTCAACTGCCTGTATTCACGGCTCCTAAAGCTATTTTTGAGTTTTTTACGCCAGTCTTTGAACCGAGCCCTGCGCCCCGGTAAGATGGCGCACAGTTTTTTCCACCTCGCTATTCAGGACACCCGCCATGAGCATCAAGTCAGACAAGTGGATTCGCCGCATGGCGCAAGAGCACGGCATGATCGAACCCTTTGTCGAGCGTCAGGTACGCGGTGAAGGGGCTGATCGTCTGATTTCTTACGGCGTGTCGAGCTACGGTTACGACGTTCGCTGCGCAAACGAATTCAAAGTCTTCACCAATATCAACTCGGCCACCGTTGATCCGAAAAACTTCGATGAAGGCAGCTTCGTTGATGTCACCAGTGACGTGTGCATCATCCCGCCTAACTCTTTCGCCTTGGCGCGCACTGTTGAGTACTTCCGTATTCCACGGAACGTGCTGACTATCTGTCTGGGCAAAAGCACCTACGCGCGTTGCGGGATCATCGTTAACGTGACGCCGCTGGAGCCTGAGTGGGAAGGTCACGTAACGCTGGAGTTCTCCAATACCACCACGCTGCCCGCCAAAATCTACGCGAATGAAGGCGTGGCTCAGATGCTGTTCTTTGAGTCCGATGAAGAATGTGAAGTGTCTTACAAAGACCGTGGTGGCAAGTACCAAGGGCAGCGCGGCGTAACCTTGCCTCGTACCTGATCGGCTGAGGGAATTCCTGAGCGACAAAGCACTCTATTGATCGTATTCCCGGTTACGCACCCAGCGAGCCGGGTCATCGCTCAGGAGTGCCCTAATGAAGATCGATCCGAGTATCCACGCTCAGCTTGCAAGCCTTGAGCCCAATCAAGTGGGACTTTTGGCCTGGTCGTTGCTGGCTCATCCCCCGTTACATGCTGGTGGCATTCCCGGCCAGCCTGACCCTGATACCGATCCCACCCAACCGCAAGAGCCTGGTGTGCCGACACTGCCTGATGAGCCGCCACCTGCCCCCGTTGCGTAACAAGCGGCCATCAATGCCTGTGGTAGCTGCCGCAGGCTGCTTGCTGGTCAGGCTGCTTTCAAGATGAAAGCAGGTAGCCACTGCGATAAGCCTTGCTGCCCGCCACATGGGCAACCACCATGCCCGCTGTTGCCATACGCCGGAGTGATCGCGCGTAGAGCACGCCTGCATTTGTGGCGTATATGGGAGTGACGCGGTCATTGATCGGATCGATGATTTCAGCGACCTGTTGCCCTGCTTGTAGGTAGTCGCCAGGTTTGGCGCTAAACACCAGCAAGCCTCCTACAGGCGTGGCAACAGGTTCGACGCCTGCCAAGGGGGTTGCGGGGTAAAGCAGGGCAGGCAAAGGCTGAGGCTCGCCCTCAATGGCTCCGTAGGCAATCAAGTAGTCAATCAAGGCCTGGCAATCGCGCTCTGCCAGCTCATGGCTGACCTCGCCTTGCCCGCGCAGCTCAACCGTCACAGAAAGACTGCCCTGCGGGATCGCAAAGCAATCAGCGAAACGTTGCTGTAACGACCACCACAACAGGGTAAAGCACTCATCAAACGACAGTCCGCCTGAGTCAGTCGCCAGCAGGCTGGCCTGCGCGCCCAGATAACGAGCCAGCGGTTCGACTTGAGGCCAGGCCTGTGGCGTGGTGTAAAGGTGCGCGACGGCTTCGAAATCGCAATGCAGATCAAGTACCACATCGGCGTCGCAGGCCAATGTTTGCAAAATCAGACGCTGAGATTGCAGCTGTGTTTTGGGCGTTTGCGCCATCAAGGCATCGCGTAAATGGCGGCGGATGATAGGCAGGTTGTGCTTGGGATCGTCGTTCAGCAGGCCTTCAACTTGATCGCCGATTTGCGTACTTAAGTCCAAGAAGTTGCGATTGAAATTTTGCCCGCTTTCCAGCTCATAGCGCCCTAGCGGGAAATCCATCAACACCTGTTCCAGCCCGACCGGATTGGCCACGGGCACCAACACCACTTCGCTGCGCAGTCGCCCGGCGCTTTCCAGTTCGGCCAAACGCTGTTTCAGGTGCCAGGCGACAAGCATGCCAGGCAGTTCGTCGGCATGCAGCGAGGCCTGAATGTAGATCTTTCCTGTCGGCTGGGCAGGCCCAAAATGAAAACTGTGAATCTGTCGTTCAGTGCCAGGCACAGGGGCCAGTAAAGGATGAATCTGATGTCGCTGTAATTGCATGGATCAGTCCTGTTGTTTGCCGCTGTGCTGGGTGAACGCGCGTGTTGGTCTTACTTGCCTGGCACCAGTGTCAGACGGGTTTTACCGTAGCTTCTGTCGAAGTTCTGCGGCTGCATCGGGAAGCTGATGTATTGACCCTTGAGCCAAGGATCAATGCCGTCAGCATAATGTGGGCTGGCCGGGTTACTGGACTGCCCGCTGCTGTTTTGCCCCATCATCGGTTCGATTTGCCCGAAGTCTACGATCATGCGCATCGCTGGTATCAACGTGGTCTCGAAGTTGTTGCTGCCCGCGTTGTACGCAGCAATGTTCAGCGTGGTGTGATCACCACCAGCGGCAATGGGGCCGCGTACGGTTTGGCCATTAGCATTGCGCCACAGGTAGTGATGCAATTTGCCCCATTGCCAAGCTGTGTGATCGCTGCCCATCAGGCTGTCTCCCGTGCTGATGGCTGATGCCAGGCTGCGGGCCAGAATGGTTGGTTTATCTTCTTTTTGCGGGGTGCGAACGTCGTCCCAAAACGGGCTGTCTTCACGGCCCAACAAGTGGTCGGCTTGAGCCGAATACGACAAATTGCCGTTGGCGATAAAGGCTTTCCAGCTGGCGCTGGATTCGGGGCCTAGCTCATCAAGAAAGAGTTGGCGTGTGCTTTCTTGCAAAAACAGTTCATACAGCGCGGCATCGGCCGATGTTGGGCTGAGTTTGCCGTCAAAAGCCATCAAGCGGCTTAGCGCCTCACGGGCTTTGGCTTGATCTCCCGCAGGCAGTGCAGCAATAGCGTGTTTTAGCGGTTGCGCCATGCCCGCAGCGGTGAACATAGTCTTGAGTTTTGCCGCAAAGAGCGTGGTTTGGTCGTACTGCATCGCGATCATGCTGCGGGCGTCTTGCTTGCCGCTGCCTGCCAGCTGGGCGATGCGTTCGCTACGCTCAGGGGCCAGCCACGAATTGGACAGCTGCATGCCATAGCCATAAGCGGCGGTACGCTGGTTGGCTGTGCCTAGCCAGCCTTGTGCTGGGTCTTGATCGTAAGGGTGCAGCATCGGGTCGGCGTAGCCGTCCCAATCGTAGCGGCTGTCCCAGCCCGGTGAAGGGAATAAACCCAGCCCTTCGCGGCGATTAGGGTACGAACCGGTCACTTGCCAACCGATATGGCTGGCGTCGGCATACAGAAGGTTGAGTGCAATAGCGCGTATTTCGCGGCTGGCATCGGAGGCGCTTTCGCTGTTTTGCGCGCGCGAAAGGTCAAAAAACGCATCAAGGGTTTTATCGCCCTTCAACTCCGGGGTTTTCAGCGCCAGCCCAAGGGGGCTGTTGAGTGCATTTGGGTCACCCAAGGCGCTGTTGAGTAGGGGGCCGTGGCGTGTTTCGTAAACGGCTTCGCGAAGAGGACGCTGGCCTTTGATGAAATAGGTTTCGTTACGCACAGTGGCGGGTAGCCATTTTCCGTCAGCTTGGTAGTACAAGCTGTTGCCCTGACGTTTGAGTTTTTCGAGGAACACATCCTGGTTATCCCCCATAGCCATGCTCATGCCCCATGCCACCTTGCCGTTAAAACCGGCAAAAAGTGTTGGCAGACCTGCAATTGAAGCGCCAGCAGCCTGATATTTTGGCGCCCGAATTTGCACGAAGCTCCAGGCTGACGGAATGCCAATCGGCTGATGAATGTCATTGGCCAGCAAACTTTTGCCGCTGCGACTGCGTTGCGGGCCAATGGCCCAGTCGCTGGACGCAGTAACCCCAGGCAGGTTGAGTTGGCTGACGCGCTCAAGGGCTTGGGTGACGTCGTTCAGGCCTGTCAGATTCAGCCCTTTGAGCTTGTTGGCTTCATCCGTTGGCAATTGCTCATTGGGGTACGTTGGTGTCAGCCATGCGAGTTTTTCAGCGCCGACTTTCTGCGCGAGCACCAGCGCGTTGAGCTCTTCTTGCAGGTTGACCGAGGTTGAGAAGCTCAACAGGCTGAACATCAGCGCAGAGTCTTCAGGCTTCCAGTATTCGGCTTTATAGCCAGCCTGGGCGAGGTCAGCCGGGAGTTTGTCGCGGTAGCGGAACAAATAAGCGTTGACCCCGCGTGCATACACTTCAAAGAACTTTTTGAGGCGTGGCGACGAGCTTTTGTAGAGTTCGGCCGCCGTCTTTTTGAGGTTGATGCTGCGCATCAGGCGATCTGTGTCGAGTGCGTCGCTGCCTTCTAACTCCGCCAACCGACCTTGGGCTAACAACCGCAGGCGTACCATTTGGCTGATGCGATCACTGGCATGCACATAGCCCAGCGTGAACAGTGCATCGTGAAAGCTGCTGCTTTCGATCAGCGGCATACCCTGACTGTTACGGCGCACCGACACATTTTGCGCCAGCCCTTTGAGTGGCTGCACACCGGAGGTGGGAATAAGGCTTTCGCTGGAGTGGTTGTTTATCTGGCAACCGGTCAAGCCCAGCAGGCTGACCACTGCCGCGGCAACGCCGAACCGAGGTAGAAAATGAGTAAGGGCTGGCGAGGCCATGGCAAAGCTCCTGCGGGGGTAATGTCATCGAAAGGCGCTACGTTAGTGACGCCGATCACGCCGCGCAAGCGGTATCTAAAACACCCGAATAATTGCTTTGCATCGCCTCGCTAGTTGGCTGCTTTGGCGGCTGTAAGTGCTGCCACCCCCTGTCATTAGCGCATCGCTTTTTTGGGTCGCAAAGCGCTGCGGCCTTCAGTGCAATGAGCCGCCGACGCTACAAAAACACAGCCGGCTTAAGCCTTTTCGGCGCCCGCAGGCGTTGGGCGAAATGCCACCCCGAAGCGATTGAATGCGTTCATCAAACCGATTGCATAGGTCAGGTCGGCCAGTTCCTTATCGTTGAACGCTGCGCCGACTGCTTCATAGTCGGCATCCGGGACGCCAGCTGCGCCAATGCGCGTGACAGTTTCGGCCCAGGCCAGCGCAGCACGCTCGCGGGCAGTGAAAAGTTCGCCTGCTTCGTGCCATACCGGTACCAGCACAAGTTTGTCCACCGACAAGCCCAACTTGAGCAGGTCGCGCGAGTGCATGTCGATGCAGTAGGCGCAGCCGTTAATCTGCGAAACGCGCAAGTAAACAAGGTCGATAAGCAGGGCAGGCAGGCCGCACTGCTGTACATAGCCATGAACCCCTAAAAAGGCTTTGAACCCGGCTGGGGAGGCTTCGGCGTAATTAAGGCGATGCGTCATGTTGGATCCTTGAGTGAGCGTGTTTAAGGGCGCCATAGTGCAGCCCTTTGGCCTATTGAAAAAGAACCAAGATCCATGTTTAGTGCTAGGCCATGATTGCTCAAAAATGCTATTGGCCACCAAGATGACCTCTTCGGATAATCGCTTTCTCCCCCTCGACGCCTGCGCCACAGAGCCGATGTATAGGCAGCTGTATTGGCGTTTTCGTGGGGCCATTGCTGACAGTGTGCTCAAGCCCGGAGATCGCATGCCTTCCGCCAGGGCGCTGGCCAAAGAGCTGGGGTTGGCGAGGGGAACCATTGATGCCGCCTATGGATTGCTCAGCGCCGAAGGGTTTATTCAGTCGCGGGGGCAAGCGGGCACGGTTGTGGCGCCCGGGATTGATGCCAAGGCTTTAGTGGGCGCTGCCCCCAGCACGCTGGCTGCGCCTATCAATCAACAACCTGCTGCGGTATTGCCGCTTCAATTGGCCTTACCTGCACTGGATGCTTTTCCGAGGAAAATCTGGGCGCAATTGGGTGCAAAATGCGTGCGTGCAGCACAGACCGTGGACATGGCTTATCCGTCTGTCTACGGACTAGCCGCGTTACGCACAGCAATAGCGTCCTACTTGCAGGTCGCCCGGGGGATTACATGCCAGCCTGAACAAGTGTTCGTGACGTCGGGTTACCGCAACACATTGGCGCTCATTGCTCATGCACTGCTTAAGCCCGGTGACAACGTACTTGTGGAAGATCCGGGCTTTCCCTTGACCCGACAGCTTTTGCAGCATCTTCAAATGAACGCTGTGCCTGTTGAGGTTGATCAGGAGGGCATGCGGGTTGGGCTGGGTGTTGAGGGGTTTGCGCACGCCCGTGCGGCAGTTGTCACGCCCGCTCATCAAAGCCCGTTGTGCGTCACACTCTCGCTGGATCGAAGGCTTGAGCTATTGGCGTGGGCGACACGACAGCAAGCCTGGATTGTCGAAGATGACTATGACGGTGAGTACCGCTACGTCAGCCGCCCGCTGCCTGCGCTTAAAAGTCTGGACCATGCTGGACGAGTGCTCTATGCCGGCACTTTCAGCAAAGTGCTGTTCCCGGGGTTGCGACTTGCATATCTGGTTGTACCGAGTGCTCAAGTCGAACGATTTGAGCACGCCAGCCAAACCTGTCTTGGCGGTAGCCCTCATCTGACACAGGCCATCGTCGCTGCTTTCATGATGCAAGGGCACTTTGCGCGACATATCCAGCGCATGCGTAAGCTTTATGGCGAGCGTCGTGAGGCAACGGCAAAAGGGCTCAAATTGGCGTTGGGTGAGCGGGTGCGTATAGATGCTGCGCCGGGTGGCATGCACCTCATTCTTCATCTCACGCCAGCTCAGTCAGATCGCTTGTTGGTTGAGCGTTTACGTCACGAGGGTATTTACGCCGAAGCGTTGACGCAGTGGAGCACCCGGGATGACACTCAGCCTGCACTGCTGGTCGGTTTTGCCAACATCGACTCCCAAGGCACTGCCGAGCAGTTGGGCAGGCGCATCCTTGAACAGATGCTGGCGCAACACGAGGCGCCAGCGAGCTGAGCCTGTGACTTACGCGGGTGGATTGATCTTGGCCACCAGTGCGTAGGCGCGTTCGGTGGCCGGGCGGGCCTGGACACGTTCGAACCAGGTTTTGAGTGCCGGGAAGTCATCCAAGTTCTGACCTTGGCGCTCATGGGGCACGATCCACGGGTAGATTGCCATGTCAGCAATGCTGTACTCGTCGCCCGCAACAAACTCACGGCCTTGCAACTGGGTGTTCAGCACTCGATACAGGCGAGCGGTTTCATCGACATAACGCTTGATGGCGTAGGGGATTTTTTCTGGGGCAAACAGGTTGAAATGATGATTTTGCCCGGCCATCGGCCCCAAGCCACCCATTTGCCAGAACAGCCATTGCAATGCCATTTGCCGACCACGCAAATCTTTGGGCAGAAACTGTCCGGTTTTCTCGGCGAGGTACAACAAGATTGCCCCTGACTCAAACAATGACAGTGGAGCGCCGCCGTCGGCCGGCGTTTGATCAACAATGGCCGGAATTCGATTGTTTGGGGAAATTTTCAAAAAAGCCGGTTCAAACTGTTCGTTTTTACCAATGTTCACCGGATGAATGCGGTAAGGCAGCCCGGCCTCTTCAAGAAACAACGAAACTTTGTGGCCGTTGGGCGTGGTCCAGTAGTAAAGATCGATCATGGAGTGCTCCAGAAGGGGACATTTGCGCGTCTAGCAGTTCGCAGCGCCCTGTCAGTTTTACGCCAGATCAGGTGTGGGTTGAAAGTGCCTGACGCAGTTATGCGCAGGCATTTTGGCGGTGCTAAAACAAAAACGCCGCGCGAACCCAAGGTTCGTGCGGCGTTTGCAGGGCCTTTTAAAGAATCAGGCGCCGTGGCACTTCTTGAACTTTTTGCTGCTGCCGCATGGGCAAGGGTCGTTGCGGCCAACGTCTTTCAAGGCGTTGCGCACTGGCTCTTGGTGAGCGTGGCCGCAGTTCGGGCCGTGCACGTGACCGTTATCGTGGTCATGGGCGTGATCATGCTGGTCATGATCATGGTTGCAGTCTGGGCCGTGAACGTGGGGTTGTTGGGTCATTACTCAATCACTCTGGAATAAAATCGCCGGGGATTATCTCGCCTTTGCGCATCAGGTGCACGTCGTTCCCATAGAACAAGCCCGTTTGAAGCGTACCTTCAAGCCGATAAGGGATGGGACGCTCAGGAGACTCAAGCAATTTGACCAAAGGTTTGACGTGCTGCCACAGGTTGGTGCGTACAGGGACAATAAACTCAGCATGCTTTTTGGGCTCCACGCTGAACCACTCGCTGTATTCGCCCTCGGTCAGTTGGATCGGCCCCAGATAAACGTTGTAAGTCAGCCCGCGTACCGTAAGCGTTGAGTTATTGGGGTTGTCGACCCGAAAGTGCAGCTTGAAGCGTTGTTCTAGCAATTTGGCTTGAACCAGTTCGACCTCAACCAAATGAACTTCGGGTTCTTTGTCGGCTGATTCAAACCAAGAGGCGCAACCTGAGAGCGCCAGGATCATCGCAAGGCCAATAATTGTTGTTATTCGTGCCCGAGAATCCATTCCTTACTCCAATACAGACCGAGGCCTGAAATAGGTGCTTCAAGAGTGTGTGAACACGAGGCAACCACTGCGTGATAGCTCGTGTCAGCTCGACTCAATTACCGAAAAACCCCGCACAGCATTTTTTGAACTTAAAACCGCTTGCGCAGGGGCAGGCATCATTGCGACCCACTTTGAGCGGCACTGTGGGGTCGATGAAATACCAGCGGCCAGCGCTTTGTACAAATGACGAGCGTTCGCGGTGGCTGTGTTCACCTTGTAGGTCGTGCCAGCGTGCAGTAAAGGTTACAAATGCATGTTCAGGCTGACCGCCAAACACTTCGCTTTGCTCCACCTCCAGGCCTAGCCACGTACTGCGGGCGCTCCAGTCGGCGATCGCTAGCCGATCAAGCCCGGCCTGTTGTACGGGCAGGGTGGTATCGACCAGATAGTCGATCAGCCCCAACACATAAGCGCTGTAACGCGAGCGCATCAGCGATTCGGCACCTGGGGCGGGGTGCCCGGCGTGATAGTGCCCACAGCAGGCGTCCAGCAAATTGCCGCTGCCACACGGACAAATAGATGTACTCATCGGCTTACCACCAATATTTGCCAAAGTTTTCGGGATTGGCCCAAAACCTGGCATTTAGCCAATCGGGGACTTGTTTGTACTCACGTAGGTCATAAGTGAACAGATTTAGTTCCTGTTCGTCACGCTGAAAACGCTCGCTGTTTTGTAGGGCAAGAGCGAAAAAGTCGGTTTCTTTCCAGCCGCAAGCTGTCAGATCAGCCAACACAGCGATACGGCTCGCATTCAGGTTACGAATGCCTCCCAGCAGCTCCAGGCCTGTCTGCTTGGGTAAGTGCTCCAGACAATCGACAATCAAAGCAAGGTCAAAGCGCTGGGCCGCCAAGTCTGCGGGCAAAACACCGGGCTCGGCTTGCGCAATCAATGCTGTCGGATGCGCGGTTTGAAAGTCTGCCAGCGCGGGAAAGCTGCTAGCACTAACGATCAGCAGCCGTTGCGGGGCATGAAGATCAAGCAGTGCCGCCAAGGCTTGCTGGGGTGTACGGGGCGAAATACCAAGCGTCATTGAAAGTCCTCAATCAGAGCGCCCAAGACTAGCGTGCCAAGACGTATAGGCCTAGGGGCATTAACGTCGGGCAGGCTTATGGCACTTTGCTGGCGCATAACAAAACCGGCGTCTTTACTTCCAGAGCATCGGCCAATCGCCGACCCTCAGGAGAGACCCCTTTATGAGCATTATCAGAACAGCAGTCCCTTTGATTGTTCTCACCAGTGTGTTGACGGGCTGCGCCGGGTTGCAAAAAACCGACTGGCCCACCTGCGCAGCCGTTGGTGGTGTGGGCGGGGCGGCGTTGGGCGCCATACAAAGTTCGGCTTGGGCGGGCGGCGGGGCAGTGTTTGGCGCGGGTATGGCTGCCGCTTATTGCTGGGTGCATGGTGATGGCGATGCGGACGCAGATGGCGTGCCTGACAGCCGCGATAAATGCCCTGATACGCCAAGAGGGGTGCAGGTTGATGCGACAGGTTGCCCGATAGTGGAAGTAGTGGTCGTTCAGGAAGTCGTGGTGGTTGAAGAAACCATTGTGGTGCGCGACGTTCACTTTGAATTCAACTCGGCAAAATTGACTGCCACAGACAAGGAAAAACTCAACGTTATTGCCGCACGCCTGAAAAAAGATGCGGCCAATGCTCAGCTCAAAGTCACCGGTTATACCGACAGTGTGGGCAGCGAAGCCTACAACCTCAAACTGTCGAAAGAGCGGGCGCAAGCAGTGGTCAACTATTTGATCGACAGCGGTGTGCCGCGCAGCCAATTTGTGTCTGTGGCCGGTGGTGGTGAATCGAACCCTGTGGCCAGCAATCAGACGCCAGAGGGGCGCGCACAAAACCGCCGCACGGTGATTCAAATTATTCGCTGAGGTCCTTGTCCTGCGCGGCTTGTGTAGCCGTGAATGCGGGTCTTTACTCCTGTGTAACCGGTATCGGCCGGTGACACAGGAGCATTCACGATGAAAGTCCTATCACGGGCCGTTTTGCCGGCTCTTCTTCTGAGCGGTGTACTGACAGGCTGTAGCACTACCAGTGATGGCACCGCCCCACTAAATCAACGTACCTGGCCTATTTGCAGCCTGCTCGGCGGCTTGGTGGGCGGAGGGCTTGGCGCTATCGAAAGCGGGGCTTGGGCCGGTGGTGGCGCGGCATTGGGCCTGATTACCGGCGGCCTGATCTGCTATGCCCAAGACGGCGATGAAGACGGTGATGGCGTGTTTGATCGCCGTGACAAATGCCCCGACACCCCCGCCAACACGCCAGTGAGTCACAACGGTTGCCCGCTGCCGCAATATCCGGCCACAGCCAGCGTGCCAGAAGCAGTCGTGGTGCAAGACGAGGTCATAACGCTGAGTGATCAAGGGCCTGTGTTATTTGCCTTTGATTCGGCCGAACTGACTACTGAGGCGCGCAATCAACTGGCACCTCTGATGGCTAAATTGAGCAACGCTGACATCGTTAATATCAACATCGTTGGCTACACCGACAGCCAAGGCTCAGATGCCTACAACCAAAAACTTTCCGGGCGACGCGCCAATAGTGTGGCCACCTACTTGATCAGCCAAGGGATCCCGGCGGCTAAAGTGACCAGTCAGGGCATGGGCGAAAATCAGCCTGTGGCCGATAACGCAACTGAACAAGGTCGGACGCAAAACCGCAGGGTAGAGCTGCACATTAAGCGTTAAGGGGCACCGCTGGTCTGAGTAACTTCGTCAAACCAGCGGCGAACCTCGCGCTTTTATATATTTTTCACCCGGCCTCTGGCGTAGCCCTCATGCAAGCCGTTAATGTGCGCTCAAAGAAAAAACATAAAAGGGCGGTTGTATGAAGGTGTTTTGGGGGCTGGGGAAGGTTTTGACGCTGTTGTTCTGGGGAGTAGCCCTGATCAATGTGTTTAAACCGCTGATCAACCCATTTGATTTGCTGATTAACCTGGCCGCTAGCCTATTGCTGTTGACGCACATGCTGGAACTGGTGCTGTTCAATAGCAGCCTGCAAGGTCGCCCGCACCCTTGGCGTGATCGGTTGTATATCCTTTTGGTTGGAATCCTGCACGTGCAAACCCTCCCTAAACCTTCAGAACAAGGCGCGCGCCATGCGTAAGTTATGTTTATTGGCTGCGTTGTGCAGCCCTTTTGCTCAGGCGGATGTGGTGCAAGTGCAAGCCAACACCTTGATGCGTTTACCGGCCAATACCAGCGTATTGCAGCTCGAAAAGCTTGAAGTTGCCGACTACGGCACCTTGCTGATCCCGGCGGGAGTTACTCAGGTCAACATCGACCAACTGCGTTTAGGTCATGAGGCGCGCATTACCATTGTTCCTGGCGAGCGCGGGATTGAACTGCGAGTTGCTCATGCTGAACTCGACAGCGGGAGCCAGATCAATGCGCGTGGTGCCAGTGGCACGTTCGAAAAACCAGCGCGGCCTGCTCGCGACTTGACCTTGCGGTTTGACTCGCTGCAAGCCCCGCAATTGTCGATTGATGCCCGTGGTGGCACCGGAGCCCCAGGTTTTGTAGGGCTCGATGGCGGTAACGGCGAAGATCCAGGCTGTACGTGGGGCCAAGCGGGCAAAGGTGCAAATGGTGATAACGGCGGCAATGGCCAGCAGGGCGCTGCAGGTGCGCAAGTCCGGCTCGAACTGCCTCGCGATTACCCCGATGAGCTGATTAAAGTGCGTGTTGATGGTGGAGCAGGCGGTAAGCCGGGCGAAGCAGGGCGCGCAGGCGCTGGCGGTAAATCCAAGGGCTGCATTGTTTATCGCGCTGATGGCGGTAAGTCAGGCCACGCGGGGCTTGCCGGTGAGCCGGGTGAGGCAGGAGCGCCGGGTGCGCTGATTATTCAGCGCTTGTGATGCGTTTGCGGCAGTTGTCACGCACGGCTGCCGCAGGCTATGTCGAGCGGGCGTTTTCAAAACATGGGGCGTGCCGCTGCAATCGCCACTAACACCAACCCCACAATCAAATTGCACCCCACCCATCTGCGAATCCGGCCCAAGGCGCTTGCGCCTGCGGCCCAATCCTGTGCCTCAACTGCTTTGCGCAACTCAGGTAGTTGCAGCGATTGAATCCGAATAAACAGCGCCACCATGACGATGTACAAGCCCATCATGATTTGCACATAACGCGGCGCAGTTTCGAAACCGTTGAAGCGTATTTGTAACAAGCCCACACCGCTTATCGGCAAAATCACAACGGCGACCCACACCCAAACAAAAAATCGTTGAAACACCTGCACCCACAGTTTTAATCGCTGCGGGCCTTCAAGGGCCGTCATAGCGGCTGGGCGCAGAATCATCCAGGCGAAAAACATGCCGCCGACCCATATCAGGGCGGCCAATACATGCAGGCTGTAGGCGAGGGCAAAAGCAGTCATCGGGGTACTCCGTTCGGCGCAGGATGAATTAGCGGGGTATGATAGCGGCCATTCGAACCACTGAAAATTTATCCAGCGTTTCTTGCGCCCGAAGAACCATGATTAGTAACGAACTCAAATCCCAGATCCAGGGCGCCTACTCGCGTTTTCTCGAAGCTAAAAGCCTCAAGCCACGCTATGGCCAGCGTTTGATGATTGCCGAAGTCGCCAAGGTGTTGGGCGACATTGACACCGACGAAGAAGGCCATCGCAGTGGCGACCCTGCTGTGGTCGCCGTTGAGGCGGGCACTGGCACCGGTAAAACCGTGGCGTACAGCTTGGCTGCGATTCCTACCGCCAAGGCCGCCGGCAAGCGCTTGGTCATCGCAACGGCCACTGTCGCGCTGCAAGAGCAGATTGTTTACAAAGACCTCCCCGACTTGATGCGCAACAGCGGGCTGAATTTCAGCTTTGCGCTGGCCAAGGGCCGTGGGCGTTATATGTGCCTGTCCAAACTCGACATGCTGCTGCAAGAAGGCCACGCGCAAACCGCGACGGCGCAGCTGTTTGAGGAAGAGGGCTTCAAGATCGAGGTCGATGAAGCCAGCCAAAAATTGTTTACCAGCATGATCGAGAAGCTGGCCGGTAATAAGTGGGATGGCGACCGAGATAGCTGGCCTCAAGCCCTCGAAGATCAGGATTGGGCGCGTTTAACCACCGACCACAGCCAGTGCACCAATCGTCATTGCCCGAACTTCGGCCAGTGTGCTTTTTATAAAGCCCGCGAAGGCATGAGCAAGGTGGACGTGATTGTCACCAACCACGACATGGTGCTGGCCGATCTGGCGTTAGGTGGCGGTGCGGTGTTGCCTGATCCGCGTGACACGCTTTACGTGTTCGATGAAGGCCATCACCTGCCAGACAAGGCCATCGGCCACTTTGCCCATTACACGCGTTTGCGTTCGACTGCCGATTGGCTGGAGCAAACTGCCAAAAACCTCACCAAATTGCTGGCGCAACACCCGCTGCCGGGCGACTTGGGCCGCTTGCTGGAGCAAGTGCCGGAGCTGGCCAAAGAGATCAAGGCGCAGCAACAGTTCATGTTCTCGGCTTGTGAGCAAATTGCCGACTTTAAAGTAGGTGAAGAACCCGAGGGCCGTGAGCGCCCGCGCCATCGCTTTGTTGGCGGTTTGATCCCTGACCATCTACGTGAAATGGGCATTGAGCTGAAGAAGGGTTTTTCACGCCTCACAGACCTGTTCACCCGCCTGACCGAGATCCTCAAGGACGGCATGGATGGCGAGGTCAATATCGGTATTACCAGCAATCAGGCCGAAGAGTGGTACCCGCTGTTCGGCAGTTTGTTGTCCCGCGCCCAAGGTAACTGGGAATTGTGGACGGCCTTTACCGTAGAAGACCCGGAAGATAACCCGCCAATGGCGCGCTGGTTAACTTTGGCCGAAAGCGGGTCACTCTTTGACATTGAAGTAAACGCCAGCCCCATTCTGGCCGCCGAGATGTTGCGTCGAAACCTGTGGAACGTAGCCTACGGCGCTCTGGTGACCTCGGCGACGTTGACCGCTTTAGGCACTTTTGATCGTTTTCGCATGCGTGCAGGTCTGCCTAAAGCCGCCGTGACAGCCGTGGTGCCCAGCCCGTTTCACCACGCGGATGCAGGTGTGTTGCGAGTGCCGGATCTTAAAGCCGACCCACGCGATGCAATGGCCCATACCGCAGCGATCATCCGTGACCTGCCGGATCTGGTTGAGGGTTCGCGGGGCACATTGGTGCTGTTTTCATCACGCAAACAAATGCAGGACGTGTTTGACGGCCTGGAGCGTGATTGGCGCAAGCAGGTGTTTATTCAGGGCAACTTGTCCAAGCAAGAAACCCTCAACAAGCACAAGGCGCGTGTTGATGGTGGCGACTCCAGCGTGTTGTTCGGGCTGGCCAGCTTTGCAGAAGGGGTCGATTTGCCCGGCGCTTATTGCGAGCACGTGGTGATTGCCAAAATCCCGTTTTCAGTGCCCGATGACCCGGTTGAAGCGGCATTGGCCGAATGGATCGAAGCCCGTGGCGGTAACCCGTTCATGGAAATCTCCGTGCCTGATGCCTCGCTCAAGTTGGTGCAGGCTTGCGGGCGGTTGCTGCGAACCGAACAGGATCGCGGCACGATTACTCTGCTCGATCGGCGTTTGGTCACTCAGCGCTACGGCAAGGCTATTCTCAACGCGTTGCCGCCATTTCGGCGTGAAATTTCTTAAGAGCGAGTCGGCGTAATTTCCGACTTTGCGACCTATGCTTTGACTCTTAGCACCTCACAGGCCGCTTTCGGTCGTTAGGGAGACCCAGATCCATATGATTGGCCGTTCGTTATCTGCTGTTTTTGCGTTGATGGTCGCGACCCCGCTTTGGGCGGCGCCTGCGGGTCAACAAACCTTGTTCAACTTCGTCCGCCCCGCTGATGTGGTGCAAGTGGTGACCGTGGATGCGAGCTTGCCGCAATACAACGCGGAGCAAACAGCGGAAGGTGAAGTGCTGCGCCGCGTAACCTTCAACCCGGCCACTGCGCCCAGCCTGCGTTTGACCCCGCAAAGTGGTACCTGGGACTGGTCCGGCTCGGGGATGATGACCCTGCGCATCCAAAATGCGATGAGCTGGGCGTTGACCCTCGACGTCACGGTACAAAGCAGCAACGGCAAAACCCTCACCAGTCGCATTGACCTGCCGGCTGGGCCTGCTCAAACCTTGCTGCTGCCTTTGCAAGCCAATTCGCCCCGTAGCCAAGGCATGCGCGCAGGCCCGCCAATGCCGATGACCCTTGAGGGGCAGCGCATTCTGTTGGCTGGCAGTGAAGGCGAGATAGATCGTAGTCAAGTGGTGTCGGTCACCTTGTCGATCCCGCAACCTTCTGCTGCGCAAAGCATCTTGCTGGAGCGTTTTGGCGTGCAGGATGGCGAGGGTGTGATCAAGGCGGTGTACGGCTCGATTGTTGACGGTTACGGCCAGTCCACACGCGCCAAATGGCCAGAGCGTGTAAGCAATGACGAGCAGCTAAAAGCGGCGGCTGCCAAAGAGCAACAACAGCTTAAAGGTTGGTTGGCGGCACGTAGCGAGCAAGACACCTTTGGTGGGTTGCTTAAAGGCCCGACATTTAAGGCTACGGGGTTTTTCCATACCGAAAAGCGTAACGGCCGCTGGCATTTGGTCACCCCAGAGGGGCACCCGTTTTACTCGTTGGGCTTGAACGCCGTCACTGCCAATGACAGTCAGACCTACGTGACCGGGCGTGAATGGATGTTTACCGATCTGCCCGAAGGCAGCGCGCCGTTGGGTAATTTTTACGGCAACGCCGATCATGTGAACGGCAACGGAGCCTCTCAGGGCCGGGGGTTTAATGCCGGGCGTTGGTACAACTTTTATGGGGCCAACCTGCAACGCCTTTACGGCCAGCCCTGTGCGGTGACCCAAGCCGAGCCTGCTGTGCCTTGCCCGCCTGTTGTTTTCGACGCTAAACGCTGGCAGACCCACACTCTGGATCGCTTGCAAGCTTGGGGGTTCAACACCATTGGCAACTGGAGCGATCCGGCGCTAGGCCTAAACGATCGAGTGCCTTACACCTTGCCGCTGTCGATTGTGGGCGATTACGCCAGTATCAGCACCGGCGCTGACTGGTGGGGCGGCATGCCTGACCCGTTTGACCCGCGTTTTGCGATGGCCACTGAACGAGCGGTCGCGATTGCTGCGCGTGATCACCGCGATGATCCCTGGCTGATCGGTTATTTCGCCGATAACGAATTGGCATGGGCGGGCCCTGGCAACGACCCTAAATCACGCTACGCGCTGGCCTATGGCACGTTGCGCTTAAGCACTGATGTGCCGGCCAAGCGCGCCTTCCTTAAGCAATTGCGCGACAAGTACCGCAACCAGCAAGGTTTGTCCAAGGCGTGGGGGGTAGATATCCCGGCTTGGGAATTGATGGAAGACCCAGGTTTTGAAGCCCCATTGCCTAATGCTGAACACCCGCAGATCGAGGCGGATTATCAGCACTTTCAAAAGGTGTTCGCTGACACCTATTTCAAAACCATCACTGATTCATTGAAGTGGCACGCCCCCAACCATCTGATGCTTGGCGGGCGTTTTGCCGCCAGCACTCCAGAGGCCGTGGCCTCCTGCGCGCAGTACTGCGATGTGCTGAGTTTTAACTTCTATACCCTGCAACCGCAGGACGGTTATGACTTCGCGAAACTGCATGAGTTAGATAAGCCGGTGATGATCACCGAGTTCAATTTCGGCTCCCGCGATCGCGGCCCATTTTGGGGCGGCGTGACAGAGGTGCCTAATGAGCAAGCGCGTGGCCCTGCTTACGCCAAGTTCCTCAAGCAAGCCGCAGATGAGCCCTCCATTGTGGGCGTGCATTGGTTTCAGTACCTGGATCAGCCAGTGACCGGGCGTTTGCTGGATGGTGAAAACGGCCATTTCGGCATGATTGGGATCACTGACCTGCCTTTTACAGGCTTTGTCGACAGTGTGCGCAAAGCGAACCTGGGTCTGCTTGATCAGATCGGGCAAGAGGCAGCCAAGGGGCAGGCTCAAGCAGAGCAGGCCGTCAAAACCAGCTCTCACAGCCCAGCACCCGTTAAAAGTCACTGATTATCTGAAACCCGACAGGCGGCGATACTGTTCGTCGCTATCGGGTGGCTGTGACGTGGCGTACTGCCCCTCTAGAACTAAGGTTTTCCACTCAATTGAATGGAGCCTTCGATATGGACGCAAAAGGGAAGTGTGCAGCAGGATTCGAAGCCGTTCAGCAAGCGTTTGAGGCCATTTTTGATGACCCTCAAGAGAGAGGCGCTGGCGTTTGCGTACAAGTTGGCGGTGAAACGGTTGTGGATCTCTGGGCGGGTGTGGCGGATTTAGAAGGTAATAAACCTTGGGATCACGGCACGTTGGTCAATACCTACTGTGCCATCAAGCCTTTTACCGCAGTGGCCGCCTTAATGCTGGTGGAGCAGGGCAAGCTGGAGCTGGATGTTCCGGTTGCGCACTACTGGCCAGAGTTTGCGCAAGGCGGTAAAGAACGGGTCACTTTGCGTCAGGTGTTGTCCCATACCTCTGGGGTGCCTGCACTGCGCTTACCCAGTCGTAGCCCTGTTATGTACGACTGGGAAGCCATGATTGAGGTGATGGCGGCCGAGCCTCTTTGGTGGGCGCCGGGCACAGACGTAGCGTACGGTGCCACTACTTACGGCTGGATCGTGGGAGAACTCATTCGGCGCGTTGATGGCCGAGCCCCTTGCACCTTTATTAGGGAGCAGATTTCGCAACCCAACGGGCTGGAAGTTCACATGGGGGTAGAGCCACAGCACTTCCACCGCATCGCTTATTTCGAACGCGCACCGGGCCGAGTTGGCGACAACTATGCGCAAGACCTGCGCAACGTGTTGGTCGGTGAGCCCGAACATGTGGCAACCCTCGCGTTTACCAACCCTTCCAACTCACCTAGCCAAACAGATGACCCGCGTTGGTGGGCGCATCAGCAGCCGGGCGTCAATGGGCATGGCACCGCCCACGGTTTGGCCGGGTTTTACAGTGCGCTGTTGGCTGGGCGTTTGATTGGCCCTGATTTGTTGGAAGACTTCACTCGTGAGCACAGCAAAAGTATGGATCGCACCTTGCTGCGCCCCATGCGTTATGGGTTGGGCTGCATGATGGAACAACCGACTGAGCCGGGGGCAACGCATTGCATGGGCCCCAACGCATTTGGTCATGTAGGGTTGGGTGGCCCGGTTTCTTTTGCCGACCCTGAGCGAGAGGTGACGTTTGGTTTTGTCACTAACACGATGGGCAGCCATGTGCTGATGGACCCTCGTGTTCAAAAACTCGCCACCTTGGCTTACGCAGCGCTTTAGGTTTGGCGGGCGGTTGTTAGGGGTGCTCGCGATAGTACGCAACTGCGGCTAACGCGAGCACGTTAGCGTCAGGGCTTGGCTTTTTCACGAAAAATCCACTCATGGGTTGATAGCGTCTGCGCCACGCGTACTAGACGTGAAAATTGTACGAAAGGAGTTGTTTACTCTGTTTCAAAATCTGACTAGGGCTGGAACAATGCACCCCTTGTTGAGCGAAGCTTGATCCAGGAGGTACGGGTGCAGATTCAGGGTTTTCACGACCTTAAGTTCGAAGCAGTGCGCGAAGCGTTTGCAGAGATTTTTAACGACCCGCAAGAGCGCGGTGCGGCGTTGTGCATCCAAGTGGGCGGCGAAACCGTCATTGATCTGTGGGCCGGGACTGCTGATAAAGACGGCGAGCAGCCTTGGCACACCGACACCCTTGTTAATCTGTTTTCCTGCACCAAAACCTTTACCGCCGTCACGGCGTTGCAACTGGTGGAAGAGGGCAAGCTTGAGCTGGACGTACCGGTGGCGCGCTATTGGCCCGAGTTTTCGGCAGCGGGCAAAGAGTCCATTACATTGCGTCAACTGCTGAGCCATCGAGCCGGGTTACCAGCCTTGCGTGAACTGATGCCGCCAGAGGCCTTGTATGACTGGCAGGTGATGGTCGACGCCTTGGCTGCTGAGGCGCCGTGGTGGACGCCGGGTGAAGGGCATGGTTATGCGGCTATCACTTATGGCTGGCTGGTGGGCGAGTTGATTCGTCGCGCTGATGGGCGTAGTGCCGGTCAGTCGATCATGGCGCGCACGGCACAGCCGCTGGGGCTGGACTTCCATGTTGGTTTGGCTGACGAAGAGTTTTATCGGGTCGCGCATGTCGCTCGCAGCAAGGGCAATATTGGGGATGCTGCGGCTCAACGTTTGTTACAGGCGATGATGAAAGAGCCTACGTCCATGAGCACCCGGGCATTTACCAACCCGCCGTCTATCATGACCAGCACTAACAAGCCGCAGTGGCGACGGATGGAGCAGCCAGCGGCCAATGGTCACGGCAACGCACGCAGCTTGGCGGGGTTTTATAGCGGCTTGCTGGATGGGCGTTTGCTGGAGAGCGAAATGCTTGCTGAGTTGACGCGTGAACACAGCTTGGGTGAGGACAAAACCTTACGCACCCAAACCCGTTTGGGGCTTGGTTGCATGCTTGATCAACCCAGTGTGCCTAACGCTACGTATGGGCTTGGGCCTAAAGCGTTTGGTCATCCGGGTGCAGGTGGCTCGATCGGGTTTGCTGACCCCGATTCTGAGGTGGCATTTGGCTTCGTCACGAATACACTAGGGCCCTATGTGCTGATGGACCCGCGAGCACAAAAGCTGGTTAAAGTTTTGGCCGACTGTCTATAACGGGGTATTTGTAGGCCGTAGGTCGGAACGCTGTAGCTTTTATGTGTTTAATACGTTTTTTTATGTGGGCATAGCGCCTCTTTATTCTTAATTCATTGTGTGGATATTCAATGTCATCTAATAAGACCCTCGCTTTGGCTCTTTGCCTGGCTATTACCGGTTGCGCACAAACTCCACAGAATGACGCCGAAGGTGGCCACAAATGGTGGCAACTGGGATCGAGTGATCAGGCGTCCACTGCGGCTGACAAAAACGCCAGCGCAACCGACAAAAAAGTTACGCCGCCTGCCGCCAAGGCCGCCGTCGAAAAAGAAAAAGCCGTAGCAGTTGTAGCCCCCGCTGCAAGCACCAAGACAGAGAAGAACTGGTGGTGGCCATTCGGTGGTAGCGACGCCAAAGACTCGAAGACAGCTGCTACCAAAGTTATTCCAATGCCAGATCCGAAAATTACCCAAGCCTGGTTGGATGAGTATGAGCCGCGCCTGCGTTTGGCCATCAAAGACACCAACCTGAAGTTGGAGCGTCGTGAGAACCTGCTGGTGATCGTAGCCTCCGCTGACAGCTCGTTTAAAGCCACTCGCCCGGATTTGCTGATGCCTAACATGCTCGGCCCGTTCACTCGCGTGGCTAAAGTGGTTGAAGGTGACCCTAAAACAGCCGTTCTGGTACTGGGCCATGCCGACACCACGGGTGCGATGGCTGCCAATACCAAGTTGAGTCTGGATCGCGCCAAATCTGTGGCTGCGATCTTCCGCTTGAGCGGCTTGCAGAGCAATCGCCTGACCTTGCGTGGCATGGGCTCGGTTATGCCGCGTGCAGCCAACGACAGTAACGAAGGCCGGGCGCTGAACCGCCGGGTTGAAATCCTGATGACCCCGCAAAACACCATGTTGGCTTTGGTCAGCAAATACAGCCAGCCTGCGTTGTCGCCTGCTGAACTGCTGGCCGTACAACCGGCAGTAGCGGCGCCAAAAGCTTCGAGCAAAAAGGCCGCTGCACCCGCTAAAAAGGCAGTGGTGGCCAAGAAAGCAACGCCAGCTAAAAAGCCTGTAAAAGCGGCACCTGCCAAAAAACCAGTGGTGGCAAAAGCTGCGGCCAAAAAAGATGCTGCCAACACCCAAGCCAAAAACTGATGGTTTGATCTACGGGAGGGTGTCATGACTCAAGCGTTGGCCGATATGCGACGTGACTACACCCGTGACGGGCTCGCCGAGGCTCAGGCCCCGGCGGAACCTTTCGCGTTGTTTCATCAGTGGTTTGCTGATGCTGTCAAAACCGAGCAGCCACCGGTCGAGGCCAATGCCATGACGTTGGCGACGGTGGACGCCGAAGGTCGACCGCATTGCCGGGTTTTGCTGCTCAAAGGGTTGGACGAAAAAGGGTTCACCTTTTTTACCAACTACACCAGCGCCAAAGGCCAGCAACTGGTAGAGCGGCCATTCGCTGCAATGACGTTCTTCTGGCCGACACTGGAGCGTCAGGTGCGCATCGAAGGCGACGTGGTCAAGGTTACGGCGCAAGAGTCCGACGCCTACTATCAGGTTCGCCCACTGGGCAGCCGGATTGGAGCGTGGGCTTCGCCGCAAAGCCAGGTGATCAGTGGCCGTGAAGCATTAACCGAGTTGCTCAAGGCTACTGAGGCACGCTTCAGTGACACCCAACCACACTGCCCTGAGCACTGGGGTGGTTTTCGGCTACTGCCCAAGCGCATCGAGTTTTGGCAAGGGCGCCCCAGCCGTTTGCACGACAGGCTTAACTACCGGCTTGAGGGGGCTGACTGGACGCGCGAGCGTTTGGCGCCTTGACTGAGTAATCAGCCGCGGCCGCTTGCAGCCATGCTGGCAAGTCGCGGCGTTTTACTTTTTGCTGATGGGCAAGTTTAAGGCGCTCCAGCATAAAGGCCTTCTTGTCGGCATCGTCTGCTGCCAGCGACAGCGCCAAATCTCGATCCATCCAGCGTTTAATGCGCACATACAACCACCCGTGAAAATACAAACCTGCGGCCGTGGTGATGAAAATGATGAAGTAGTCCATGGCAATCCTGTGGCGGGCGGCGCAAGTTTTGTTATTACGCGCTACCCTTTGCTTAAGTTTTTAAATGGCTGTGGGGCCTGGCCTGGCTGTACAGGCGCTGAATAAAGGCCATTTTATCTGCGCCGTGCGGTGACATGCCCCCGGCTGCGGAGTTTAATGAATCCCTGATCTATTGGAGTTGATCTCATGCGTAAGTCCGTACTGTTAATTGCTGCTTTTTCTACCATGACAGTCTTGTTGAGCGGCTGCACCTCAAGCTTGACCGGCGACACATACTCGCGTGATGAAGCGCGTCGCGTACAAACCGTTCGTATGGGCACAATCGTTGCCTTACGCCCTGTACAAATTGAAGGCACCAAGACCCCGATCGGCGCTGCAACAGGTGCAATCGTGGGTGGTGTGGGTGGCAGTGCTATCGGTGGTGGCCGTGGCAGCATCGTGACCGCCGTAATTGGCGCCGTCGCAGGTGGTTTGCTGGGTTCTGCTGCTGAGTCTGGCCTGACCAAAACTCAGGGCGTAGAAATCACCGTGCGTGAAGATGACGGCAGCACCCGTGCTTATGTGCAGCAGGTTGAGCCGAATCAGGTCTTCCGTACTGGCGAGCGCGTGCGCATCATGACGGTTGATGGCACCAGCCGCGTGACCCAATAAGCCCACGGGTTTATCGCAAAAAATAAAAACCCCCGGCCAGCTTATGCTGTTCGGGGGTTTTTATTGCGTAAGTGCATCGCGAGTAAACTCGCGCCTACGCGGTTAAGCGGGTTGTTGATTGCGGCTAAAGAACGCCGTCACACCATACCCGATCAGTGCTGCGAGGATCGAGCCGGTCAGGATGCCCATGCGGTCCATGCCCACGTATTCGCTGCTACCCGCGACAAACGCCAACGAGCCAACGAACAGACTCATGGTGAAGCCTATCCCGCACAGAATGGCCACGCCAAACACCTGACCCCAGTTCGCGCCCGCAGGCAGTGCCGCGAGGCCGGTTTTGATGGCAAGCCACGTCAAACCAAACACGCCCACGGTTTTACCAATCAGCAAACCCGCCGCAATACCCATTGGGACATGGTGGGTGAAGCTGTGCAGGTTAACGCCCGCCAGTGATACGCCTGCGTTGGCGAATGCAAATAGCGGCAAAATCCCGTAAGCCACCCAAGGATGTAGCGCATGCTCGATGCTCAGCAGAGGCGAAGGCTCGGAATTTTTGGTTCGCAGCGGAATGCAGAACGCCAGTGTCACGCCCGCCAACGTCGCATGTACGCCGCTCTTGAGCACGCACACCCACAGGATCAGGCCGATGATCATGTAAGGCGCGATTTTCACCACGCCCATGCGATTCATCACAATCAACGCCACCAGGCACGCAGCAGCCAACAACAGTGACAGGCCGGACAACTCGCTGGAGTAGAACACGGCAATCACGATGATTGCGCCCAGGTCGTCGATGATTGCCAGCGTCATCAGAAACAGCTTCAACGACACCGGCACACGCTTGCCGAGCAGCGCTAACACGCCGAGGGCAAAGGCAATGTCGGTGGCCATCGGGATGGCCCAACCGCCAAGGGCGGCCGGGTTGTCCTTGTTCAGAAACCAGTAAATGAGCGCTGGAACCACCATCCCGCCAATAGCGGCTGCGCCGGGCAGAACCACTTGTGAGGGTTTGGACAAATGACCCTCGAGCAGCTCGCGTTTGACCTCCAGACCAATGAGCAGGAAGAACAAAGCCATCAGGCCGTCGTTGATCCACAGCAACGAGGGTTTGGCGATTTGCAGGGCGCCGATTTGAACCGCCACCGGCACATCCAAAAAGGCTGTGTAGAAGTGAGAAAGCGGTGAGTTATTGATGATCAAAGCCAGAGCGGCTGCGGCAATCAATAGCAAACCGCTGGCAGCTTCCAACTGAAAGAAACGAGTGAAAGTACTACGCAGAGGCAAGGTCGCTCTCCATTGAATAGTTAAAGGGTGCGACACCCTAACCCGTGCCGTTAGTTGTTAAAACAAAAAATATATTCTTTTTTGTTATAAGCAGTTGCCTGATATCACGACCTTAAAAAGCCTAGCAGTTGTGTGTCAAATTGAGTCGTTATTGTGTCTGTGTCAGTAGTGAGAAATACCTTAGGATGCACCTACTTTTGACGCACGCAGAGCAGCGCCTACCGTGGTGGTAAAGCCTGGCCGCTTGCCATTACGAGCCAATTTCATGATCGACGACCGCCAATGGGCACGTGAAGCCATACGAATAATTGAAGCGGATTTTCAGCGTTGCGCCGACACGCACCTGATCCCGCTGGCGTTGCCAGGTTTGCCGGGTATCGAGCTGTATTTTAAGGATGAGTCCAGTCACCCGACGGGCAGCCTTAAACATCGCTTGGCGCGCTCATTGTTTTTGTATGCGCTGTGTAATGGCTGGTTGAAGGCAGGCTCGCCAGTCATTGAAGCCTCAAGTGGTTCAACGGCGGTGTCAGAGGCGTATTTTGCGCGTTTGCTGGGGTTGCCTTTTATTGCCGTGATACCTGCCAGCACCTCGCCGGCCAAAATCGATCAAATTGCCTTCTATGGCGGCCAAAGCCATTTGGTTGAAGACCCGACGCAAATTCAGTCGGAGTCAGAACGCTTGGCCCGGGAAACCGGCGGCCACTTCATGGATCAGTTCACCTACGCCGAGCGAGCGACTGACTGGCGGGCAAACAACAACATCGCCGAATCCATCTTTCAGCAGCTGCGCTTTGAGCGTCACCCGGAGCCGAGCTGGTTGATTTCAAGCCCCGGCACGGGCGGCACCACTGCGACCTTGGGGCGATATGTGCGTTATCGCCAACACAGCACGCGGGTGTTGTGCGCGGATGCTGAGCGCTCGGTGTTTTTCGACTCTTATGTGAGTGGTGATACCCGATTGCAGCTTGATTGTGGCTCTCGCATTGAGGGCATTGGCCGACCACGGGTTGAAGCGTCCTTTTTGCCCAAGGTAATCGACGCGATGGTGAAAGTACCGGACGCCTTGTCGCTGGCGGCCATGCACTATCTGGCGCTGCGATTGGGACGACGGGTTGGCGGTTCCAGCGGGACTAACCTGATAGGCGCACTCGTTGCGGCGCAGCACATGGTGGCCAGCGGTGAGTCAGGTTCGATCGTGGCGATTTTGTGTGATGGCGGTGAGCGTTATGCAACCACTTACTACGATGAACAGTGGCTCAGCGCTCAAGGTTATGCGCTGCAAGGTCTGATCGACGCGGTGAAAGCCTGCGTGGAGCAGGGCGCAGCGTTGCCTGGCGGGGTGTTGAGGGCGGGTGTTTAAATCGTAATAAGCGTGCTGGCGTTATTGTCACCAGCACGCTCTTTGCTATCGAGCCAAAGGCTTAAGCCTCAATGCCCAAGATGTCACGGGCGACGGCTTCGGCAATCCGAATCCCATCAACACCGGCAGACAGAATACCGCCTGCGTAACCTGCACCTTCGCCAGCCGGGAACAGGCCTTTGACATTCAGGCTTTGCATCGACGCGTCACGGGTCATGCGCAGCGGTGATGATGTGCGGGTTTCGATACCGGTCAGCACGGCATCGTGCATTGAGAAACCTCGGATCTGCTTTTCAAATGCAGGCAAGGCTTCACGAATGGCTTCAATGGCGTAATCAGGCAAGGCCAGCGCCAAATCGCCCAACGCAACGCCCGGCTTGTAAGACGGCTCAACGCTGCCCAACTCGGTAGACGGTTTGCCCGCTATAAAGTCGCCAACCAGTTGCGCCGGAGCTTCGTAGTTGCTGCCACCCAGCACGTAGGCGTGAGCTTCGAGACGCTCCTGCAGCTCGATGCCGGCCAATGGCCCGCCCGGATAGTCTTCAGGGGTGATGCCAACCACGATGCCGGAGTTGGCATTGCGCTCGTTACGCGAGTATTGGCTCATGCCGTTGGTAACAACGCGGCCTGGTTCGCTGGTGGCCGCAACCACTGTGCCACCAGGGCACATGCAGAAGCTGTAAACCGAGCGACCGTTTTTGGCGTGGTGCACCAATTTGTAGTCGGCGGCCCCCAGTTTTGGGTGACCGGCGTACTTGCCCAAACGGGCACTGTCGATCAATGACTGCGGGTGTTCAATGCGGAAACCCACCGAAAATGGCTTGGCTTCCATGTACACGCCGCGACCGTGAAGCATGCGGAAGGTGTCACGGGCACTGTGGCCCAGCGCCATGATCACGTGGCGTGAATTCAGTTGCTCGCCATTAGCCAGCATCACGCCAGTCAGTTGCCCGTCTTCGATCAGCACGTCAGTCACGCGCTGTTCAAAGCGCACTTCGCCGCCCAGTGCGATGATCTGCTGGCGCATGTTTTCAACAACGCCGGTCAGACGGAACGTACCGATGTGCGGCTTGCTGACATAGAGAATTTCATCAGGCGCGCCCGCTTTGACAAACTCGTGCAGGACTTTACGACCGTGGTGTTTCGGGTCTTTGATTTGGCTGTAGAGCTTGCCGTCCGAGAATGTCCCCGCGCCGCCTTCACCAAACTGCACGTTGGACTCAGGGTTGAGCACGTTTTTACGCCATAGGCCCCAGGTATCTTTGGTGCGCTGGCGCACTTCTGTGCCGCGCTCAATGATGATCGGCTTGAAGCCCATTTGTGCCAGCAGCAGGCCTGCGAAGATACCGCACGGCCCAAAACCGACCACAATTGGCCGCTCGCTCAAGTCCTGCGGTGCCTGGCCTACTACTTTGTAGCTGACATCGGGGGCTGGATTGACGTTGCGGTCATCCGCGAACTTGATCAGCAGCGGCGTTTCATCGCGCACGCTCAGGTCAATGGTGTAGATAAAGCACAGCTCGGACGATTTTTTGCGTGCGTCGTAGCTGCGCTTGAACAAGGTGAAATCGAGCAGTTCATCGCTGGCGATGCCCAAGCGCTGCAGGATGGCAGGGCGAAGGTCTTCTTCGGGATGGTCGATCGGCAACTTGAGTTCGGTGATTCGTAACATGTCAGGGTCCAATTTGCGGGCCACTGGGGCGCCCCGGCAGCTTTAATGCGAACCGGCGATTATAAGCCGCTTCGGGGCGGTACTGTCAGGCTAAAAGCGCAATGTGCAGTAACAGTTGTCGATTAGTCGTTACGCGCGCCGCCAAAATAGCCGCAACCACGCTGAACTTGGCCGTTAATGCGCAGTTCGGCGCCCAAGTGCTGCACGCTGCCATTGGCGCTGTCGGTGCAACGCTGAGGGGCAACCCACAACTCAATGTGCTGATTGTTGGCTTCGGTCGATAGATAAAAGCGGCCGTCGCCAACTTGCTCCTCAACAAAGGGCAGCGCCAGTTTTGGCTGGCCTTCGCGCTCCAGCACCAAACCTTTGGCACCCGCTTGCACCACCCACGCCGGGCCGTTGCCGTTGGCATGCACGGTCAATTGCTTGAAGTTGGGGTCTTGGCAGGCTGCACTGTTGCGCTCCAGCCGATAAAGCTGTTGTAGCTGAACTTCGCCGTCAGTGCCCGCCGTGGTGCTGGCAGTAAAGCTGCCACGTATGTCGGCGAATAACTTGCCGGGCGTGTCAGGCATTTCTATCGCGTCTTGTACGAGAGTGGTGTTAGCGCTGTCGCGCACTACATATCGCTGTTGACCAACGCAGGGCTGGAACACTAATTGGCCATTTGCCGACACCAGCTCACCTTGTAAGCGGGTCAAGCTGGCATTGGAATCGGGGGTTTTGCTATTGAGCAGTTGGCAACCCGCGAATACGGGCAACAGGGCGAACAAAACTAAGGAACGGGCAGCACGCATCATCGGGACTCCTGGCAAGTGCCGCCACGTTACTGAGGCTAGTCGCGCATCACAAGTGTTTAGCCCACTTGATAGGTTTGGCCGGTGTGCAGGCCTTCGACACTTTTGGCGTAGGCCAGCGCCACGTCTGAAGCTGCCACTGGTTTGAAGCCCCGGAAGTAGGGGGCGTATTTGCTCATCGCTTCTTGCAGCACTGTTGGGCTGACCGAGTTCACTCGCAAGCCACGGGGTAATTCAATGGCCGCGGCGCGCACAAAGCCATCCAATGCCGCATTGACCAGCGCTGCTGAACTGCCGGTACGAATGGGCTCGCGGTTGATCACGCCGCTGGTAAAGGTAAACGAGGCCCCGTCGTTGGCAAATTCACGTCCGATCAGCAGTAAGTTAACTTGCCCCATGAGTTTGTCCTGCAGGCCTAGTGCGAAATCTTTTTCGCTCATGTCCGCCAAGGGCACGAAGTTGACGTTCCCGGCCGCGCAGATCAACGCATCAAAATGGCCAGTCTGTTCGAACAATCGGCGAATGGAGTGGCTGTCGCTGATGTCGACCTGAAAATCGCCGCTCTTGCGACCAATACGCACGATGTCGTGACGCGGGGCCAACTCACGATCAATCGCAGAACCAATGGTGCCGTTAGCGCCAATCAACAGGACTTTCATGGAGGTGTTCCTTCATTGGTGAGGTGTGGGCTCAGTCTAGTGGTGGTTTTTTAAGGCGATAAGCGCACTAATAGGCAACCTTTGGTTTTCATACGGAAACAATCGATGAGCGAAATGGACGATCTGGCTGCCTTTGCTGTGTTGATTGAAGCCGGCAGCTTTACTTTGGCTGCCCAGCAGTTGGGGTGCAGCAAGGGGCAGTTGTCCAAGCGCATTAGCCAGCTAGAGGCGCAGTTTTCGGTGGTGTTGCTACATCGCACAACACGCCGTTTAAGCCTGACAGCTGCCGGAGTTGCGCTGTTGCCGCAAGCACAGGCGTTGGTGGTGCAGGTAGAAAGGGCGCGTCAGGCGTTGGCGCGACTCAAAGACGATATGGCTGGGCCAGTGCGCATGACCGTACCGGTGTCGCTGGGCGAGACTTTTTTTGACGCGCTGCTGCTGGAGTTTTCGCGTGATTATCCGCAGGTACAAATCGAGCTGGAACTCAACAACAGCTATCGCGACCTGAGCCGTGATGGCTTTGATCTGGCCATTCGCTCGCAAGTGGCGAATGACGAGCGGTTGGTCGCCAAACCGGTATTGAGCTGGCACGAAATAACATGCGCCAGCCCCGCCTATCTAGATCAATACGGCGAGCCCGATACACCGGAGCAATTGGTTGAGCATCGTTGCTTACTTAACAGTCACTACAGTGGTCGCGAAGAGTGGCAGTACCACCAGCAACACGAGTTGTTTCGTGTGCGGGTTTCGGGGCCATTCGCCAGTAATCATTACAGCCTGCTGAAAAAGGCTGCTGTGATTGGTGCAGGCATTGCTCGATTGCCGTCTTATATGCTCAGCGCCGAATTGGCTGATGGACGCTTGCGTGGGCTGTTGTGCGAGTATCAGACGCGCAGCCATCCGATGTATCTGGTGCACCCTTATCAGGGTGGTTTGCCCAGACGTACGCAGGTATTGGCTGATTATCTTGTGGGTTGGTTCCAGCGCAGTGGTCAGGCGCTGAACCAGTTCTCGGGTGGGCATCGCCCGTAGGTGCTCATAAAACAGCCGCCCATAAAAAACGGCCCCGAAGGGCCGCTGTGTGCAGCAGGCAGGTTTAGCCGCCCAGATATGCATCACGTACTTTTGGATCGTTGAGCAATTGCTCGCCAGTGCCTTGCATGACTACCCGACCGTTTTCCAGCACGTAGGCGCGGTCAGCAATTTTCAGCGCTTGGTTGGCATTTTGTTCAACCAGAAACACTGTCACGCCTTCATCTCGCAGTTGTTCGATGATGTCGAAAATCTGCTGAATGATGATCGGTGCCAGCCCCAGTGATGGCTCGTCGAGCAACAAGAGTTTGGGCTTGCTCATCAACGCACGGCCAATGGCGAGCATTTGCTGCTCACCCCCCGACATGGTGCCGCCACGCTGGGTAAAGCGCTCTTTAAGGCGTGGGAACAGGTGCAGCACCTTGTCCATTTGTTCCTGATAGTCGTGTTTTTCAGTGAAGAATCCGCCCATAGCGAGGTTTTCTTCGACTGTCAGGCGGGCAAATACTCGACGACCCTCAGGCACAACGGCGATGCTTTTGCGCATGATTTGCGCAGAACTCAAACCCACCAGTTCGTCGCCCAAATAACGAATGCTGCCGCTGTGGGCCTGTGGTGAGCCGCACAACGTCATCATCAGCGTCGATTTACCGGCACCGTTGGCCCCGATCAGGGTCACGATTTCTCCCTGACGCACCTCCACGTTGACGCTGTGTAAGGCCTGGATCTTGCCGTAAAAGGTCGAGACGTTTTCAAATTGCAGCATTTACGCTTCCCCCAAATAGGCTTTGATCACTTCAGGATTGTCGCGGATCTGCTCCGGCGTCCCGTCAGCCAAAGGTGTGCCCTGATTGATCACCACGATATGGTCAGAAATGCTCATGACCAGTTTCATGTCGTGTTCAATCAACAGCACGGTGGCGTTGTGCTCGTTGCGTAAAACACTGATTAGCGCTTTGAGGTCTTCGGTTTCTTTAGGGTTAAGACCGGCTGCGGGCTCGTCGAGCATGAGAATACGCGGGCGCGTCATCATGCAACGGGCGATTTCAAGGCGGCGCTGCTGACCGTAAGCCAAGGTGCCTGCCGGGCGGTTGGCGAACTCAGTCAGGTTGACCTTGTCCAGCCAGTACGCGGCGTAGTCCATCGCATCGCGCTCGCTCTTGCGAAACGCCGGGGTTTTAAACAGGCCCGCCAGAAAGTTGGTATTGAGGTGACGATGCTGAGCAATCAGCAGGTTCTCAATGGCCGTCATGTCCTTGAACAGGCGCACGTTCTGGAAGGTTCGCACCACGCCCTTGCGGGCGATTTCGTGCCCCGGCAGGCCTTCAATGGCCTGACCATCCAACAGGATGCTGCCAGCGGAGGGCTTATAAAAACCGGTCAGGCAGTTGAACACAGTGGTCTTGCCAGCACCGTTAGGGCCGATCATCGATACCACTTGTTTTTCTTTGACGGTCAGGCCCACGCCGTTTACCGCCAACAAGCCGCCAAAGCGCATGCAAAGGCCACTGACTTTCAGAATCTCGCGGCTCATTTTCGCAGCTCCAAGTGAGGACGTTGCATTGGCAGCAGACCTTGCGGGCGCCAGATCATCATCAGCACCATCAGGGCGCCGAACAGCAGCATTCGGTACTCACTGAAGTCGCGCATCATCTCTGGTAGCAAGATCATCACCACGGCCGCCAAAATCACGCCCAGTTGTGAGCCCATGCCGCCCAGTACCACGATGGCAAGAATGATTGCTGATTCTAGGAAGGTGAATGATTCAGGGGTCACCAAACCTTGGCGAGCGGCAAAGAAACTACCGGCAAACCCAGCGAAAGTAGCACCCAAGGTGAAAGCGGACAGCTTGATGACGGTAGGGTTTAAGCCCAGCGCGCGGCAGGCGATTTCGTCTTCACGCAGTGCTTCCCACGCACGACCAATGGGCATGCGCAGCAAACGGTTGATCACGAACAATACGATCAGCACCAATACCAACGCGATCAGGTACAGGAAAATGACCTTGTTGATCGAGTTGTAGGCGATGCCGAAGTACTCGTGGAAGGTTTGCATGCCTTCAGCTGCGGTTCTATCGAAGCTCAGCCCGAACAGTGTGGGTTTAGGAATGTTGCTGATACCGTTTGGCCCGCCGGTGATGTCTGTCAGGTTACGCAGGAACAGACGGATGATTTCACCGAAGCCCAAGGTCACGATGGCCAGATAGTCGCCGCGCAAGCGCAGCACCGGGAACCCCAGCAGGAAGCCGAATGTCGCGGCCATCAGGCCCGCCAACGGCAAGCAAACCCAGAAGCTCAAGCCGAAGTAGTGCGCCAACAGCGCGTAGGTGTAAGCCCCCACGGCATAAAAGCCCACATAACCCAGGTCGAGCAACCCGGCCAGACCGACCACAATGTTCAGGCCAAGGCCCAGCATCACGTAGATCAGAATCAGCGTGGCGATATCGACTGCGCCACGCGAGCCGTAGAACGGCCAAATCAACGCAACAACGACCAAACCGAGAATGATCCAGCGTTGAGTGCTGGGCAGGGTCAGGAAGTTAGTCGCCTTGGCCGGGACTTTAGGCATTGCGGGCGAGGCCTTCCAGGCTGCACTCAGTTGTTGGCTGAACAACACTCGCACAAACATCAGCAGCGAACAGATCGCGATAACGCTCAGGGTAAAGGTGCTGGTGTTATGAACTTCAATGTTGATCCCGACGATAGTCAGTTTCAGACCGAGCACCGGGTAGGCCACAGCCCAGACCAACAGGGCACTAAAAAGCGCCGACTTAAGATTTCTAGTCATACTTTTTCAATCTCCGGACGTCCCAGAATGCCGGTCGGACGGAACAGCAGCACCAATACGAGCAGGCCGAAAGCCACTACGTCTTTGTACTGGTCGCCAAAAATATCGGCACCAAAGGCTTCAGCCACACCGAGCACCAGACCACCGAGCATCGCGCCGGGGATACTGCCGATCCCGCCCAATACTGCAGCGGTGAAGGCTTTAAGGCCTACCAGAAAACCTGCGTTAGGGTTAATCACGCCGTATTGCACGCTGATCAGTACCGCTGCAACGGCTGCCAGAGCAGCACCGATCACGAAGGTGAGTGCGATGACGTTGTTGGTATTGATGCCCAGCAAGTTGGCCATCTTCATGTCTTCGGCACAGGCGCGGCATGCGCGTCCCATACGTGAGCGAGAGATAAACAGGGTCAAGCCAAGCATGGCAAGGAAGGTGACGACGAAGACCACAATCTGCATGTAGGAGACGATAACTTCACTGGCGCCTCCAGGGCCAAAGGTGAAACCGCCAGGGATAAGGTTGGGGATGGATTTGTCTTTTGAGTCTTGGGACAAAAGCACCATGTTTTGCAGGAAAATCGACATGCCAATGGCAGAAATCAGAGGGATCAAGCGATTACTGCCCCGCAATGGACGGTAGGCAACCCGTTCAATGCTATAGCCGTAAGCACTGGTTACCACAATGCTGGCGATAAACGCGGCCGTCAGCAGCAGTGGCACGCTGTCCAGACCCATCATGGTCAGGCCTGCGATGGCGATAAATGCAATATAGGAACCAATCATGTACACCTCGCCGTGGGCGAAGTTGATCATTCCAATAATGCCGTAAACCATCGTGTAGCCGATGGCTATCAGGGCATAGGTGCTGCCAACGTTGAGGCCGTTAACCAGCATTTGGAAAAAGTGATAGATGTCAGGCATTACAAAGCTCCTAAAAACCTGAGACGCATTTCACTGGTGGAGTCATTTTCAGGCTTGAGCTGATTGGGTTTTCACCCACCTTGAGCGCAAGTCTTCAGCCAGCGAACCGCTGGTGACGGTTTTAAAGATTTTCAGGTGAGCAGACTCTCGGATCACGAAAGCGCGGCCCATTATCCGTGCGGCAAAGGCCTGTAAAACAAAACCCACCGCTAGCGCAGTGGGCTTTGTATATCAGGACGCAACCTCGCTCTTACTGAGGGCTTACTTCAGTTTTAGGTTTGCCGAAGTGCCATTCGTAGACCACGAATTTGAAATCTTCTACGTCGCCTTTGGCGTCAAACTTAAGGTTACCGGTTGGCGTTTTGAAAGTGCCTTTGTGGATGGCTTCAGCCACTTTGGCTGGGTCTTCGCTTTTCGCCTGCTCGATACCACCAGCGATGACTTCAACTGCTGCGTAAGCCGGGAACACGAACGGGCCGGTAGGGTCTTGTTTCTTGGCAGCAAAAGCATCAACCAGGGCCTTGTTGGCAGGGTCGGCGTCGAATGCTTTTGGCAGGGTCACCAACAGGCCTTCGGAAGCACCTTGAGCGATTTGCGAGATGGACTCGTTACCCACGCCTTCTGGGCCCATGAATTTGGCGTTCAAGCCTTTCTCTTTGGCTTGGCGCAGGATCAGGCCCAGTTCAGGGTGGTAGCCGCCGTAGTAAACGAAATCCACGTTGGCTTGTTTAAGCTTGGCAATAACAGATGAGTAGTCTTTTTCGCCAGCGTTGACGCCTTCAAAGACGGCGACTTTGGTGCCTTTGTCTTCGAGGGTCTTTTTGACGGCGGTGGCGATGCCTTCACCGTATTGTTGTTTGTCGTGCAATACCGCAACGACTTTCGGTTTGACGTGATCGGCAATGTAGTTACCGGCTGCTGGGCCCTGTGCGCTGTCCAGACCGATAGTACGGAAGATCATTTTGTAACCGCGAGCGGTGATTTCAGGGCCGGTGGCGGCCGGGGTGATCATGACAACGCCTTCGTCTTCGTAGATGTCCGAAGCAGGCTGGGTGGAGCTGGAACACAGGTGACCGACTACAAATTTAATACCGTCGTTGACCACTTTGTTGGCAACGGCAACCGCTTGTTTCGGGTCGCAGGCGTCATCGTAATCAACGGATTCAAGCTTTTTGCCATCAACGCCCCCCTTGGCATTGATTTGTTCGATGGCCATTTTTACGCCAGCGAACTGCATGTCGCCGTACTGGGTCAGAGGCCCGGTTTTAGGCCCTGCAATACCGATCTTGATGGTGTCTGCTGCAAACGAATGGCTGGCAACCCCGGCCAAAACCATAGCGGCAAACAGTTTAGTAATGTGCTTAGTAGCCATCTTTATTGGTGCTCCACTCTTCTGTTGTAATTTTTATAGTCCTGGAAGCCAAGGCAGCCGGACCGGGTCTTCTTTTAGCGAATTTCCCGGTCAATCCCCCCTGCAACTGTACCGGTACAGTGTAGAGCGCCGGTTTAGCGCTTGAATAGCGTGCAGCGGAGGGGAAAACCTGAAAATGTCGCTTAAACGAAAGAAAGAGACAGAATGGCGGCGAATTATGCTGATGATTTTTATCAGAATGTTGCCAATTCAACCTATCGCCCCGTATCTGCCAGATTTTTCTTCCAGTTCACACCTGAACCCGGGTTTTTCTACCCAGTGAGCGGCGCTATCATTGCGCCGATTTTTATACTCGGTGAAACCCATGATTGAAGAACCTAGCACCCTCTATGCCAAGCTGATTGGTGAGACCGCAACTATTGAGTGGAGCGTGTTGCAGCCGTTCTTTGCCAAGGGGGATTTACTGTGGATTGACCCCGCACTGGACTTGATCGAAGCGGCGCAAGCAGTGAGCCAGGATGATGCAGAGAAGGTGGCGGCCTGGATGGCCTCTGGAGTGCTTGGCAAGGTGTCTGACACGCAGGCTTTGGACTTTTCTGAACGCAATCCGCAGCTGTGGTCGGTGGTGGTATCACCTTGGATAATGATCCAGGAAAGGGCAGAAAAATAATCTTGCGCACCGAAAATGGGCGTTTTTAAGATTATTTTTCAAGCTGTGAGTGTGTAGGTCAGTAACTTGATTTTGCGTAGTGGCAACTTGCCGTAGAGAAACGCCACAGTTTGCGCTGTGGCGTTTTTTTGTGCTCGTGTGAGGGCTTTAGTACTCGGTTTTACCGGTGTGAGTGTTCAGGGAGATGATCTTGGTTTTACCAATGCGATGACGGTAGATTTCGCGCAGGTATTTGATGGCTTTTTTCACGCAGTCGCGTGAGAGGCGGATGTCATTGATCGAGACATATTTGTCTTTATCGTTAATCAGCTCGCGGTACTTCTTCTCGTACATCGGCTTGATCGCATACCAGTTGGTATCCAGAATTTTGGCCGGGTTTTCGAACTCATTGAGCAGCTCATCAATGCGGCTTTCATCAAACTCATCGCCTGTGATGAACTCCAACACCGAATCGTCCAGCGTCTCGTCAAAACGGTAGGGATTACGCGCAAAGCAGCGCTTGATAAACGCCACGATTAACGTCAGAAAGTCATCTGACAGGCATGGGCTTTTGGCGATCAAGGTAGTCAACGACAAGTTGGCCGAAGCGCCAATCACCAGTGCATAGCGCTTGAGCGTGGTGTTGGGGAACAGGCTGTTGAGGTGGGTCTTGAGTCGATTGAGGTCCATGTACGACAGTTTGTAGTCCTTGGGTAAGGATACGATCGACACCACCGATGAGCAGTTTTTGAAAAAGTGCAGGTCATGCAGTGCGGCAGCGTCATACCCTGAACTCTTGTACTGCTCAAGGGCGCAGCGATAGCGCTGCGACTCGATCGGCAACAGGCTGATGCCTTCGATGGCCTGGGTGTCTTTGTTGAAGTGTGGCAAGTCGATGGAGCGGAAAAACAGGTCGTCGATGTCCAGCCGCTGCGGCTCTTTTTCAAACACCTTGAATTTATCGGTGCTGGGCGCGGGTTGTTCAGGCACGACCGATTCGGCGTAGGCAATCGCCACAGGGCCTGCGAGGCTCATGAACAAGTCATTGGCGTCCAGGCGGATGGTTTCGCCAATGTCAATACCGGCGCGTCGGAAGTAAGTCTGGTCGTAGTCGGTGGTCACTGCCTGGGCAGTCAGAATGTTGAAAATCTGCTGCGAGATGTATTGGTTGGCGTGTTTTTCCATCGCATTGACGTCAATGTTCTGGATGTTGCCGTCATCGCTTTGTTCGGCGTAACGCATGATGTCGTTGGAGATCAGCATCATGGCGTTCCACGGGCGAATACGGCCCATGACGCTGGCTTCGCTGCTGTCTTCGTTGTCGAAGTTGTATGAGAAATCCCACTCTTCAGACAGGTACTTGCACAACAAACGCCCGGCGTTGATGTGCAGCGCCTCGGACATTTCACTGCGGTGATCGGAAATGTTCGGCAGTACGCAAATGCCGCTGGTAAAGATAGGCTCAAACACAAAGGCGTGACCGCTTTTGCTGTCGTGCTCGTCAGCCGGTTTGGTGTCGAAGGTTTTGTTCATGTACGAGAACTGCTGAGCCAGGCCAAACTCCGAGGCCATGCCTGAGCCCGTACCGCCGCCTGCGCTGAAAATCGAGAAATACAGACGCGATTGGTTGGCTTTGATCCCGCACGAATCAATCAGATAGGAATGAATCAGCTTCCAGTCTGGGCTTGAGAAGCGTTGGGCGTCCTTGTTCAGGATGATTTTGGCCAAATACTGACCCAAAATTGGCGCGTTGCCTGCACCGCCCGCATGGACTTCTGACAAGTCCATGATTTTCATTTTTTTGTAATCGCGGATGAAGTCGCTTTTTTCGCCTTTGCGCGAGAAGCGAATACGCCCGGCAATGTCTTTGTCCAAGTCGCCCAACAACACTAATGGCTCTACCAGAAACACCGGCTTGCTAGCTTTGCTTTGAACCAGTCGCAGGTTGTTGCGAATCCACTGGGCTGGTTTGTAACGCTTGTCTTCGAGGCGCAAGTCGGTGGCGTTGAACTCATTGAGGTAAAACTTGCGAGCGTTGTAAACCAGTTCAGCAACATCCAGCGCAATGTTCGAACCGCAGCGGCCCAGCCCGATCAAGCACACCGAAGGAAATTGCTGTTCGTCACGGCTTTCACTGTCGTCTTCGATCAACTCGGTACGCGGGTAAACAATGTCCCTCAAGCCGTCCAGGTTTTCGAGAATGCGATCAGTATTGGTTTCGGTGAAGTACAGGTATTGCTGGGTGGCGAGTGGGCGATGGCTTGAATAGCTTTTCGGTGCCTTGTGAGGCTCGATCAGTGTTTTCAGAGACAGCTCGGAAACAACGGGTGTCGCATTATTGTTAGAGGTCATTGGGTGCCATCTGCCTGGACTGTGCGACTGTTGAGGGGCTTTCAACGGCCAATACGAAGTAAGAAATCGCGTTTTTAGACGCGATTTGGGCGTGAACGATCCTTTTAACCCTCAGCTTGAATAAGGTTAATTTTGATCGAACAGAAATTAATCGGCCTGAAACGAAGGTTCTTTAATGGTCATACACGACTTTTAGTCGATGCTGGCATTTTACTGGCTTGAGAGTTGAAGCACTGCGAACTCAGGCTCTGGCAGATGCTGTTGATTGAGCTGTTCGAGCAGGTTGTTCAGTTCCTCCAGTGGCACGGGGTGGCTCAGTAAATAGCCCTGAATGAAGTCGCAGCCGTACTTGTTTAAAAACTCGAACTGGGCAAGTGTTTCGACACCTTCTGTCACCACTTGCAGGTGCAGCGTGTGGGCCATAACGATGATTGCTTGGACAATCTCCATGTCTTGGCTGGACTTGGGAATGTCTTGAATAAACGAGCGATCAATCTTCAACGTGTTGAGCGGCAAACGCTTTAAATAGGCGAGGGATGAGTAGCCAGTGCCGAAATCGTCAATCGACAGCGATACGCCGAGGGCCCGGATTTGAAGCAGCAGTTGTGAGGTATTGCTGATGTTGCCCATTAGCGCGTTTTCTGTGACTTCCAGCTCCAGGCGGTGGGCGGCGATACCGGATGAGCGCAGAGCGCTTTCAATTTCATCGGCAAGCTCGACGCGTACCAAATTCAAGGCTGAGCAATTGACGGCAATACCAATGCTGGCCCAACCCTGGCGTGTGAGGTCTGCCAGGTCGTGACAGGCTTTGCGCAACACCCAATTGTCCAGTTCGGCAATCAGCCCATTGGCTTCGGCGATGCTGATAAAACGTTCAGGGCTGAGCAAGCCATGTTCGGGGTGGTTCCAGCGAACCAAGGCCTCGAGTTTGGACACTCGGCCTGTTTTGAGGTCAACAATGGGTTGGTAATGCAAAAGCAGCCCCGTGTTTTCGCGCAAAGCATTGCGCAGCTCTTCTTCGATTTGCAGCTCCAGCGAAGCGCGAGCTTTGAGGTTTGTGCTGAAGAAGTTCAGGCTGTTGCGGCCATTGCCTTTGGATTGATAAAGCGCCAAATCAGCATGTTTGAGCAGTTCGTCGCTGGCTCTGCCGTCATCCGGGAATACGCTGATGCCAATGCTGGTGGTCATCACCATGCTGCGCCCAGCCAGCTCGATGGGCTCTTTCATTTTGAGCATGATGCGTTGCGCCATATGCCGTGCTTCATCGCGGTTGTTCAGGCTGATCAAGATGCAGAACTCATCCCCCCCAAATCGCGCGACAACGTCATCGTGGCTGCGCGTGGCGCTTTTAATCTGGTTGGCGATGACTTTGAGCAGTTCATCTCCCGCATCATGGCCCAGGCTGTCGTTGATGCGTTTGAAATGGTCAATGTCCAGAAACATGACCGCGAGCATGCTGTTGCTGTTTTCGCGCTCAATGAGTTTTTCAGCAAATAGCTGGTTGAACCCGCGGCGGTTAATCAGGTTGGTCAACGGGTCAAAATGCGCCACTTGCTGCAAGGACACGCGCGCCTGATCAAGCTGGCTGAGCAGCGCATTGACTCGCATTAAGTCGTGTTCTTTGTTTTGTAACTTTTTATCGACCAAGGCCGCGCTGATACTGCTGCCTATTAATAGCAAAGCGATCAGCGCCACCATCAGGGCCAACTGCCAATGATTGTTTTCGATGTGGGCTAGGGCGTCGCTTATGGGGGATGGGGTGTGCAGCGCCCACATGCCGACGAAGTGAACACTCAGGATGGCGGCACCGCCCGCAATACTGATGGCGTACTTTAAAAACTGGTGACGCAAACCGTTGACTGAGCGTAAAGATATGGCCAGCAATAGCCCGCCAAAGCTTGCACCGACTGCGAGCAGTAATGAGAGCGCAAACATGGCCCTGCTGTAATGCTGCTCACTGTTGGAGTGCATGGCCGACATGCCGACATAGTGCATGGCGCAAATGCTCAGCCCAAAAATCAACGCTGCCAGTAGTAGGCGAATACGCGATACGGGGCAGTGATTGAGGATCTGGGTGGTGATTACCGCGCCAATCAGGATAATCAGCAGGGAGCCAACAGTGATGCCTAAGTCGTAATGCACTTCGATGGGAGTATCGAACGCCAACATACTGATGAAGTGCATTGCCCAGATGCCGCCCGCCAAGCAACTTGCACCGAGCCAGCGCCACACTGTTTTGGCTTTGGTTTTTTCAGCGTTGGCTGCGCGTTCAACCATGTGTAAGGCGGCTAAACAAGAAGCACAGGCCACAACATAGGCAAGAAACACTAAATAAGGGTTATGACTGCTGCTGAGCAGTTGCTGCCCATGCTCAGTGTGTTCGCCAAGAAACTGCAACCCTAGCCATTCCATTGCGCGCCTCGGCACTTGTCCAAGTTTGCTAGTCGAAAGACGCTAGCTTGCGCTCAAGTATAGGTGGGTGGATTTGCTTTGGGAGGGGTGATGGCTAGATGACACCTATCATTTTGCTATAAGCGTCGAAGGTATCGTGCGTGTAGTACAAAAACGTACATTAAAGGACAACTTTAGAAGCGAGCCTGCTCGCGAAAAGCTCGAGGCACATCGCGCTCATCCAGCGCCCACACGTTATCGTTGACGTCCTTCGCGAGCAGGTCTCGTTTGATTAAGTGAATTAAGGCCCGCTTGTTTGCGCAAGCGGGCCTTTTTATCAGCCTGCGACCAGCACTCGAATCGCTTCAAGGCGCAGAGCCGCTTTTTCAAGCATGGCCAAGCCTTGTTCGCGTTGTTTGCGCAAGGCAACCAGTTCGCTGTCTCGCACGCTTGGGTTGACGGCCTGCAAGGCTGTCAGGCGCGCGAGTTCTTCTTCGGTGTCGGCAGCCAAGCGGCGCTGAGCTTCTGCCACACGTTCTGCGTGACGTGGTGCGATTTTGGCTTCACCGGCGTTGATTTTTGGCGTCAGGCTGTCGCGTTGGGCTTGAACGAACTTGTTGGCGCTGGCGCGAGGAACGCTTTCCAGCTGTTCATTCAGGGTTTCGAAGGCCACGCGTGACGACAGGTCGTTGCCATTAGCGTCGAGCAGGCAACGCAGCGCAGCAGGCGGCAGGTAACGACCCAATTGCAAGGCGCGCGGGGCAACCACTTCGCTGACGTAAATCAGCTCAAGCAGTACCGTGCCGGGTTTGAGTGCCTTGTTTTTGATCAGCGCGACGGCGGTGTTGCCCATTGAGCCTGACAACACGAGGTCCATGCCACCTTGCACCATTGGGTGTTCCCAAGTGATGAACTGCATGTCTTCACGCGACAGCGCCTGATTGCGGTCGTAGGTGATGGTGACACCTTCGTCGTCACCCAGCGGGAAGCTGGCGTCGAGCATTTTTTCGCTCGGCTTTAGGATCAGCGCGTTCTCTGAGTGGTCTTCGCTGTCAATGCCGAAGGCGTTGAACAGGGTTTCCATGTAGATCGGCAGGGTGAATTGATCGTCTTGTTCAAGGATCGCTTCAACCAGTGCTTCACCTTCGCCTGAGCCACCGGAGTTCAGTTCCAATAGACGGTCGCGGCCGGTGTGCAGCTCTTGCTCAAGACGCTCGCGGTCGGCTCGTGCTTCGTTGATCAGCGCTTGCCATTCGTCATCGTCTGCGCCTTCCAGCAATGGCAGCAGACGCGGGCCGAAGCGATGTTGCAGGGCGTTGCCAGTTGGGCAGGTATTGAGGAAGGCGTTTAGCGCTTCGTGATACCACTGGAACAGGCGCTGTTGCGGGCTGGTTTCGAGGTACGGAACGTGCAGCTCGATGACGTGCTTCTGGCCAATACGGTCCAGACGGCCAATCCGCTGTTCCAGCAAATCTGGGTGGGACGGCAGATCGAACAGCACAAGATGGTGTGCGAACTGGAAGTTACGACCTTCGCTGCCGATTTCGGAGCAGATCAGCACCTGAGCACCGAACTCTTCATCGGCGAAGTAGGCAGCTGCGCGGTCGCGCTCCAGAATGTTCATGCCTTCGTGGAAGACCGTGGCAGGAATGCCAGAACGCACGCGCAGTGCGTCTTCCAGATCCATTGCGGTTTCGGCGTGGGCGCAGATCACCAATACTTTGGTGCGCTTGAGCATTTTGAGGGTGTCGGTTAGCCACTCAACCCGAGGGTCAAAGCTCCACCAGCGTTCTTCATCGCTGGCGTCAGGCTGGGCCTGAAAACTGACTTCGGGGTACAGCTCGGCGTGTTCACCCAGCGGCAGCTCCAGATATTGGTCTGGGCATGGCAGCGGGTAAGCATGCAGTTTGCGCTCAGGGAAGCCTTGAATGGCAGCGCGGGTGTTACGGAACAGGACGCGACCGGTGCCGTGACGATCAAGCAGCTCGCGCACCAAGCGGGCACTGGCTTCGGTATCGCCTTCGTTGACCGCAGCAAGCAGCGTGTCACCTTCGGCGCCGAGGAAACCGTGAATAGTGTTATGGGCTTCGGGCGATAGACGGCCTTTGTCCAGCAGCTCTTGTACAGCTTGGGCGACAGGGCGGTAGTTTTCGCTTTCGGCCCGGAAGGCCGCCAGATCGTGGAAACGGTTTGGGTCCAGCAGACGCAGGCGCGCGAAGTGGCTGTCTTGCCCCAATTGCTCCGGGGTTGCAGTCAATAGCAAGACGCCCGGGATCACGCCGGCCAGTTGTTCGACCAGATCGTATTCAGGGCTGACGTGGTCTTCATGCCACACCAGGTGGTGGGCTTCGTCGACCACCAACAAGTCCCAATCAGCACCAAACAGCGCTTCTTGAGCTTTGGGGTCGTCGACCAGCCACTCAAGAGCCACCAGCGCCAATTGGCAGTCTTCAAACGGATTGCTGGCATCGCTTTCGATGAAGCGTTCTTCATCGAACAGCGCGACCTCAAGGTTGAAGCGGCGGCGCATCTCCACCAGCCATTGGTGCTGGAGGTTTTCTGGCACCACGATCAACACGCGGCTGGCTCGACCACTGAGCAACTGGCGATGAATGACCAGACCGGCTTCGATGGTTTTACCCAAGCCCACTTCGTCAGCCAGCAAAACCCGAGGCGCGATACGATCAGCGACTTCACGGGCGATGTGCAGTTGGTGAGCGATAGGTTGCGCCCGCACGCCGCCCAAGCCCCACAGCGGCGATTGCAACTGGCGGCTGGTGTGCTCAAGCGTGTGGTAACGCAATGAGAACCATGACAGCGGGTCGATTTGCCCGGCAAATAAACGGTCGCTGGCCAAGCGGAACTGGATGAAGTTCGACAGTTGGGTTTCTGGCAGTGTCACGGATTCGTTTTGCTCGTTAAGCCCGTGATAAACCATCAAGCCGTCGACATCTTCGACTTCGCGCACGGTCATCTTCCAGCCTTCAAAGTGGATGATCGTGTCACCCGGCGAGAAGCGGACGCGCGTGAGCGGTGCGTTGCGCAGCGAATATTGACGGGTTTCGCCAGTGGCCGGATAGAGCACGGTCAACAAGCGACCGTCCTGTGCCAGAACGGTGCCTAAACCTAGCTCAGCTTCGCTGTCACTAATCCAGCGTTGCCCCGGTTGATACTGCTGCGCCATGCTGCCTGACTCCCGCTTCGAAAAAGCCGAGTATATTAACGGATCAGAGGCCTCAGTCCAAAGCTCTCTCATAAAAAGCTACTCGGCTTATAAAGCTGGCGGTGGTGGTTTTCGACGAGTGGCTCAAGACGCACGACTTGCCGCCGACAGCTTGAGTACAGGAGAACAATAATTATGCTGCCGCCGATCTTACCGCTGAGCGTTATCCCCGTGACTTCGCAACAGGACCCAGTGCGCCCGCGCCCGGATATTCCGCCTGTGGTGCCCGCGCAAGCCAGCTCGGGCGATAGCAGCATTAACCTCAAACATCATGACTCCGAACAGGCCACGCTGTTGCTACGTGAAGAACAGCAGCGTCAGCAACAGCAGCGCCGTCGTGAGGCGCAAGGACAGGAGCAAGAGGTGGTGATTGTTCCGGGCGATGAGCTGAACGAAGACAACACAGTGCCTGTTTCCCCGCTGATTGATGGTGCGCCGCGCCAAGGGCTGTGGGTTGATGTCGAGGTTTAGGTGTTTTTTTCTGGTCAGGCAGGCGGGTGCGACGCATTATTGGCCCATTACCTGAGGCGGCCGCTTCATGTTGTGCCTGGACTGAAACAAACTGACGGTGACCCCATTTTTATGAGTCAAGACAATAAGCTGGTTGACCTTGGGGCCGAGCGCGCCAAGCGTGTGCACGACCTTAATGAAAAGCGTCTGATCGAAGTGCGCAATGCCTTTGAGCAAGCCATGCCGTTGGCAAATGCCAAGAAAAAGCCTAAAAAGAAGCCAAAAAAGCGCTGAACATCGGCGTTTTGATGATCTGAGTCAAAATCCCTCGTTATCTTCGCCTTGGCCGTGATCACTATTGATCCCGGTCAAGTTGTGCACGTGCCAGTCTGGTTAACCTAGCTTCAACACACACAGACACGCGCAGGAGGCCGTCATGTTTCTCGATAATGTGGTTATCGCCGGAGTACTCACCGTCGGTCTCATGGTTTTATTTTTCGCGGGTCTAGGGATTTTTATCTGGAAAGACTCCCAGAAGCGCAATAAGTAGCGCCGGGGTCTTACAGAGTTACAGAGCACGCAAGGCATTTTGGGCGACTTCGGTTGCCCATTTTTTTGCGCGTGTGTTTTGTATGTGTGGCGCCGTTGGGGCTTGGGTGCGGTAGTAAGCGCTCCATATTGCAGGCATAAAAAAAGTACGACCCGTGAGGGTCGTACTTTTTTGTGCTGCGCGTGTTGAGATCAGGCCAGCGCTTTGGAAGCCAGCCAGAACAGTGCCGCAGACAGTGCGATGGTTGCAGGCAAGGTCAACACCCAAGCCATCAGGATGGTCTTGATGGTGTTGCCTTGCAGGCCGCTCTTGTTGGCGACCATCGTACCGGCAACGCCCGAAGACAGAATGTGTGTCGTCGAGACAGGCAGGGCGAAGATGTTAGCCAGGCCAATTGCAAAGGTGGTGGTGATTTGAGCCGCCATGCCTTGTGCGTATGTCATGCCTTGCTTGCCGATCTTCTCGCCGATGGTTTTAACCACGCGCTTCCAACCGACCATAGTGCCCAGGCCCAAGGCCAGTGCAACGGCCAGAATTACCCAGAACGGGGCGTATTCAGTGGTGGCAGTCAGGTCTTTGCGCAGTTTTTCGAGGTCCGCTTTTTCGCGGCTATCAAGGGCTGGCAATTTGCTGACCTTTTTCGCGGTGTCATCCAGACAAAGCAGGTAGCGACGGATCTCGATGCGTTTTTCCGCTGACAGCGACTGGTAGTTCGCAACGCCTTTCAAGGAGCTGAGCAGCGCGTCAATGGTTGGCTCGGTCTGTTGCGGGTTGCAACGGAACTTGCCCGGCAAGTCGTCTTTTACGCTTTTACCCAGTGCTAAAAACTCGCTCAAGGTGGCGTCGTTACGCTTATAGAACTGGCTCAAGTGCAAAGTTGCATCGCGAGTACGTTCAATCTGGTAAGTGGTGCTGTTGAGGTCCAGAACAAAAGCGCTTGGCACGATGCCGATCAATACCAACATGATCAGGCCGATGCCTTTTTGGCCATCGTTGGAGCCGTGAACAAAACTCACCGTCATGGCCGAGATCACCAGAACCAGGCGATTCCAGAACGGCGGGTGCTTTTTGTCATCCATTTTGCGGCGCTGTTCGGGCGTCTTGTGCATCTTGGAGGCAGGGCGCCACCATTTAAGACCTACCAACAGCAGGCCCGCCACCACGAAACCGGCGAGAGGCGAGAACACCAGTGAGGCACCGATGTCGATTGCTTTTTGCCAGTTCACGCCATCGCTGAGCGGAATGTCATTGAGCAACGCATTGGCCAGCCCGACACCCAGGATTGAGCCGATCAGGGTGTGTGAACTGGACGCTGGAATCCCGAAATACCAGGTTCCAAGGTTCCACGTGATGGCAGCTGCCAGTAGCGAGAACACCATGGCCAGGCCATGTCCGGTGTTCACATTAATCAGTAGCTCTACCGGCAACAGGTGGACGATGGCATATGCCACCCCCACACCGCCCAGCAGAACGCCGAGAAAGTTGAACACACCAGAAAAGAACACTGCCAAATGAGGCGGCATCGCTTTGGTGTAGATGACAGTCGCTACCGCATTTGCGGTGTCATGAAAGCCGTTGATGAACTCAAACGCGAGAACAAAGGCTAGGGCGAAGAAGAGGCTGATAAGAACCCAGGCGTCCAATCCGCTTAATAGATCGATCATGAAGGTTTTCTGACACGGTCATAAAGGGGGCCGGATTATGCCAGAAAACCCCGGTAATCAATGCACTAGCTGCTGGTTGGTAACATCTGTAAATGAAAAAACCTGTAAGGCGTGCGCGTTCCCAGTCGTGGGAAAACCTCTCCAAGCCACTGAAATTGCAGGGTATAGGCCTTTACCGCTGACAAGTTTCAGCACCCGTGGAGGTCTGTTTTTAAAGTGCGAAATTTCTCTCGCAAGACGCTCTCACGGGTCAGGTTGCGGTTTCCGGGAAAAAACGGTCGCGCTGGCTGTTCACTCAAATCCCAAGCGTTAACCCATAGCAAAGTGGTCAACCTTGACGGGTTGCACTTGAGTGGGAGGCTTATGACTCCTCGGATTTGAGTTCTTTTTCGATCTTTTGGATTTCTTGGGAAAAAGCCTGATCAAGCAAGCTGGCGCGCTTACGCCAAGGTTTGCGTTCTGGCTCTGGTTGGGCGGCGTAGGTTGTAATTTCGCCGCCGTAAACATCCTTGTAACGTTGTTCCTGACGCTCAAGTTCTGCGCGCAGTTCTTCTTTCGTCACATTGTTACCTGATTAAGTTGAGTTTGAATCTGGTGAACACCCGGCATTGAACGTATTTGATCCATGACACGTTTGAACCGGCCGCAGGGGGTGTGTTGCCCTTGCGCAAGGTCTGGGTTAAACAGGCCAAACTTTGCCGTGTTGCCACGTGATCAACTAAAAAGTGATCGTCGTTGCTGATAAGTGTTCACCCCATATGGGTACGACCACTGCGCGCAGAAGTATTAGCCTCAGCGCACAACTGTGAGCGAGGTGTTTGTAATGGATCCAATGCGGCACGTGGCTTGGGCACATTTGCTCGGCGTTAGCCGTGCTACAGAACCCTGAATAACGGCGCTACTATCGCCGATGAACTTCATGCGCGTCAACGTTCAGATCAATAACCTACTACTGGCATCGCCGCGCTACAACTGAGCATAGATCTAATATCGAAATGCCGAGTATTAGTTATCCAAGTTATTGAACGTTTGTTGTGGTTTTAATCGAGACAACTATTCAGGCGTCTTACGTTCTTTTATTACTTCAGTATTTGTAAAGATAGGAGTGAGAGACGGGCAAATGCCACAGCAATGGCGTGGACAGGGCGAGTTAGCATTTGCTTAGCGCAGGGGATCAAGGATTGCGATTATCGGTTGATGGTTCGATAATCGCCCAACGATACGTGCTCCATGCTTGTTCCACGGCATGTGCAGGTCTGTAATAACAATAAATAGCGGTAGCAGGGGACATCCATGAATGACCAATTGCGCAATGCCTTTGCCTGTGTCGCGCCTCCGATCGTGGCTTCGCCCGCCAAACGTATCCAGGCGTTCACGGGGGATCCGGACTTTATGGCCTCACTGGCCCGCGGCCTTGCTGTGGTGCAAGCGTTTCAGGAGCGCAAGCGGCATTTGACCATTGCGCAAATCAGCCACCGAACCGAAATCCCGCGAGCGGCGGTACGTCGCTGTTTGTACACGCTAATTAAACTCGGTTATGCCACAACCGATGGCCGCACTTATTCGTTGTTGCCCAAAGTGTTGACGCTGGGCCATGCCTATTTGTCTTCGACACCTTTAGCTGTATCAGCCCAGCCGTATCTGGATCGTATGAGCGAGCAACTGCATGAAGCCTGCAACATGGCGACGCTCGAAGGTGAAGATATTCTCTATATCGCTCGCTCGGCGACGACCCAGCGTTTGATCTCGGTCGATCTGTCGGTGGGCGGGCGACTGCCGGCATATTGCACCTCGATGGGGCGTATTTTGTTGGCCGCACTGGACGATGTCACCCTGAACGAGTACTTGGCCCATACCGAATTCCAGGCCAAAACCAGCCGAACCCTGCACACAGCTGAAACGTTGCTTGAGTGTTTACATCAAGTGCGTGAACAAGGTTGGTGCGTGGTTGATCAAGAGTTGGAACAAGGCCTTCGCTCTATTGCGGTGCCTGTGTACGACGCTTCGGGGCAGGTGCTGGCGGCCTTGAATGTCAGCACACACGCAGGCCGAGTGACGCGTACCGAGTTGGAGCAGCGCTTTTTGCCGATCATGCTCAGCTCCAGCCGCGACCTGAGCGCTCAGTTGTTCAGTTGAAGATATTTTTGGACTAAGCGTTCGATAAACGCACAGTTAAGCGTTTATCGAATTGCATGAGCGCGGCGCGCTGATTAATGTCGCGACAGCGCTCTGAGTTGATGCCTGCAACCTTCGCTCGCTCAAGGCTCGCCCAATAATAATGAAGAGGCCAAAAGCCATGAATCTGCCCATCCGTCTGCTTCTAGAGCAGTTATCGAGCGTTTGCTTCAGACCCGTCTGATACCCCTAATACAGTTTTTAGTGTGAGCTGCTGGTCTCTGGCTGGCTTTCGTTCGCCTGCGTTTTTGCGGAATAAAAATAATGAATTCGCCTCAATCTGCTGTCGGTAACTGCCTTGATGTGCAGTCGTTTATCAATGCCCAACCCCTGTCGCGTTATCAATGGCGAGTTGTGATTCTGTGTTTTCTGATTGTGTTTCTGGACGGTCTGGATACAGCGGCAATGGGGTTTATTGCCCCGGCCTTGTCTCAAGATTGGGGCATCGACCGCGCCAGTCTTGGCCCGGTAATGAGTGCGGCGCTGATTGGTATGGTGTTCGGCGCCCTGGGGTCTGGCCCGCTGGCTGACCGCTTTGGGCGCAAAGTGGTGTTGGTTGTCGCGGTATTGGTATTTGGCGGATTTAGCTTGGCGTCTGCCTATAGCACCAACGTTGATCAGTTGCTGGTATTGCGCTTTTTGACCGGGCTTGGCCTGGGCGCAGGCATGCCCAATGCCACCACTTTGCTCTCGGAGTACACCCCAGAGCGACACAAGTCGTTGCTGGTGACCAGCATGTTCTGCGGTTTCAACCTGGGCATGGCAGGTGGCGGGTTTATCTCGGCCAAGCTGATTCCGATGTTTGGCTGGCATAGCCTGTTGTTGATTGGCGGGATATTGCCGCTGATTCTGACAGTGGTACTCGTGGTGTGGCTGCCGGAGTCTGCGCGTTATTTGGTGGTACGCAATCGAAGTGTTGAGCGCATTCGCAAAACGCTGTCACCAATTGCCCCTGCCGTGGTGGCGCAAGCCTCCAGTTTTAGCGTGCCGGAACAGAAGACCGTCAAGGCGCGTAACGTGCTTGCGGTGATCTTCTCCGGGACTTACAGCACGGGCACCCTGTTGCTCTGGCTTACTTACTTTATGGGGCTGGTGATTGTTTACCTGCTGACCAGTTGGTTGCCTACGCTGATGCGCGACAGCGGCGCCAGCATGGAACAGGCCGCCTTTATTGGCGCGCTGTTCCAGTTCGGTGGTGTGCTGAGTGCCGTGGGGGTGGGGTGGGCCATGGATCGATTCAACCCGCACAAAGTAATCGGCATTTTCTATCTGTTGGCCGGGATATTTGCCTACGCAGTTGGGCAGAGCCTGGGCAACATTACGATTCTGGCCACGTTGGTGCTGGTGGCGGGCATGTGCGTGAACGGCGCGCAATCGGCCATGCCTTCTTTGGCGGCGCGCTTTTACCCAACCCAGGGGCGTGCAACGGGGGTTTCCTGGATGCTGGGTATCGGCCGATTTGGCGCGATTCTCGGCGCATGGATGGGCGCAACCCTGCTTGGCTTGGGTTGGAACTTCGAACAAGTGCTGACCGCCTTGGTAATTCCTGCGGCATTAGCCACGGCCGCTGTCCTGATCAAAGGAAAGGTCAGTCACGCTGACGCAACGTGAGTCAGGGTAATTAACCAGCAAGCTAACTATGTGTTCGATTAACGAACACATAGTCGATTATCGGATTGTTTGGCTGATGGCAGCGGCTTAACCTGCTGAGCATCCGGTGCCGCTCTGGCGCACCTTCATCTAGCTAAGTGGCCAACAAAAAACGGGAGCTACCCCTCATGGCAGACATCATTTCGTTACACGACGCCGTGAAACAATTTGTGAACGATGGCGACACGGTCGCCCTCGAAGGTTTCACTCATCTGATTCCGACCGCAGCAGGTCATGAAATCATTCGTCAGGGTAAGAAAGACCTCACTCTGGTACGCATGACGCCTGACTTGATCTACGACCAATTGATCGGCGCCGGTTGTGCTCGAAAATTGATTTTCTCTTGGGGTGGTAACCCGGGTGTTGGTTCATTGCACCGCTTGCGTGATGCCGTTGAGAAGCAGTGGCCGCAACCGCTGGAAATCGAAGAACACAGCCATGCTGACTTGGCTAACGCTTACGTGGCCGGCGCCTCGGGCTTACCTTTTGCCGTGTTGCGTGCCTATGCAGGTTCCGATCTGCCCAAGGTTAACCCGCTGATCAAAACCGTGACCTGTCCATTTACCGGTGAAGTACTGGCCGCCGTGCCTTCAGTGCGTCCCGATGTGACGGTGATTCATGCACAAAAGGCCGACCGCAAAGGCAACGTGCTGCTGTGGGGCATTTTGGGAGTACAGAAAGAAGCCGCACTGGCTGCCAAGCGCTGCATTGTGACAGTTGAAGAAATTGTCGATGACTTGCAGGCGCCCATGAATGCTTGCGTACTGCCGACCTGGGCTTTGAGCGCGGTGTGTCATGTGCCGGGTGGCGCGCATCCTTCTTACGCCCATGGTTACACCGAGCGTGATAACCGTTTCTATCAGGCGTGGGACCCGATTGCCCGCGATCGTGAGACGTTTGTTGCCTGGATTGATGAATACATTCACGGCACTGCGAATTTCAGTGAGTTCCAGGCCAAGTTGGCTCGCCGTTCGGAGGCAAAATAATGGCTTACTCCACCAATGAAATGATGACCGTTGCGGCTGCCCGCCGATTGAAAAATGGCTCGGTGTGCTTTGTGGGTATCGGCTTGCCGTCCAAAGCGGCCAACCTGGCGCGCCTAACGTCCTCCCCGGACGTGGTACTGATTTATGAGTCTGGCCCGATTGGTGCCAAACCGAACGTGCTGCCGCTGTCGATCGGTGATGGTGAGCTGGCTGAAACCGCAGACACTGTCGTGTCGACCAGTGAGATTTTTCGTTACTGGCTGCAAGGCGGGCGAGTGGATGTCGGCTTTTTAGGTGCAGCTCAGGTCGATCGTTTTGGCAACATCAACACCACAGTGGTGGGCGACTATCATCAGCCAAAAGTACGTCTGCCGGGTGCTGGTGGCGCGCCGGAGATCGCTGGCTCGGCAAAAAGCGTGCTGATTATCCTCAAGCAGTCTGCGCGTTCGTTTGTCGAGAAGCTGGACTTCATTACCTCTGTAGGCCACGGCGAAGGCGGTGATTCGCGTAAGCGTCTGGGGCTGCCGGGTGCGGGGCCAGTGGGGATCATCACTGACCTGTGCACGATGGAGCCCGAAGCGCAAACCAACGAATTTGTGGTGACCGCTTTGCACCCTGGCGTAACACGCGAGCAAGTTATCGCGGCGACTGGCTGGGCGATTCGTTTTGCAGACAACGTTGTGCAAACGGCTGAACCGACTGAGGTTGAACTCACTGCGTTGCGCGATCTGGAAGCGCGCACGGCAGTGGCTCACGGCCAGGCACCGGGAGAAGCATGATGCGCGAGGTTTTTATATGTGACGCGATTCGCACCCCCATTGGCCGCTTTGGCGGTGGTTTGGCCGCGGTGCGTGCGGATGATCTGGCTGCGACGCCGATCAAGGCGCTGATTGAGCGCAACCCGAGCGTGAAGTGGGACGAAGTGGATGAAGTCTTTTTCGGCTGCGCTAATCAGGCAGGCGAAGACAATCGCAACGTCGCGCGTATGGCGGCATTGTTGGCCGGGCTGCCAGAAACTATTCCAGGTGTCACGCTCAATCGCCTGTGTGCCTCAGGCATGGATGCCATTGGAACTGCCTTTCGGGCGATTGCCAGTGGCGAGATGGAGCTGGCAATTGCTGGTGGCGTCGAGTCGATGTCACGTGCGCCCTTTGTGATGGGCAAGGCGGATGCAGCTTACTCGCGCAACATGAAGCTGGAAGACACCACCATTGGCTGGCGTTTCATCAACCCGCTGATGAAGGCGCAATACGGCGTCGATCCGATGCCGCAAACCGCCGATAACGTGGCAGATGACTACCACGTCTCGCGCGCTGATCAAGACGCTTTTGCACTGCGCAGTCAGCAGCGTACAGCTGCCGCCCAAGCCGCGGGCTACTTTGCCGAAGAGATCGTGCCGGTACGCATCGTGCACAAAAAGGGCGAGACCGTGGTTGAGCGCGATGAACATCCGCGTGCTGACACCACCCTTGAAACCTTGGGCAAACTCAAGCCAGTCAATGGCCCGGACAAAACGGTGACGGCCGGCAATGCGTCGGGCGTGAATGATGGTGCGGCGGCCCTGATTTTGGCGTCAGCTGAAGCGGTAAAACGTCATGGTTTGACCGCCCGCGCTCGGGTATTGGGCATGGCCAGCGCTGGCGTTGCCCCTCGGGTGATGGGTATCGGCCCTGTGCCGGCTGTGCGCAAGCTGGTTGAGCGGCTTGGGTTGGCGGTCAGTGACTTTGATGTGATTGAGCTCAACGAAGCGTTTGCCAGCCAAGGTTTGGCGGTGCTGCGCGAGTTGGGGCTGGCGGACGATGCGCCGCAGGTTAACCCCAATGGTGGCGCGATTGCCTTGGGGCACCCGCTGGGCATGAGCGGTGCGCGCATTGTGATGACTGCTCTGCACCATCTGGAAAAAACCGGCGGCAAAAAAGGCCTGGCAACCATGTGTGTGGGTGTGGGGCAGGGGTTGGCGTTGGCGATTGAGCGCGTCTAACAACTCACAACAACAAGCCGTGCCGAACGACTGGCCACAGTCGTTCGGTTCTTTGTGGTTGCGGTGTTAGTTGTTGCAAGGTATGTCTAGATCTAACTAATCCCAGATGAGTCCAAAAAGATGACAACAGACACTCACTACACCGGAGAGGAGCGTAAAAAAAGGATTTTTGCGATTGTCGGTGCATCCTCCGGCAACTTGGTCGAATGGTTCGACTTCTACGTTTATGCCTTTTGCGCGATCTATTTTGCCCCTGCGTTCTTCCCTTCTGACGACCCCACGGTGCAGTTACTGAACACGGCCGGGGTGTTTGCGGCAGGCTTTTTGATGCGCCCCATCGGTGGCTGGATATTTGGCCGGGTAGCCGATAAGCACGGGCGAAAAAATTCGATGATGATCTCGGTGCTGATGATGTGCGCCGGTTCATTGGTGATTGCCTTTCTGCCCACTTACGCCTCGATTGGCGCTTGGGCTCCAGCCTTGTTGCTGATGGCACGCCTGTTTCAGGGCCTGTCGGTGGGCGGTGAATACGGCACTACCGCAACCTACATGAGTGAAGTCGCGCTCAAGGGGCAGCGCGGTTTCTTTGCTTCATTTCAGTATGTGACCTTGATTGGCGGGCAGTTACTGGCGGTTTTGGTGGTGGTGATTCTTCAGCAGTTTCTGTCAGAAGATGAGCTACGGGCATGGGGCTGGCGCGTGCCGTTTGTGATTGGTGCAATTGCTGCGCTGATCTCGTTGCTGCTGCGTCGCACACTCAAAGAAACCACCAGCGCTGAAACCCGCAAGGACAAAGACGCCGGCAGCGTGAGGGCGTTGTTCCGTGACCACAAAGCCGCGTTTATTACCGTGCTGGGTTACACCGCAGGCGGCTCGTTGATTTTTTACACCTTCACCACGTACATGCAGAAATACCTGGTCAACACCGCTGGCATGCACGCCAAGACCGCCAGCTACATCATGACTGGCGCGCTGTTTCTGTATATGTGCATGCAGCCGGTGTTCGGCATGCTCGCGGACAAGATTGGTCGCCGTCAATCCATGCTCTGGTTTGGTGCTTTGGGCACGCTGTGCACAGTGCCTATTCTGCTGACACTCAAGACCATCACCAGTCCGTTTTTGGCCTTTGTGCTGATTACCCTTGCGCTGGCCATTGTCAGCTTTTACACCTCGATCAGCGGCTTAGTTAAGGCCGAGATGTTCCCGCCGCAGGTTCGGGCGTTGGGTGTGGGCTTGGCGTATGCCGTGGCCAACGCCATTTTTGGCGGCTCGGCGGAGTATGTGGCCTTGGGCCTCAAGTCGATGGGCATGGAAAACACGTTCTACTGGTATGTAACGGTCATGATGGCGGTTGCCTTTCTGTTTAGCTTCCGTTTGCCCAAACAGCCGAAATACCTGCACCACGATTTGTGATGTGCCCGCGCGCGCCGCTCGGTGGCGCGCGCCTGCTAAGGATGCTTTATGAGTGACCAAACCCATAACCAACTGTTCGATGCTTACTTCACAGCCAACGCTATGGGTGAAGTGTTTTGTGATCATGGCCGGGTTCAGGCCATGCTCGACGTCGAGGCTGGGTTGGCCCGTGCGCAGGCCCGGGTCGGGTTGATTCCAGCCACAGCGGTGGCACCGATTGAGGCTGCCTGTCGCGCTGAGCTTTATGACTTTGCCGCGTTAGGTCGGGCCATTGCCAGCGCCGGTAACTCGGCCATCCCGCTGGTCAAGGCCTTGGGCAAGCGCATTGCGAGCGTGGCGCCAGAGGCTGAGCGGTATGTGCATCTGGGCGCGACCAGTCAAGACGTGATGGACAGCGGCTTGGTGTTGCAATTACGGGCTGCTTTGCATCTGGTTGAGCGCGATCTGGAACAGCTCGGTGATGCGCTCGCTCAACAGGCCCAGCGCTATGCGAGCACGCCTATGGCGGGCCGCACTTGGTTGCAACAGGCGACGCCCGTAACCTTGGGGATGAAAATCGCCAACTGGCTGGGCGCCGTAACCCGCAGTCGCCAACGGCTTCAAGAGTTAAAGCCTCGTTTGCTTTGCCTGCAGTTTGGTGGTGCTTCTGGCACTTTGGCTGCGCTGGGCGATCAAGGGCTGCCGGTGGCGCAGGCATTGGCCGAAGAGCTGGGCCTGAACCTACCCGATCAGCCTTGGCACACCCAGCGCGATCGCTTGGTGGAGTTCGGTGCCGTATTGGGCTTGATTACGGGCGGTCTTGGCAAAATGGGCCGCGATATCAGCCTGTTGATGCAGACCGAGGCAGCAGAGGTTTTTGAGCCTTCAGCACCGGGCAAGGGCGGCTCATCAACGATGCCGCACAAACGAAACCCAGTGGGTTGCGCTGTGCTGATCAGCGCCGCGACTCGGGTGCCAGGCCTGCTGAGCATTTTGTTCAGCGCCATGCCTCAAGAACACGAGCGCAGCTTGGGCCTTTGGCACGCCGAATGGGAAACCCTGCCCGAGATTTGTTGCGTGGTGTCCGGGGCGCTGGCTCAAGCGCTGAGCATGGCCCAAGGCCTTGAAGTGGATGCTGAGCGCATGGCGCGCAATCTGGATCTGACCCACGGGTTGGTGCTGGCCGAAGCCGTGAGTATTGTCTTGGCTCAGCGAGTGGGGCGCGAGGCTGCGCACCATCTGCTGGAACAGTGCTGTAAACGTGCGGTGGCCGAACATCGGCATTTGCGTGCGGTGTTGGGCGAAGAGCCTGAGATTAGCGCGCAGCTGTCAGCGGACGAATTGGATCGCTTGCTTGATCCGGCTCATTACCTCGGGCAGGCGACGACGTGGGTCGAGCGTGCGCGAGCTGAACATTTTGCGTTAGCGCAATAAAAGGAGAAGTTCGTGGGACGTGTACAACTCGCTGAAGGTGAACTCAACTACCAACTCGATGGCCCGCAAGGGGCGCCGGTGTTGGTGCTGTCCAACTCACTGGGTACAGATCTGGGGATGTGGGACATGCAAATTCCAGCATTCGCTGAGCATTTTCAGGTCTTGCGTTACGACACCCGGGGGCATGGTCAATCGCTGGTCAGTGAAGGCCCGTACAGCATCGAGCAACTAGGCCGCGATGTGCTGGCGCTGCTGGATGCGTTGCATGTCGAGAAAGCACATTTTTGTGGGTTGTCGATGGGGGGGCTGATCGGACAGTGGCTGGGCATTAATGCCGGCTCTCGTCTGCGCTCACTCGTGGTGTGCAACACTGCCGCCAAAATTGGTGAACCAGGTGTTTGGAACCCGCGTATTGAAACCGTTCTGCGTGAGGGTCAAGCGGCGATGGTGGCGTTGCGCGATGCGTCGATTGCTCGCTGGTTTACGCCGGAATATGCCCAAGCCAACCCGGATCAGGCCAAGCGTATTACCGACATGCTGGCGGCCACCTCACCCCAGGGCTACGCCGCTAACTGTGCGGCGGTGCGTGACGCTGATTTCCGTGACCAGTTGGGCGCGATTGAAGTGCCAACGCTGGTGGTTGCGGGCACTGAAGATGCTGTGACACCTCCTTCGGGCGGGCACTTTATTCAAGAGCGAGTGCCCGGCGCTCAATACGCCGAGTTCTATGCAGCGCATTTGTCCAACGTGCAAGCCGGTGATGCCTTCAGTCAGCGCGTGCTGGTATTTTTGTTAGCGAGTGAATCGGTTTAAGGAGCGTTTTGTGGACGAGAAACAACGTTACGACGAAGGCATGAATGTGCGCCGTGCAGTGCTTGGCGATGCTCACGTTGATCGCAGCCTTAACGCCCTGACTGAGTTCAATAGTGAGTTTCAGGAAATGATCACCCGCCATGCTTGGGGTGATATTTGGACTCGCCCGGGGTTGCCGCGTCATACCCGAAGCCTGATTACCATTGCGATGCTAATTGGCATGAATCGCAGTGAAGAGCTCAAGTTGCACCTGAGGGCGGCTGCCAATAATGGCGTGTCCCGTGCCGAGATTAAGGAGGTGCTGATGCAAAGCGCCATCTACTGCGGTATTCCTGCGGCCAATGCGACCTTCCATTTGGCGGAGTCGGTGTGGGATGAGCTGGGAGTCGAGTCACGCGAGTGACTCAGGCGCTGTAGGCCAAATCTGTGGGGCGGGCTTGCTCGTGAGCCAGCTACCCGCCTCTACAGAAGCGCTATGGCTGCGATCAGATCGTTGCCAAGATGAAAATTCGCTTGAACGGAAATAAAGTCTGACCATTACTTTCTTGTGGGTAGTGCTCGTGTACTAAACGCAGGTAATGCTCGATAAATCGCTTTTTTTCGGGCTCATCCAACGCCAGTAGCACTGGGCGTAAGGCCGACACTTTTACCCAGTCAAAAATCGGCGATTGGCCCTCTACGACCTGAAGGTGTTCGGTTTCCCAAATGTCCAGCTGTTTGGTCAGCGGAGCCAGCAAGCGGTAGTAGGCGTTGAGTGACAGTACCGTACGCTCGGCCATGAACTGGCGAAGGTTCGCGCAGCCCATTGGTGTGCGGTTCGGGCCGCCTGTTTCCAGGGTTTCGAGCATCAATTGGTACCACAAGGCATCGCGCCAGTTGGACATATGGGCCGCTAGGCAGCCGCCAACATTCAGTTGGCTCAACAACTGGGGCAGCAGCGTTTCATGACCTTTTATGAAGTGTAAAACCGCCGCTGCAAATAACAGATCGGCTGGACTTTGCGCGCGCCATTGCTGCACATCGCATTTTTGCCACAACGCTTTGATGGGCAGATACGTCGCCTCTTCGAGCATTTCTGCTGAACTGTCGACCCCCGTTAGATCTGCCAAGGGCCAGCGCTTGGCCAGCAATTGCGTGGCGATCCCTGTGCCGCAGCCCAAGTCATAGATGCGTTGTGGGCGTTCGAGGTCAACGTGGTCCAACAGTTCAAGTACGGGTCGTTCGCGTAACCGAGCAAATTGCTGATAAGACTTGGCATCCCATTGAGTGCTGGCAGTCCGTGCCAGTGGTGTCTGAGCATTGGAAAGCATGAGGTTGTCCCCTAGTTTTCAGAGTTGTCTTCCGATGACATTGAGTGTGCGTAAAGCAACAGCGCAGCCACGTCGGGTGTCTTCCTGACGCAGCAGTGAAAGGAGTTGATAAAGGCTTGGCGCTTGGGGCTCGGCCGCTGTTTGGGCGCGTGCCATACGCACCGCGTTGCCTGTTTCCCATGTGGCGCTGGTGAGTTGTTCAAACAGCAAGGCCATTTTTTCGATCATGGCAGGGTCGAGCAGATCAATGACGTCCGAGATCAGTGACAGTGCATCGACCAGATTGTCGAGGCGGCCACTTTGAATCAACGGATTGATCTTGTTCAGCAGGGTTTGAATACCCGGCTCGGTGTGTGTGATTGCCGGGCTGCAAGCTGGGCTATCGTCTGGTGCTTCGTCGAATGTATCCATACACGTGCTCCTCCCAGTGTTGGGTCACAGCATTCCACGGGCGACGGCCCAATACAGGCCACGGTTGAATCCATTTCTGAGTAAACCACCCAGCTTGGTGGGCGGTGTCGGCAGCACGTCATTCTCGTAGTCGTACCAAAGTGGCATGCCTGCATTCAGGCCCATCTGGGCAACAGCTTGAACGCGGCCGTCATAGACACTGACGTTGACGCCCAAACGTATTTGCCCCGCGATATTGTTGGCAATCACCGGGCCTTGGTTGTGACAGGCGCCTCCCGCCTTACTGATCGGCAGATCCACGGTATCGCCGATAACGTAGACGTTCTCCAGGCCATACACCTCTAGGGTTTCGTGGTTGGTCGGCAGCCAGCCTTCATTGTTTTGCGCCTGCGAGGCTCCGCTGTTAAGCACAGCATCCACGGCGCGGATGGGCGGGGTGGCCATCAGGATGTCGAATGGCTGTTCTTCTCCCTCGGCGCTGTAAGCAATACGTGCATCCGGGTCGACCTTGCTCAACGTGAACCCGCGTTGAAAATGGATATTTCGCTGCTTGAAAACGGAGGGCAATATTTCTCCGGTGGGGCGTTGCAAGAACAAACAGTTACGCAGCAACTGGGCGGTGGTCGGGTAGGTGTAGACGATTTCAACGTGATCACGCACGCCCCGTCGACGTAAAAAGTCATCCAGCATGAGGGTTGTTTCTACTGGGGCAATCCCGCATTGATGCGGCACGTTGGGCGTTTGTGGAAATGAGACGGTGATAAAGATTCGGCCCTTTTTAATGGTGCTCAAACGTTCTGCCAATTGTTTGGCAGGTGCGTACTGGTAGAAGTGATCACCCGCCTGTTTGAGGCCTTCGATGCGTTCCGGTGCAGGAACACAACCGGTTGCGATTACCAGGTAGTCATACCCAAAACGCTTGCCGTTTCGGGTGTGCAAGGTTTGCTCTTTAAAATCGAAACGGGTGACTTCTTCGACTTTAAAGTCGATTTCTGGGCGTAACAGCGATCGTTCGCTGCGCTTGAGTTCTTGCTCAAAGAACTGATTGAACGCTATGTACATGAACGCAGGTTTGTAAAAGTGATCGGGTGAATTGGAGAGCAAGGTCACTTGCACCTCGCCGCGCAGTATCTCCGGGTAGAGCTTGGTGACCAATTGGTTGGCGAGCAACGTACCACCGACACCACCACCCACGATCGCAATTCGTTTGACCATCGCTTGACCTCCTTGGTCTGGTCAGCGAGAGAGCAGGCATGCGCGAGCCCGTTAGCTGACAAGCAGAAATAAACACACATAAACATTCTGGATAAAGCCTGACTGTATGCGAGTCGTGCGGTTATGCCAGTGAGGTGTCGATGAACGGCTAAGAGGCGCCAATGCGTTGGCAGTGTTGCGTTAACACTAAAACGGGCCGCTAAAGTGCGGCCCGTTATGGTTATTTAGAAAGCGTGGTTACAGCAGGTTGATTGGATAGCTGACGATCACACGGTTTTCATCGAATACATTGTTGCTGTAATCCCGATGGACGGTGGAGTTGCGCCAGCGCAGGTTAAGGTCTTTTAAAGCGCCTTCCTGGAAGGTGTAAGCCAATTCGAAGTCACGCGACCACTCTTTGCCATTGTCTGTGGTGGCGGTGTGGATGTTATCGCCGTGGGTGTAACGCACTGAAGTGGTAAAGCCGGGGATGCCCTGAGCAACGAAGTTGTGGTCGTAGCGCACTTGCCACGAGCGTTCTTTGACGGCATCGAAACTGGTGTTGTACATGTCGTTGGCCAAGGTGCCGCCACTGGTGCCCCCCACACGCATCCACTGGGTTTCACCCGTGAGTTGCTGCAAACCGACGAAGAAAGTGTTGCCCCCGATGCGTGCAGAGAACAAGCCCGAGGCGGTTTTGTTGTCGAGCTTGCCGGCGCGTTGGCTGCCGTCTTCTTTACCGATGAAGTAACCCAGATTGGCACCAAAGGTCCAGTCGCCAAGGGCCTGACTGTGTACCAGGTTGATGTACTGCTGGTTGTAGATGTCTTTTAGTTGGGCATTCCAGACGCCGACCATCGTGCGTTTTTCATTGAAAGTGTATTCGCCGCCCGCAAAGTTGAAGCGGTCAGAGGTTGCACCGCCGAAACTCATGTCTTCCATGTCTGAAGAGTTGCGCCAGCTGACGCCGCGCATTTGGCCGCCATACAGGGTCAAACCCGCGATTTCTTTGGCCGTGATTTGCGCACCTTCAAAGGTTTGCGGCAGTGAGCGGCCATCGTCCGAGCGCAAAATGGGTAACACCACCATCCATTCGCCCACTTTTAGCTCGGTGTTTGAAACGCGAGCCTTGGCGGCTACACCCAGCCGCCCGAAGTTGTCGGGCGCGCCGCGTTTGGCGGTCGAGCCGGTGCCCGTTTGTGGCAGCAATTGGGTGCCCGTGGTGCCGCCACCGCTGTCGAGCTTGTAGGCCATCAATCCCAGCACATCAATGCCAAAGCCCACTGTCCCTTGGGTGAAGCCCGAGCGTGCATCCAGAATGAAGCTTTGGGTCCACTCTTCAGCTTTGGCTTGGGGGTAGGTTGGGTTGGTGAAGTTGCGATTGATGTAGTAGTTACGCAGGTTCAGGTTGACGCTGGCGTCATCGATAAAACCTTCTGCTTGAACGTGGGCAGTGAGCCCGCAACTGACGAGGGCAGCAGTGAGTAGCGTAGGCCACAAGCAATGGCCAGAGTGCAGTGATGACATCGTGGGTCTCTCTAATTGTTAGGGGTGAAGCCGTTCATTGCCGCAACCATGAGGTTGCAGATCAGTGTTATTTGAGAGGGCGTTGGGCGTTGTTAACCCGGTAGAGGCAATGTTGCGAGCATGAGCGAAGACCCGTTTTTATGGTTATTAGGTATGGGGAGAATGGTGCGATGAAGGGTAGGGCAGTTCAATCGAGTGTTGAGAGTATTGGGCGGTAATCGAACGCTACTGGGCGTTGTTTGACGCTTAAAACGAACAAACCCGCCAGAAGGCGGGTTTGTCGTGTGGCGTGAACGTTATCAGGCCTTGGGGGGCTCGTCTGATACCGGTCGATTTTGACCGGTCTGTTCAAACCAGCCGCCGCCTAGCGCTTTGTACAGATTGACCTCACTGGTCAGCTGCGACAGGCGATCAGTGATCAGCGATTGCTGCGCGCTGAACAACGAGCGCTGAGCGTCAAGGAAGGTCAGGTTGCTGTCGATGCCAATCCGATAACGACGTTCGGCCAAACGGTAGTAATCCTGGTTGGCGTTAACGAAATCAGTTTGCGCCTGCAATTGCTGATTGTAGGTTTGACGAGCGGCCAAGCCGTCGGAGACTTCTTGAAATGCCGTCTGGATCGCCTTCTCGTACTGAGAGACGGTGATGTCCTTCTGGATTTTTGAGTAGTCCAGGCTGGCACGCAAAGCCCCTGCGTTAAAAATCGGCAGGTTGATTTGCGGTGAAAACAGCCATGTGCCCGAACCACCTTTGAACAGACCCGAGAGGTCTGGGCTCAAGGTCCCGGCATTGGCCGTGAGGCTGATGCTTGGGAAGAAGGCGGCCCGTGCAGCACCAATATTGGCGTTGGCGGCCAGCAACTTGTGCTCGGCTTCCAGAATGTCCGGGCGACGTTGCAGCAAGTCCGATGGCAAGCCTGCCGGTACTTCGGTCAACAGGTCTGCCGCCAGTGGTTTGCTGGCAGGCAGGTTGTCCGGAATGGTCGTACCGAGCAGCAAGGCCAAGCTGTTTTGGTCTTGAGCAACCTGACGGGTGTATCGGGCCAGTTGTACTTTGGCGTTTTCGACCGAGGTACGTGACTGGCTTACATCCAATGCTGAGGCCACACCGACTTCATTGCTGCGCAAGGTGAGTTTGTAACTCTCCTCGAACGTTTTGAGAGTGTCTTCGGTCAGCTTGAGCAGTTCTTTGTCAGCTTGCCAGGTCAAGTAAGCATTGGCGACGCTGGCCACCAAGCTGATTTGGGTCGTGCGGCGAGCTTCTTCAGTTGCAAAGTAGTTCTGCAACGCTTGATCGCTGAGGCTGCGAATACGACCGAACAAGTCCAGTTCGTAAGCGCTCACGCCCAAGGTCGCTGAGTAGGAGCTGGTGATGCCTGACTCGCCCGTCTGCGACATGTTGGCCGGTGTGCGCTGGCGGCTGCCGCTGCCATTGGCAGTGACGGCCGGGAACAGGTCGGCACGCTGAATGCGGTACTGCGCCGCATAAGCGTCAATGTTCAACGCCGCAACCCGAAGGTCGCGGTTGTTTACCAGCGCTGTTTGAATCAGCTGTTGCAGGGCCGGGTCTTGAAAAAACTGACGCCAGCCTTGTTCTGCAGCGGCCTGATTGGCCGCTTCGGTCGGCGAGTAAGCCGGCCCTGTCGGGTATTGCGCCGCTACCGGCGCTTCAGGGCGCTGGTAATCGGGGATCAGCGAGCAGCCGCCCAGCGCGAACGCTGCGACAGCTACTGCGAGAAGCGACTTGCTCATTGGCCAGCCTCTTTGTTTGGAGTTTTAGTCAGGTCCACTTTGGGTTCGGTCTCTTTTTTGCTACCAAAAGAGGACACGGCCACGAAGAACAGCGGCACCCAGAACACAGCGAGAACGGTTGCGGTGATCATACCGCCGATAACCCCTGTACCAATGGCGTGCTGACTGCCCGAACCTGCGCCCGAGGAAATGGCCAGTGGGATCACACCCAGTACAAACGCCAGCGAGGTCATGATGATCGGACGCAAACGCATGCGGCACGCCTCGATTGCAGCCTCCGTCAGGGTACGCCCTTGTTCATGCAGCTCCTTGGCAAATTCGACAATCAGAATGGCGTTTTTCGAGGCCAGACCGATGGTCGTTAGCAAGCCCACCTGGAAGTACACGTCGTTGGACAGCCCCCGCATGCTGGTCGCCATAAGTGCACCAATAATCCCGAGCGGAACAACCAGCATTACCGCAATTGGAATCGACCAGCTTTCGTACAGGGCCGCAAGGCACAGGAATACCATCAGCAAGGAAATCGCGTACAGGGCAGGTGCTTGCGAACCTGACAGACGCTCCTCGTAAGACAGGCCCGTCCAGGAGATACCGACACCAGCAGGCAGCTTCTTGGCCAAGGCTTCGACTTCGGCCATGGCCTCACCGCTGCTGTAGCCAGGCGCTGGAGCACCGAGGATTTCCATCGCTTCTACGCCGTTATAACGCGACAGCTTAGGCGCGCCGTAGATCCACTTGCCTTTGGCGAAGGCCGAGAATGGCACCATCGTCCCTTGGTCGTTGCGTACATACCACTTCTTCAGGTCTTCAGGGTTCATCCGCGATTCAGCGTCACCTTGCAGGAAGACCTTTTTAACGCGGCCACGGTCGATGAAGTCGTTGACGTAACTGGCACCCAAACCAATCGACAGGGTGTTGTTGATGTCAGACAGGCTTACGCCCAGAGCGCGAGCGGCTTCGTCGTCAATTTCCAGCTGGTATTGCGGCTCGTCGTTCAGGCCGTTAGGGCGTACGCCTGCCAGGACTTTGCTTTGAGACGCCATGCCAAGGAACTGATTACGCGCTTCCATCAGTTTTTCGTGACCGATACCGGCGCGGTCTTGCAGGTAAACGTCAAAACCGGTGGCGTTACCCAACTCCATAACCGCTGGCGGGGCAAAAGCAAACACCATTGCATCGCGGAAGGTGGAGAAGTGCTTTTGAGCGCGAGTAGCCAGTGCGAATACGCTGTTGTCTGCATCGCGCTCACCCCAAGGTTTGAGCATGATGAACGCCAACCCCGAGCTTTGACCACGACCGGCAAAGTTGAAGCCGTTTACGGTGAACACCGAAGACACTGCGCCCGATTCCTCGGTCAGCAGGTATTCGCGCATCCGGTCGATTACATCCTGAGTGCGTTCTGCTGTCGTGCCTGCCGGCGTTTGAACCTGGGCGAACAGTACGCCCTGATCTTCTTCTGGCAAGAAGGAGGTTGGAATGCGTGTAAACAGGAACACCATGCCTACCACGATCAGTACGTAAGCCAGCAGGTACGGTGCTTTGTGGCGCAGGATGCTGCCGACACCTTTCTCGTAGCGCTTTACGCCACTGTCGAAGGTGCGGTTAAACCAGCCAAAGAACCCGCGCTTGTTTTCACCGTGATCGCCTTTTTGAATGGGCTTGAGCATGGTGGCGCACAGGGCCGGGGTGAAGATCAATGCAACCAGTACCGACAAGGCCATCGCCGAAACAATGGTGATCGAGAACTGTTTGTAAATCACACCCGTTGAGCCGCTGAAGAACGCCATAGGCAGCAATACAGCCGAGAGTACCAAGGCAATACCCACCAGAGCACCCTGGATTTGCTCCATGGATTTTTTGGTGGCTTCTTTGGGCGGTAACCCTTCTTCGCTCATCACCCGTTCGACGTTTTCAACCACAACGATGGCATCGTCCACCAGCAAGCCGATGGCCAGAACCATACCGAACATGGTCAGGGTGTTAATGCTGAAACCGGCTGCTGCGAGAATCCCGAAAGTGCCCAGCAATACCACCGGCACGGTCATCGTGGTGATGATGGTGGCGCGGAAGTTTTGCAGGAACAGGAACATCACCAGGAACACCAGTACAACGGCTTCAACCAGGGTTTCAAGTACGCCCTTGATCGATGCCGAGACCACTGGCGTGGTGTCGTAGGGGTAAACCACTTTCATGCCTGGCGGGAAGAATGGTTCCAGGTCGCTGATGGTTTGGTGCAGTGCCTTGGCCGTATCCAGCGCGTTGGCGCCTGTTGCCAGCTTGATCGCAAGACCCGAAGACGGTTTGCCGTTGTACTGGGCGCTGATGCTGTAGTTCTCGCCGCCCAACGCTACATCGGCCACATCGCTCAGGCGAACCTGAGAACCATCGGTGTTGACTTTGAGCAGGATCTTTTTGAACTCATCGGCCGTTTGCAGACGGGTTTTGCCGATGATGGTTGCGTTCAGCTCCTGACCTTTTACCGCCGGCAGGCCGCCCAGTTGCCCGGAAGACACCTGTACGTTTTGTGCGGAGATAGCCGATTTAACATCGACCGGTGTCAGGTTGTACTTGTTCAGCTTGGACGGGTCGAGCCAGATACGCATTGCGTACTGAGCACCGAACACCTGGAAGTCGCCCACACCTTCGGTACGGGAGATAGGGTCCTGCATGTTCGAAACGATGTAGTTCGACAAGTCGTCCTTGTTCATGGTGCCGTCTTCGGACACCACGCCGATCACCATCAGGAAGTTTTTAACTGCCTTGGTGACTCGGATGCCTTGCTGCTGAACTTCTTGAGGCAGCAATGGCGTTGCAAGGTTGAGCTTGTTCTGCACCTGAACCTGAGCAGTGTCAGGGTCGGTGCCTTGCTCGAACGTAGCCGTAATGGTCATGCTGCCGTCGGAGTTACTCTCCGATGACACATAACGCAGGTGGTCAATACCGTTGAGTTGCTGCTCGATCACCTGAACCACGGTGTCCTGCACGGTTTGCGCAGAAGCGCCCGGGTAGGTCACGGAGATCGAAATGGCGGGCGGTGCAATGCTCGGGTATTGGTTGATCGGAAGTTTGAGGATCGATAGAGCCCCGACCAGCATGATCACCAGGGCAATTACCCAAGCGAAAATCGGACGGTCGATAAAAAATTTCGACATGGTTTATTCCCCTTTACTGCCCGTAGCTTTGTCTGTTGCCGGGGCAGATGCCGGGGTTGCGCCCTGTGGTTTGTCCATGATCTTGACTTCGATACCTGGCTTGATGAATTGCAGGCCGTCGGTAATCAGGCGATCGCCAGCATTCAGGCCTTTCTCGACCAGCCAGTTGTTACCCACAGTGCGAGATGCCTGAAGCACACGCAGCTCAACCTTGTTGTCCGGCCCTACAACCAGCGCAGTCGGTTGGCCTTTGAGGTTGTGAGTCACACCAATTTGCGGTGCAAGAATGGCGTCACTGTTGATGCCAGCTTCCAACTGGGCGTGAACAAACATGCCTGGCAACAGGATGTCATTCGGGTTGGGGAATACAGCACGCAAGGTAACGGAACCGGTGGTTTCGTCGACCGAAACTTCGGTGAACTCTAGGCGGCCTTCTTCTGAATATTCGCTGCCATCTGGCAGGGTCAGCTTAACTTTGGCAGCGTTATCACCGGCTTTCTTCAAGCGGCCTTCTGCCAAATCACGACGCAGCTCAAGCATCTCGACCGACGATTGGGTCACGTCAACATAGATGGGGTCCAGCTGGGTGATGACGGCCAGCGCATCAGCTTGACCGCTGGTTACCAGAGCACCTTCAGTGAACAGTGAGCGACCAATGCGGCCAGATAGCGGCGCCAGCACCTTGGTGTAGCGCAAGTTCACCTGAGCGGTGTTCAGCGTGGCTTCAGCTTCCAGACGTGCCGCTTCGGCGTTGTCGTATTCCTGACGGCTGACAGCCTGTTCTGCGACCAATTGCTTGTAGCGATTGGCCAGTGATTTAGCCGATTGTAAGGTGGCCTTGGCACTTAGAACGCTGCTTTCGTAGATAGCAGGGTCGATTTGGTAGAGCTGCTGACCCGCTTTAACGTCACTGCCTTCTTTGAAGTAGCGCTTGAGAATGATCCCATTAACCTGTGGGCGAACTTCCGCAGAACGGTAGGACGTCGTGCGACCTGGAAGGTCGGTGGTCAAGGTAAACGGCTGGGCTTTAAGCGTCACAACGCCGACCTGAGGGATTTGTGGGGCAGGTGCCACCTCTTCCTTTTTACATCCACTGAGCAGCGATGCTAGGGCGACGGCAGCAACCAGAGCGGTAACAGCTGGCTTGAATTGCATGAAAATCCTCGGGTCAGGCACGCGAAAGCGCACAAGAATAGTGGAAGGGTAAAGAAAGCTGTTCCGGGTGGATAAGTAGCTTGCTAAGGAATATACTTACATTCGTGTCTGTTTGTAAATAGTGGGAACTTGTCGTCATAGACGTTACGCGTCCCTTTTCAAAGCGTTAAGTAAGCCGGGATAAGGCATAACAAACGCCACCCGATGTTGATTTGGATGAGTGAGCTCAATCATTCAAATCCCCCTGATTGAGGTTGTTAGTGCCATGGTGCGTCGAACCAAAGAAGAAGCTCAAGAAACCCGGAGCAAAATCCTCGAAGCTGCCGAACAAGCCTTTTATGAGCGGGGCGTTGCGCGCACGACCCTGGCCGATATTGCGACGCTTGCCGGGGTCACGCGGGGCGCCATTTATTGGCACTTCAGCAACAAGGCTGAGTTGGTTCAAGCCATGCTCGATAGCTTGCACGAACCTTTGGATGAGCTGGCAAGAGCCAGTGAAAATCAGGACGAAATTGATCCGCTTGGCTGCATGCGCAAGCTGCTGATCCATTTGTTTCGGCAAGTTGCCACTGATCCAAAAACTCGACGTATTAATGAAATCTTGTTCCATAAGTGTGAACTCACTGACGAAATGTGCGATTTCCGTCGTCAACGCCAAGTCGAGAGCCTGGATTGCAACAGTCGAATCGAGCTGGCCTTGAATAATGCCATCCATCGCCAACAACTCCCTGCAACGCTTGATGTTCGTCGAGCTGCTATCTGTCTGCATGCCTATATCGACGGAGTCCTCGGGAAATGGCTGCTCGTTCCCGACAGTTTCGATCTTTATCACGAAGCTGAAGCTTGGGTGGACATTGCATTGGACATGCTGCGATCGAACCCCGGTTTGCAAGTCCCCAACCCAATTTGAAGCTGAGTCTAGTTGTCTCAGACGATAAGGCTAGGGAAGATTTTGCGCTAAAGGCTTTTTGATACCAAGGAGCCTTTATCTATGCCTGCGTCTGGGCTTTGAAGTTAGCCAGCTAAGAATTTTGTCGGTCAAATGTTACGGCTTTGTTAAGGGTGGCTGCTACCCAAATCAAAGCAGGCCCTTGTGGCCGAGTTAAATCCCTCCAAAAGCGCATTCGCCACGTCAAAGAGTTACTGAACGGCGACACGCCGCGCAACTATTTCCTTGCCTGCGTCACTCATCCCTAGAGTTTGCTCGCCTGCTTCCCCTACACTCGGGCAACGCTCTGGCACAGACCGGAGCAGCCAAAATCGGAGACTGGGTGATTATCTTGGAGTTGCCCGCTCTTGGCTTAAGCAAACAGACTGCGGTGGCGTTGCGAGTGCCGTGGTGAATTCGAGGAATAAAAAGTGAACAAGATTTACTCGAGTGCTGAATCCGCTTTGCAGGGCCTTGTCGAAGACGGCATGACCCTGGCTGTAGGGGGGTTTGGGTTGTGTGGGATTCCAGAAGCATTGATTGCCGCGCTACGAGACAGCGGCAAGCGTGAATTGACAGTAATCAGCAATAACGCAGGCGTAGATGGTTTTGGCTTGGGTCAACTGTTAACGACGCGTCAGATTCGCAAAATGATTTCTTCCTACGTTGGTGAGAACAAAGAGTTCGAGCGTCAGTATTTGGCGGGTGAGCTGGAGCTCGAATTCACCCCGCAAGGCACGCTGGCTGAAAAGCTGCGAGCGGGCGGGGCGGGCATTCCTGCTTTTTACACCAAGACCGGTTATGGCACTTTGGTGGCTGAAGGCAAGGAAACCCGCGAATTTGATGGCGAGTGGTACGTCATGGAGCGTTCACTGCGTGCCGATGTCGCCTTGGTTAAAGCCTGGAAGGCCGATAAGTCGGGCAACCTGTTGTTTAATAAAACGGCTCGCAACTTCAATCCGCTGGCTGCAATGGCGGCCAAGGTGTGTGTGGTTGAAGTGGAAGAAATCGTCGAAGTTGGCGAGATCGAGCCAGATCAGGTTCATTTGCCGGGGATCTACGTACAGCGGCTTATTCTCAATGCCACCCCTGAAAAACGCATCGAACAACGCACTGTGCGGAGCGCCTGACCATGGCTTGGACTCGTGAAGAAATGGCGCACCGCGCCGCTCAAGAACTACAGGACGGTTTCTACGTCAACTTGGGTATCGGTTTACCAACGCTGGTGGCCAATTACATACCGCAAGGGATGGATGTTTGGCTGCAAAGTGAGAATGGTCTGCTGGGTATCGGCCCGTTTCCGACTGAAGAGGAAGTCGATGCCGACTTGATCAACGCCGGCAAGCAAACCATCACCACTTTGCCGGGCAGCAGCTTTTTTAACAGTGCTGACTCGTTCGCCATGATTCGCGGCGGGCACATTAATCTGTCGATTCTTGGGGCGATGCAGGTGTCCGAGAAGGGCGATCTGGCCAACTGGATGATCCCCGGCAAAATGGTCAAAGGCATGGGCGGCGCAATGGACTTGGTCGCTGGGGTCAAGCGCGTAGTGGTGCTGATGGAGCACACCGCTAAAGGTGGCACCCATAAACTGCTTAAACAGTGCGATCTCCCCCTAACCGGCGTTGGCGTGGTCGACAGGATCATTACCGACCTTGGGGTGCTGGATGTGACCGAGCAGGGCCTCAAGCTGGTTGAGCTGGCAACAGATGTAACGCTGGAGCAACTCCAGGCTGCAACCGGCTGTGAAATTAAAGGCTAATCCTTTAAACGCAAAAAGCCCCGACTCACAGGAATCGGGGCTTTTTGGTGTGGTGCGAATTAGCGTATCAGATCTTTGATCTTGCCTTTCACACCATCAAACTCTTCCGCGTCCGGCAGAGCGTCTTTCTTTTCAGTGATGTTGGGCCAGATTTCAGCCAGCTCCACATTCAACTGAATGAACTCTTGCATGTCCGCAGGCACTTCATCTTCAGAGAAGATCGCCTGTGCTGGGCATTCAGGCTCACAAAGCGCGCAATCAATGCACTCATCCGGGTGAATCACCAGGAAGTTCGGGCCTTCGTAAAAGCAGTCCACCGGACAGACTTCTACGCAGTCGGTGTACTTGCACTTGATGCAGTTGTCGGTGACGACGAAGGTCATTTCTAATTTTCTCCTCAGGCGGCGGCAGCGAAGCCCTTCCAGATCGGGCTCGCCAGGTTCGAGAGTGATATCTACTGATCAGGCTAAAAGGCCAGTAGCATCTCGAACCGCGCGCGATTCTATCAGCTTGAAAGCATCTGCGTTAGATGCGCGTCTTTAATGTGTAGAGCAAATCAAGGGCTTTACGTGGCGTCAGGTCATCCAGATTGAGCTTGGCCAGGTCATCCAGCACTGGGTGAGGGAGGCTAGCAAACATATCGCTTTGTTGTGGCGCTAACGGTTTGCCCGGTGTTGGACGTGCAACTTCATGCGGCAAACTTGTGGTTTCGAGTCGGCTCAAGTGCTCGCGGGCCCGGGTGATCACATTGGCTGGAACCCCCGCCAATTGGGCCACTGCCAAACCGTAGCTCTGACTTGCAGGGCCAGGTAGCACGTGGTGCAAAAACACGATGCGTTCTTTGTGCTCGGTTGCGCTCAAGTGCACGTTGGCCACCATCGGTTCGCTCTCGGGCAGCACAGTCAGCTCAAAGTAGTGGGTGGCAAACAAGGTGTAAGCGCGCAATTGAGCGAGACGTTCTGCCGCAGCCCACGCCAGCGACAAACCGTCGAATGTACTGGTACCGCGTCCAACTTCATCCATCAGCACCAAGCTGCGCTCAGTGGCGTTATGCAAAATATTTGCGGTTTCGCTCATCTCGACCATGAAGGTCGAGCGGCCACCGGCCAAATCATCGCTGGAACCGATTCGGGTGAAAATTCGGTCAACCAATGACAGCTCGCAGCTAGCGGCCGGTACAAAACTGCCAATGTGCGCCAGCAATACGATCAGAGCGGTCTGACGCATGTAGGTCGATTTACCACCCATGTTCGGGCCGGTAATGATCAGCATGCGGGTGTTGTCATCCAGTGCCAGATCGTTGGCCACAAAGGGCGTGGTCAACACTTGTTCAACCACCGGGTGACGGCCTTGGTTGATGCGCATGCACGGTTCGTCAACAAAGCGCGGGCAATTCAAATCAAGGTTTAGCGCGCGCTCGGCCAGGTTGCTTAGCACATCGAGCTCTGCCAACGCAGCGGCAGTGTCCTGCAGCGGGGCAAGGTGGGTGATCATGGTTTCGAGCAGGGCTTCGTACAGCATTTTTTCGCGAGCCAATGCACGGCTTTTGGCCGACAGGGCTTTATCTTCGAACTCTTTAAGCTCTGGCGTGATAAAGCGCTCAGCCCCTTTGAGAGTTTGACGGCGAATGTAATCTGCCGGTGCTTGCTCGGCTTGCTTGCTTGGCAGCTCGATGAAGTAGCCGTGGACGCGGTTGTAGCCCACTTTGAGATTGGCCAGCCCCGTGCGCGCTTTTTCGCGGGCTTCCAGATCAATCAAAAACTGCCCGGCGTTTTCGCTCAGCGATTGCAGCTCGTCCAGCTCAGCGTCGTAGCCTGTTTTCAATACGCCACCATCGCGAATCACCGCAGGCGGGTTATCAATAATTGCTTTGTCCAACAACAGCGCCAGTTCCGGGTAGGTGCTGGTGGTGATTGCCAGTTGCTTCAGATGCGGGGTGTCCAGATCCAGCATTGCATCTTGCAGCTCAGGCAATGCCGCCAGCGCGTCGCGCAGGCGGGCCAGATCACGTGGGCGCGCATTACGCAGGCCGATTCGAGCCAGAATCCGCTCAAGATCGCCGATTTCTTTGAGTTGGGGCTGAAGCTTCTCGAAGCGGTAGCCGTCCAGTAGGCAGGTAATCGAGGATTGGCGCGCCAGTAATACGTTCAAATCCCGCAGTGGGCGATTTAACCAGCGTGTCAGCAAGCGGCTACCCATCGACGTTTGGCAGCGGTCGACCACAGATTGCAGGGTGTTGTCGCGCCCTCCCGCCAAATTGGTGTCCAGCTCCAGATTGCGGCGAGTAGCCCCGTCGAGCACCACGGTGTCGTCGAGTCGTTCATGGCGCAGGCTGCGCAAATGGGGCAGGGCCGTACGCTGGGTTTCTTTGGCATAGCTAAGCAAGCAGCCTGCAGCGCCGATGGCCAGAGTCAGGTTCTCGCAGCCAAAACCTTTAAGGTCTTGGGTCGAAAATTGTTGGCATAAGCTTTTAAGGGCTGAATCGCGCTCAAAGTCCCACGGCGCACGACGCCGCACACCACGGCGTTTTTCTGCGGGCAAACCTTGTGGCCAGTCGTCCGGGATCATCAGCTCAACCGGGTTGATCCGCTCCAGCTCAGCCAGCAGGTTTTCCCAGCCCTTGATTTCCAGAACCGAAAAATTGCCGCTGGTGATATCCAGCACGGCCAGGCCAAACAAACGCTCATCGCCCAGCACGGCGGCAATCAGGTTGTCACGGCGCTCATCGAGCAGCGCTTCATCGCTGACGGTGCCCGGCGTGATGATGCGAACCACCTGACGATCAACCGGCCCTTTACTGGTTGCCGGGTCGCCGACCTGCTCACAAATGACCACCGATTCGCCGAGCTTTACCAGCTTGGCCAAATAGCCTTCGGCGGCATGATAAGGAATCCCGCACATTGGAATCGCCTGCCCGGCCGACTGCCCGCGGGCGGTTAGGGTGATGTCCAGTAATTTGGCGGCTTTCTTCGCATCTTCATAAAAGATCTCGTAGAAATCGCCCATGCGATAGAACATCAGTTGATCTGGGTGCTGGTTCTTCAGGCGCCAGTACTGCTGCATCATCGGCGTGTGTGAGGACAGATCGGAAGTATTCTTACTCATGAGTGGCTTAGGCGGATTCGTTTAAAAGGTGGGATGAAAAGCAGGCGTGGCACGCGGCTTTTTTGCAATGGGCGCAAGGTTAACATGCCAGTGCATTGCATCTACAGGCATGTGCGGGCTGGTTCGGTGTGTTGCTATAAATAGAAGAAATAGCATTTGCCATCTGGCTGGGTCGACAGCAATATTCGGCCCATGCCCAACCGTACTGTTTCAACTGTCCTCAAAGCGCTGCTCACTCGGCATCAAATCAGCGCCATGACGCTGCACCGACTGACCGGCGTGCCGCAGTCCACTCTGTCCAGAATATTGAGTGGCAAGATTGCCGAACCCTCTGATCGCAACCTCTCCAAAATTGCTGAGTACTTCAACATCAGTACCGATCGCTTGCGTGGACGTGGCGACCCAGTAGTTCAGCCGATGGCTGACACTGAACCTCTGCACCCGGAGCTGCACGATATTTGCTTGTGGGACGACGATACACCTGTGGCAGATGATGAAGTCTCCATTCCTTTTTTACGGCAAGTTGAACTGGCTGCGGGGTCGGGGCGTTTTGCCATTGAAGAAAGCGAGCGCGCCAAACTCCGTTTCGGCAAGCGCAGCCTGCGTCACAATGGCGTGCAGTTTGATCAAGCCAAATGTGTGACGGTACGTGGAGACAGCATGTTGCCGGTGTTACGCGACGGGGCAACGGTCGGTGTGAATGCTGGCAAGCGCTCTATTGATGAGCTCATTGATGGTGATTTGTACGCGATCAATCACAACGGCCAGTTGCGGGTCAAACAGCTCTATCGTTTGGCCTCGGGTATTCGGTTGCGCAGCTTTAATCGTGATGAATACCCGGATGAGGATTACAACTACATTGATCTTGAGGACGAGCAGTTTGTGATTCTCGGTCATGTGTTCTGGTGGGGAATGTATGCCCGCTAGGCATCAGTTTTATAAATAAACCCACTCAGAAGTGGGTTTTTTTTCGGTTATCAAAAGGTAGTTCCTACGTGTTGTGGGTTTTTGTCTGTCGAGTCTAGAGGATGATGTGGAAAAATATGCATTGGTGCATTGACTGTATATCCATACATGAATAGTCTTTATCGCACCGCTGTACACGACCGAACTCATGCAAGGATGCGGTGTAAATGTAGTGCCGATTGTCAGCCCATGAGCCAGAAATTGGCGCTTATCAGTAAGGATTTAGGAGTGATGACATGATGAATGAGCCGCAAATGTTGCTGGATATGCCGGTTTTGCTGGTCATCCTTCTTGCCTTGGTGGGTGGTATTTTTGGCGAAATGTGGCGGGCCGATAAAGAAGGCGCCAGCGGGTGGCAGCTTGCGCGACGTCTTGCTTTGCGTTCGGGCGCCTGCATGGTGTGTGGCGTGTCTACTTTTATGCTGCTGTACTCGGCGGGTATGTCGGTTTTGGCGGCTGGGGCCTTGGGGTGCCTGACGGCCTTGGCGGGTGCGGATGCGGCAATTAGCTTGTACCAGCGTTGGGCGGCCAAGCGCTTGGGCGTTGAATCTCGGCTCGAACCCTAGTTGTCGCGCATGGTCGAGGTCATGGCGAGGCCCGCATTGCTGGTGTAGGTTAGGGCGCTGATGTCGTGCCTCAGGAGAAGAATGTGGACGAATTAACACGGCTTGCCGATGAACTTGGGCAGCAGTTGCGGACTCTCAAGGCACAGGTAACCACTGCCGAGTCTTGTACGGGTGGGGGGATTGCAGAAGCCATCACTCGTATTGCTGGCAGCTCTGCCTGGTTCGAGGCAGGGTTTGTCACCTATTCCAACCAGCAGAAAACCAAACAACTGAATGTGCCCGTGCCTTTATTTGCCGAGGTGGGTGCAGTTAGCCGCGAGGTGGTTGAGGCGATGGTGCGTGGTGCGCAAGCGCAAAGCGGAGCACAGTTTGCGGTTGCAGTGAGCGGCGTTGCAGGGCCGGGCGGCGGTTCTGTGAGCAAACCTGTCGGCACCGTTTGGTTGGCGTGGGGCGTGGGCGATCAGGTATTTGCTGAGTGCAGGCACTTTCCAGGCGAGCGCGACGATGTACGTCGACAAACGGTCAAAGCAGCTCTAGAGGGCTTAATACGCCGAACGGTAGGAGAAATAAAAAATCAGGGGTAGGCGATCGTTTAACCCTGTGGAATAATACTGGCTACTTATACAGTTATCGGCCATCAGGCCTTATTGATTACGAGAGGACTTTAATGGACGACAACAAGAAGAAAGCCTTGGCTGCAGCCTTGGGTCAGATCGAACGTCAATTCGGCAAGGGCGCCGTGATGCTGATGGGCGATCAAGACCGCCAGGCCATCCCGGCTATTTCTACTGGTTCCCTCGGGCTGGACATCGCCTTGGGTATCGGCGGTCTGCCAAAGGGGCGCATTGTTGAAATCTACGGCCCTGAGTCTTCCGGTAAAACGACTCTGACTTTGTCTGTTATTGCTCAAGCACAAAAAGCGGGTGCAACCTGCGCCTTCGTTGATGCCGAGCACGCCCTTGACCCTGAATATGCAGCCAAGCTGGGCGTAAACGTTGATGACTTGCTGGTTTCTCAGCCAGACACGGGTGAGCAGGCACTGGAAATCACCGACATGCTGGTGCGGTCCAATGCCGTAGACGTAATCATCATCGACTCCGTGGCTGCGCTTACCCCTAAAGCCGAAATTGAAGGCGATATGGGTGACACACACGTTGGCCTGCAAGCCCGTTTGATGTCTCAGGCACTGCGTAAAATCACCGGTAACATCAAGAACGCCAACTGCCTGGTGATCTTCATTAACCAGATCCGGATGAAAATCGGCGTGATGTTCGGCAGCCCTGAAACTACCACCGGTGGTAACGCGCTGAAGTTTTACGCCTCTGTACGTCTGGACATTCGTCGCACGGGTGCTGTTAAAGAAGGCGATGTGGTGGTGGGTAGTGAAACCCGTGTCAAAGTCGTTAAAAACAAAGTAGCCCCGCCATTTCGTCAGGCCGAGTTCCAGATTCTTTACGGCAAGGGCATCTACCTTAATGGCGAGATGATCGAGCTGGGCGTGTTGCATGGCTTCGTCGAAAAAGCCGGTGCCTGGTACAGCTACCAAGGCAGCAAAATCGGTCAAGGCAAGGCCAACTCGGCCAAGTTCCTGGACGAAAACCCGGACATCAAAGCCACGCTCGAGAAACAGTTGCGTGACAAGCTGTTGGGTCCAAAAACTGAAAGCGAACTGGCAGAAATGAAAGTCATGCCAAAGCTGAGCAAGGCTGCTAAAGCAGCGGCTGCTGAGCAAGAAGCTGCAGAAATGGAGCTTGAAAATGCTGGCTCTGACGACGACAACAACTGATTGACCCCATGACTGCCGTTCTGGATAACCTCGTCGCGATACGACGAACTGCAATGGACCTGCTCGCACGCCGCGAGCACGGTCGTGTAGAGCTGACGCGAAAGCTGCGTCAGCGCGGTGCTTGCCCTGAGATGATCGATGTCGCTCTCGATCGGCTCACGGAAGACAACCTGCTGTCTGAGTCGCGGTATCTCGAAAGTTATATTTCTTATCGTGCTCGTTCGGGTTATGGCCCTTTGCGTATTCGCGAAGAGCTTAACCAGCGTGGTTTGGCACGATCCGATATCGAAGAGGCGCTGCGTGAGTGTGGTTTTAACTGGCAAGAACAGTTAGAAGATACGTGGCGTCGCAAGTTTTCGGGGCAGTTGCCAGAAGATGCTCGAGAGCGTGCCCGCCAAGGTCGATTTTTGAGTTATCGAGGCTATCCACTCGACATGATTGGGCGCTTGCTCAGCGGTCGAGAGTTTGATGACTAAAAAACGGCCCGCTGAATAAGTGGGCCGTTTTTGTTGGGGCAATTAATGTGTCGCCATTGATTCGCTGAGGTTTTGCTGGCTTGGAGTGTTTGCAAATTCCCAGTTTTGCGGCTGATTGATAAAGTCGACCAGTTCACGCAAACGGCCTTGGTTGCGGCCACTGAATATGAAGCTCAGACGGGCGAGGTGCTTGAGCGCTAGGTCATCATGCTCCAAGTCGGTAAAGCGGCCTTGATGAAAGCAATCACTGAGACAAATATCCGCAAATGCTTTCTGAATGTGCTCCAGCGCCGCAGAGTTGAGTGGTCGCTGCATACGGATAACAAAGGTCTTATTGAGCCAGCGGCTTGAGTGAAAGTTGCTGTAAAACTGGTTTATTTCAGCCAGCGCTTCTTCAGCGCTGTGAGCAAAACGCATCAATTTCAAGTCGTTTGGAAGAATGTACTGGCTGGACTCCAGCTGGTCGCGGACGAAGTCCAGCGCCCCCTTCCAGAACGTACCGCCTGGCATATCCAACAACACAATGGGCACCAAAGGTGTTTTGCCCGTTTGAATCAGTGTCAGCACTTCCAATGCTTCATCGAGCGTGCCAAAGCCCCCGGGGCACATCACCAACGCATCGGCTTCCTTGATAAAAAATAGCTTGCGGGTAAAGAAAAAGTGAAACGCCAATAGGTTGGCTGAGCCGTTGATAGTCGGGTTGGCGCGTTGTTCAAACGGTAGGGTGATATTAAACCCAAGGCTGTGCTCAAGGCCCGCGCCCTCATGGGCGGCAGCCATGATGCCTGCACCGCCACCAGTAATCACCATCATGTTCGAGCGTGCCAGTGTTGCGCCCATTTCACGGGCCAGAGCATAAAGTGGATGCTCAACAGGGGTTCGGGCCGAGCCGAAAACAGTGACTTTGCGTCGGCCTTTGAATGGCTCCAAAACGCGGAAGGTTTTTTCCAGTTCTCGGATCGCCTGCAAGGTGATCTTGGCATTCCAGCGATCAAAGTCATCGTGGGCCATTCGTAAAACGGTCAGCAACATTTCGCGATACAGCGGGCGATTGGGGCTGTCGGGAGCGACTAACTGCAACTGTGCGTCGACCTGTTGCATAAGGTCTAGGCCGTGACTCTCGAAGTGAAGTGAAAGGGTGTCATTAGGTTGATCGGGCATGTACGTCTCCTTCTGCACAACATCCTTGAACGCGCCGCATATTGCGCATGCGCGCAGACACTAAGTGTCTAACGTGATGGCTTGATGATGGTCTTGCGATGTCCAGACTGGCAATAGCTAATTGCCTGATGTGGATGAAGAATAGGAGCGGCGGGAGGTGATGGCAGAGCGAGCGAAGCTGAAGCCAACACGCCGTCTCAAGCCACGGCGTGTTGGCAGAAAAGTGTTTTTTAGCCTTTACGCTGGCAGTTTTCGGCGCGGATATCTTGAGTCAGCACCGGCTTGTTATTTTTATATTCCTTGATGTCAAAACGCATGGTGGCGCCTTGGCTCATCAGCTTTCGGAAGTTAGGGTTGCTGCACACGCTGCGGCCCAATTGAGGCACGGCGGCTTCCGGGGCGGAGCGCATTTGTGCGGCCAACGTTGGGCTGGCTTCCAAATTGTTGATCAACACGGTGCCATCAACGGTGAAGCCTTTATCCAGCAAGTCCGCGTTGATTGCGCGCGGCTTTCCTTCATTGCTGAGTTCAGCCACTTTTTGCAAGTTTTTATTCAAGTTGAATTCTGCAAGAGAGGCCGCTTGTGCGCTCAAAGGCAGTGCGAGAAGTAGAGCGACGGTCGGAATGATATGGCGCAACATGAAACTCTCCTGATTCAGTGACGCAGGCTTAGACCGGCCACATATCTGTGCGTTCAGTGGCGCGAGAGTATAAGGCCAGCATTGCCAGACAGGAAATGCCCAAGGTCATGGTTTGAGGTAGCGATGGCCTGCCTCTGGTAGACTTCGCGCCTTTCTCTTGTTAGTCCGCTCTGGCGCCATTTGGCGGCGAATGTGCGGCCGGCCGCCCATAAGTAAAAACCATGACCCTGACGACCTTTTCCCCGAATGCTGTAGCCCGTTTACGAGACGAGCGAGAAGAGGAGAGCACCAAGCCCTTTTTAGCCCGTGGCTCACGTGCGCCGCGCTGCCACACTTGTCGCGTGATAGAAAGCCACTGCTTGTGCAACTGGCGGCCAAACGTCAGCTCCCGCTCGGGCGTGTGTCTGGTCATGACCAAAAAGGAAGTCTTCAAACCCAGCAATACCGGCTGGCTGATCGCTGATGTGGTGAGTGACAACTTTGCCTTCATCTGGTCCAGAACTGAAACCGATGCAGCTTTGCTTGAATTGTTGTCCGACCCGCAGTGGCAGCCTTACTTGGTGTTTCCGGGCGAATATGTGGCCCCTGAGCGCGTCACGCATACGGTAAAAGTCGACAGCAGCAAGCGGCCGTTGTTTATCTTGCTGGATGCGACTTGGACCGAAGCCCGTAAGATTTTTCGCAAAAGCCCATATTTCGATGCTTTTCCGATTTTGAGCCTCCTGCCAGAAAAATTATCGCGCTACCGCTTGCGCCGCTCCACGCGAAGCGAGCATTTGTGTACAGCCGAAGTCGCGAGCTTATGCCTTGATTTGGCAGGTGATATAGAGGCTTCAAACGCCTTGGATGCTTATTTCGATGTGTTCAGTCAGCACTATCTGGATGCCAAGAATCAGCTGCCGATGAATGAATTAAGTGTCGCGCATCAAGAGCTGGGTGTTTTCTGTAAAAGACCTTCCCCAGAATCGCTCTCAATAGACTAAAGAAGTAGCGCTACAATTTTCTGTGTGAAGTCGCTGCGTGTTGTCATCTGTCATTAAAGGCAGCATGCCAAGACAATTAAAGCTGAACCTGACGTCGAGCTTTTGGCTTGACCGGCCCAGACTCGCTGGGCATGCTTGGCGCCGGTTCGGGTGTGGCCACTGCTTAAACGTGGGTAATTAACGACGTTAAGCGTAAATCGCTCCCTTTGAAGCACAGTTTTTTACTGTTGCTCAAGTTGCCTTAGCGAGTGCTGGAATTCATCCGTGCTTGCCTGAAACAGGATCATTTGAAAAATGTCCACATACGAAATCCTGATTGCCGACGACCATCCACTGTTTCGCGGTGCCTTGCACCAAGCCGTCACGCTGGGTCTGGGGCCTGATGTTCGCTTGGTAGAGGTCGCCAGTATTGCTGAGCTTGAAACACAGTTGGCAGTAAAGGCGGATTGGGATCTGGTGCTGCTCGACTTGAACATGCCGGGTGCTTACGGTTTTTCCGGGCTGGTGCTACTGCGTGGGCAATACCCGCAAATCCCGGTGGTGATGGTTTCGGCACAAGAAGAAGCGTCGGTGATGGTGCGCTCCCGCGAGTTTGGCGCCAGTGGTTTTATTCCTAAATCCAGCTCACTAGAGCAAATTCAGAAGGCTGTGCGTGCAGTACTTGATGGCGATGTGTCATGGCCGCCACAAGCCTTTGAAGAGGTTCAAGTGTCGGCAGAGGCCAAAGCGGCCAGTGAAGGCTTGGCCAGCTTGACGCCTCAACAGTTCCGGGTGCTGACAATGGTCTGTGAAGGCTTGCTCAATAAGCAGATTGCTTATGAGTTGAGTGTTTCTGAGGCGACGATTAAAGCTCACGTGACGGCGATTTTCCGCAAATTGGGTGTCCGCACTCGGACCCAGGCAGCGCTGCTTCTGCAACAACTTGAGTCAATTTCGAATAATTAAACGACCAAGCTTCACGCTTTTTTGACAAAGCGTGAACTAGCGTTCCTTTCCTATTTTTTGCGCAGTTGCCTATTTATGTCGCCTTTCAAGGGTAAAACCGGTTTTAAACGGATTTTGAATGCTGGCGGTTACTCGCTGGACGGTTTGCGGGCTGCCTTTACGGGCGAGGCTGCGTTTCGGCAGTTGGTGTTGCTCAATGTGGTGTTGATCCCGCTGACGTTCTTCCTGAATGTCAGCCGGGTTGAGCGCGCATTGCTAATAGCGGTATGCCTGTTGGCATTGATCGTCGAACTGCTTAACTCGGCCATTGAGGCTGCAATTGACCGTATCTCGCTTGATCTGCACCCGTTGTCAAAAAACGCGAAGGACATGGGCAGCGCCGCTCAGTTTGTTGTGCTGACTCTGATTGCCGTTGTGTGGGCTGTGATCCTGCTTTAAGCGATGTTGGGCAATACGATTTCGTCGCTGCGTTGTACGCCAGCGGTGAATGCGCGGCACAGTTCCAAAAACTCGCGCATGGCAGAGGTTTGATACTTCTTTTTATGCCAGATGAAGTAAAACTGCCGCGCCAGATCCAGTTCGGGGGTTTCCACGGCCACTAAACTGCCGCGTCGAAAGGCGTCGCGCAAAGCCAGTCGCGATATGCAGCCGATGCCCAGCCCTGATTCCACGGCGCGCTTAATGGCTTCGGTGTGTTCCAGTTCGAGGCGAATGTTGAGTGTGCTTTGGTGGTGGCGCATGGCTTGGTCGAAGGTCAGTCGAGTGCCAGAACCTTGCTCACGCAAGATCCAGGCTTCACGGGTGAGCTCTTCCAGGGTGGCATGCCCGCGGGCGGCAAGGGGATGTTGGGGGGCGCAAAACACCACCAGTTCATCCTCGACCCAACTCTGTACTTCGATGTCGGGGTGAGTGCAGTCGCCTTCGATTAGACCCAGATCAATTTCATAGTGGGCGACTTGTTGCACGATATGCGCAGTATTTTGAACGATCAGTTTGACCTGACTTTCCGGGTGGGCCTGCATGAAGCTGCCGATCAGCAGGGTTGCCAGATAATTGCCGATGGTCAGGGTTGCGCCCACGGTCAGTGAGCCAAAGCCAGACTTGCCGTTGAGCAGGTCTTCGATTTCCTTGGCTTGATCCAGCAGGGCCACGGCTTGAGGTAAAAGTTGGCGCCCCAATGCGTTAAGGCTTAAACGTTTGCCTGCGCGATCAAATAACTGGCAGCTGGTTTGGCGCTCCAGTTCAGTAATTGAGGTACTGGCAGCTGATTGTGAAAGGGCCAATAAGCCAGCGGCACGGGACACGCTCTCTTGCTGGGCGACGGTAACGAACACTTGAAGTTGTCTGAGAGTAAATCGCATATCGATATAACCGATAACCCTTATCTTAATAATCCATTTAACAGATATTGTCGTCGCCATTAGAATGCTTTGCAATCGCGCTCATAGTCAGCGCTGGCGAATTTAGGAGCCCCGTACATGAGCAACATGAACCACGAACGTGTCCTCAGTGTTCATCACTGGAACGACACCCTGTTCAGCTTTAAGTGCACCCGCGACCCGGGCTTGCGCTTTGAGAACGGTCAGTTCGTGATGATCGGCCTGCAACAGCCCAATGGCCGTCCGCTTATGCGCGCCTACTCGATTGCCAGCCCAAATTGGGAAGAGCATCTGGAGTTCTTCAGCATCAAGGTGCCGGACGGCCCGCTGACTTCCCAGTTGCAGCACTTGAAGGAAGGCGACGAAATCATCATCAGCAAAAAACCGACGGGTACGTTGGTGCTTGATGATTTGAAGCCGGGCAAACATTTGTATCTGCTCAGCACTGGCACTGGCTTGGCGCCATTTATGAGCGTCATTCAGGACCCGGAAACCTACGAGCGTTTCGAAAAAGTGATCCTGTGCCACGGCGTGCGTTACGTCAACGAAGTTGCCTACCGTGAGTTCATCACTGAGCACCTGCCACAGAACGAGTTCTTTGGTGAAGCGCTGCGTGAAAAACTGATCTACTACCCAACCGTGACCCGTGAGCCGTTTGAGAATCAAGGTCGCCTGACTGACCTGATGCGCAGCGGTAAATTGTTCAGCGATATCGGCCTGCCGCCGATCAACCCGCAAGACGATCGTGCGATGTTGTGCGGCAGCCCAAGTATGCTCGACGAAACCAGCGAAGTGCTTAACAGCTTCGGCCTGACTGTGTCGCCACGCATGCGTGAGCCGGGTGACTACCTGATCGAGCGCGCCTTCGTCGAGAAGTAAGCCTCTCACTACAAAAAGCCCGCACTGCCTTAAGGCGGTGCGGGCTTTTTGCTGCGTGGCTACTACCTGGGTAACGCCTTAGAAAAACATGCTCTGTGTAGTCGTTGCCGATGAGAGCGAGGCGGCGTGCTGGGGCATAGCCGCCTTAGACTCAGGCAGCGTGGCGCTTCAGTAGCACCGCGTGTTTAGGTTTATGATCGCTTGGCAATCGATCGCAACCTTCGCCAGCGACTACACACCACGTTCGCGTAATAGTTGAGGAGTAGAACGAGGCTACGTCCGCAGGCTCAGCCGCCGTAAATCAGACGGCAAGATGTTTGATTGACACTGCGTTTGCTCAATGGGGGGCAAGACGAGCTCTACTGGCGTGGCTCAGTTGGCAGTGATTACTTCAAGTACGTGAATCAAGCCGGGTTGCGGGTAATGCCAGCGTACGTCGACATCCCAAAACTGGGCGCCGTATTCTCGTTCGGCTGTAGGCGTTTGATACGCCGGGCGAGGGTCTTGGGCCAAACATTGCTCTATCAGGGCTACGAGCGGCTCTTGAAGGCGCAAGGCGTGGGTGTGTGCCTGTTGCAAGGCGCTATCGGCCCATTGCACCGCAATTAACACCGGAGCTGCGCTCGCCATGCCGTTACTGGCGCTGTCGATGATGTCGGCGTAAGGCACATACGGTTTGATGTCGAGAATCGGCGTGCCGTCGAGCAGGTCGATTCCCGAAATCCACAGTTTGTTGGCCTCAACCTTGTCCAGCTTGACCACAGACTGGCCAATGCCATTCGGACGATGGGTTGCGCGCGTGGCAAACACGCCCATCGACTTGTTACCGCCCAGTCGCGGCGGGCGCACTTTCAGTCGGGGCTTGTCTTCCAGCGCCTGATGAAACACAAACAGCAGCCAAATGTGGCTGACTTGCTCGAGCCCTTGAACAGCATCGCCCTGATCGAAGGGCGGCACTAACTCCAGCACGCCACGGGCCGCCGGAGCGAGCTGTGGCTGACGCGGTATTGCGAACTTCTCCTTAAAGCAGGAGCGCACAAAGCCGATAGGGGAGACGTTGTAACTCAAGGGTTAAGCCTCTGTGGGAGCCGTTGCTCGACGCTCGATTGATCGCGCTTGCATGACTGCGTTCATTCAGAACAACCGGGCGAACCCGCTCTTACAGGATTTGGCGCCTGACAGCTGCGTATCAGCCGCGTACGCGAAGGGTCAGGCCCTTCAGGAAGTTGCGCAGCAATTGGTCGCCACAGGTGCGGTAGTTGGTGTGGCCAAACTTGCGGAACAAGGCGCTCAGCTCAGGCTTGGATACCGGGAACTCCGCAGCCTTAAGAATGGCGTGCATGTCGTCCTCCTTGAGTTCAAAGGCCACACGCAGTTTTTTCAGGATGATGTTGTTGGTAACTGGCAGTTCAACAGGCATCGGCGCACGGCTTTCGTCTTTGCCGCGCTTGAAGATCACCAAGCCATCCAGAAAGTGCGCCATTACGTCGTCAGGGCAACGAACGAAACCTTCTTCTTCATCTTTTTTCAGATAGGTCAGTACGTCTTCTTTGGAGACATCCAGGCCACCAAGCTTGATGATTTCGACAACCTTGTTGTCGCTGATGTCGAGCATGTAGCGCACGCTGCGCAGTACGTCGTTATGAATCATGTGGGCAATCCTGATAATCAGCAGTGAGCACCGCAGGCCATGCTGCGGTGTCGAAATGTGTGGGGTGCGGCGCTGTTTAGAACTTTTCTTTGGTCGTCATGTAGCGCCATTGGCCGACAGGCAGCTTGCCCATCGACACGCCGCCAATGCGAATCCGGCGCACCGAGATGACGGTGAGGCCGACAGCCTGACAGAACAATGCAATGACACCCGGCTGCGGGTTCTTCATTGCAAAGCGTAGGCGGTTTTCGCTCTGCCAGCTGGCTTTGACCGCTGGCAGCTCGCGACCTTTGTAGGTCATGCCGTGGTTAAGTCGATTCAGACCGTGGGGGGCCATCTCGCCAGAGACGTCAACCACGTATTCCTGTTCGATCTTGCTGGCATCAGCGGTCAGCTTGCGGACGATTTTCCAGTCTTGAGTAAACACCAGTAAGCCGCTGGCATTGGCTTGCAGTTCATTGCCAACGCTCAGACGCAGGAAGTGCCCCTTGAGTGGGCGCTTACCGTAGCGGTGTTCTTCGCTCAAACTTTGCGGGCCGAGCAATGCCATTGCGCTGTCGGTATCCAGCCCTGCCGGAGCGTTCAGCAAGAGGGTCACAGGCTCAGGCGCGGTAGCCTTGGCTTCGGGGTCAAGTTCGACTTTTTGCTGGTCGACCTTGAACTGCGGCTCGTCGATGACTTCGCCATCTACCGTGACCCAGCCACCTTCAATGAACAGTTCGGCCTCACGGCGGGAGCAGCCGACGAGTTCGATGAGGCGTTTGGAGAGACGTATCGGTTCAGACATGACAGGGGCCGTAATGGAATTGGGCGGCTATTGTACCCGCCTGAGGCCGGTTAAGCCCGGCAACATTTGCGTTATGCGCGAGCTGGGCGCTTATATCGCAGGCGCAGCAGTGGGTAGGGGTGGCCCAAGCCGTCTTTTTCGCAGCGCCCAATGACTTCAAACCCTTGCTTAAAATAAAAACCAATGGCTTGGGGGTTCTGTTCGTTGACGTCCAGCTCTTGGGCGTTGAGTTCGGCGATGGCGAATGTGAGCAGGCATTTGCCAATCCCTTGGCCGCGATAGTCTGGGTGGATGAACAGCATTTCAACCTTGCCCGCTGCTACGCCCGCAAAACCGGTAATGCGCTTTTTGATCGGGTCTTTGCAACAGATCAACATCACGGCGTCCAAGTATTGGTCTTTGACCAGCGTGCGCAGTAACTGAATGTAGCTGTCAGGTAAAAAGTCATGTGTTGCGCGAACGGAGGCTTCCCATACGTGGGTCAGTTCTTCGTAGTCCAAAAGGCGTGGTGTGTGAACAGCCCATGTTTGAGGCATCCCGCGTGTCTCCTGACGCTGATGATGTAAAACAGTGGCTTAACTTTAGACGTAAAAAAAGTCCTGACGCATGAGCGGCAGGACTTTTTGGTGTGGCGTGTGACTTAGAGCACTTCAGCCCACAAGTCGTATTCGTCAGCGTCAGTGACGCGGCACATGATCTTGTCGCCCGGCTTGATGTCTTTTTCGGTGGCAATAAACACATTGCCGTCAATTTCAGGGGCATCGAAGAAGCAACGGCCAACGGCGCCTTGCTCGTCCACTTCGTCGATCAGCACTTCGATTTCTTTGCCGATCTTCATTTGCAAGCGTGCAGCGCTGATGGCTTGTTGGTGAGCCATGAAACGATCCCAGCGATCCTGTTTGACGTCGTCAGGCACGATGTCCAGGTTCAGGTCATTGGCTGGAGCGCCTTCAACCGGCGAGTACTGGAAGCAACCCACGCGATCAAGTTGAGCTTCGGTCAGCCAGTCCAGCAGGTACTGGAAGTCTTCTTCGGTTTCGCCGGGGAAGCCAACAATGAAGGTCGAGCGAATGATCAAGTCAGGGCAGATAACCCGCCAGTTCTTGATGCGGGCCAAAGTTTTGTCTTCAAAAGCCGGACGCTTCATGGACTTGAGCACTTTAGGGCTGGCGTGCTGGAACGGGATGTCCAGATACGGCAGGATCTTGCCCGCCGCCATCAACGGGATCAGCTCGTCAACGTGTGGGTACGGGTAAACGTAGTGCAGGCGTACCCAAACACCCAGTGAACTCAGGGCTTCGCAGAGTTCGGTCATACGGGTTTTGACCGGGGCGCCGTTCCAGAAACCGGTGCGGTATTTGACGTCTACGCCGTAGGCACTGGTGTCTTGGGAGATAACCAGCAGCTCTTTCACACCGGATTTAACCAGACGCTGAGCTTCGTCGAGCACATCGCCCACCGGGCGGCTAACCAGTTTGCCGCGCATCGACGGGATGATGCAGAAACTGCAGCTGTGGTTACAGCCTTCGGAAATTTTCAGGTAGGCGTAATGGCGCGGTGTCAGTTTGATGCCTTGTGGTGGCACCAGGTCGATCAGCGGGTTGTGGTCTTGGCGCGGTGGCACCACCTGGTGAACAGCGTTCACCACTTGCTCGTACTGTTGCGGGCCAGTAACGGCTAATACGCTTGGGTGTACGTTGCGAATGGTGCCTTCTTCAACCCCCATGCAGCCGGTGACGATGACCTTGCCGTTTTCCTTGATGGCTTCACCAATCACTTCCAGCGATTCAGCCTTGGCGCTGTCGATAAAGCCGCAGGTGTTGACCACCACGACGTCAGCGTCCTGATAAGTGGAAACGACATCGTAGCCTTCCATGCGCAGCTGCGTCAGGATGCGCTCGGAGTCGACCAACGCTTTTGGGCAACCCAGTGAGACGAAGCCAACCTTTGGGTTGGCTGGCGTGGTAACGGTGGACATGGCGAACCTCGGTATGTAGTGACGTTACATGCCCGTAAAGGCTGCACGACGAACGGACGCTTAATGCGCCTCTGATCAAAAAAAGTGCGCAATTTTAGCTATGGTCAACGCACTTGACCAGCGTTATACGGGGATTTACGACGAGTGCTGCGCTATGCTGCGCGCCGTCGCGAAAGCAGGGTTTCTAACAGCCGTTTTTTCGTAGATAACAGTCAGTAAACTCAGCGCATGCTGGCAAACCAACGTAGCGCTCACCCTTAAGAAACGCGGTCCAGAGTCGTAGGAGTGGTTGATGGGGCATGCAAGCAGTCAGGCAGCAGGCGGCAGCGATTCAAAAGCCAAGCCAATAGGCATGTTGGTGGCGGCTGTCGGGGTGGTCTATGGCGACATCGGCACCAGCCCGCTTTACACCCTTAAAGAGGTGTTCTCTGGTGGTTATGGAGTGCAGGTCAACCACGATGGCGTGTTTGGCATTTTGGCGTTGATTTTGTGGTCGCTGATTTGGGTGGTCTCGATCAAGTACGTGCTGTTTATTCTGCGTGCCGATAACCAAGGCGAAGGCGGAATTATGGCCTTGACTGCGCTGGCCCGTAGAGCAGCGTCACCTTATCCAAAGTTGCGCACGGTACTGGTCATTCTCGGGTTGATTGGCGCGTCGTTGTTTTATGGCGACAGCATGATCACGCCCGCCATTTCTGTTTTGTCTGCTGTCGAGGGGCTTGAGTTAGCGTTCGATGGGCTTGAGCGCTGGGTGGTGCCGCTTGCGTTGATCGTGCTGGTGGCGCTGTTTTTGATCCAGCGTCATGGCACGGCAAGCATCGGCAAGCTTTTTGGGCCGGTGATGGTGGTGTGGTTTGTGGTGCTGGGTGGGCTGGGTATTCACGGCATCGTCCAGCACCCTGAAGTCCTTAATGCCTTGAACCCCCTATGGGGCGTGCGATTTTTTGTGTCGCATCCGGGCATGGGTGTGGCCATTTTGGGCGCCGTGGTGCTTGCCTTGACTGGGGCGGAGGCGTTGTATGCCGACATGGGGCACTTTGGCCGCAAGCCCATTGCACGCGCCTGGTTCATTTTGGTGTTGCCAGCGCTGGCGCTGAACTACTTCGGCCAAGGGGCGCTGCTGCTAGAAAATCCGGAAGCCGCCCGCAACCCGTTTTACCTGTTGGCGCCCAGTTGGGCGTTGATTCCTTTGGTGGGGTTGTCGACGCTGGCTACAGTCATCGCGTCTCAGGCGGTGATCTCGGGGGCGTTCTCCCTGACCCGCCAGGCGATTCAGCTCGGTTACATTCCACGCATGCACATTCAGCACACCTCCAGTGCCGAGCAAGGGCAGATCTACATTGGCGCGGTGAACTGGTCGCTGATGGTGGGGGTGATCTTGCTGGTGCTGGGCTTTGAGTCCTCGGGCGCCTTGGCCTCGGCATACGGTGTGGCAGTGACCGGGACGATGTTGATTACCAGTATTTTGGTGTCGGCGGTGATGTTGCTGCTGTGGAAGTGGCCACCGATTCTGACCGTGCCGATTTTGGTTGGCTTTCTGTTGGTGGACGGCCTGTTCTTTGCGGCTAACGTGCCTAAAATCGTGCAGGGCGGGGCGTTCCCTGTGTTGGCGGGGATCGTGCTGTTTATTTTGATGACCACGTGGCGGCGCGGTAAGCAGTTGCTGGTGGATCGGCTTGACGAAAGTGCGCTGCCGCTGCCGTTGTTTATCAGCAGTATTCGTGTGCAACCGCCGCATCGGGTGCAAGGCACGGCTATTTTCTTGACGGCCCGACCTGACGCAGTGCCACACGCTTTGCTGCATAACCTGCTGCACAATCAGGTACTGCACGAGCAAGTGGTGTTGTTGACGGTGGTCAACGAGGACTCGCCGCGTGTGCCGGCTGATCGTCGTTTTGAGGTGGATGCTTACGGCGACGGGTTTTACCGGGTGATCTTGCACTTTGGTTTTATGGATGAGCCAGACGTACCCGAAGCCTTGAAGTTGTGCCCTCTCAATGAGCTGGACTTCAGCCCAATGCGCACGACCTACTTCTTGAGTCGCGAAACAGTCATCCCTTCCAAGTTGGTGGGCATGGCGCAATGGCGTGAGTCGTTGTTCGCCTTCATGCTGAAAAACGCCAACGGTAACCTGCGTTTCTTCAAGTTGCCGGTTAACCGGGTCATTGAATTGGGCACCCAGGTCGAGATGTAGCCCTCATTCAAGCCATAAAAAATCCCCGACTCAGATGAGCCGGGGATTTTTTATGGGGCCTGGTAATGCTTGGCGAGCGTGTGGGCCCAAGCTTGCTCGTGAAACATCACCTCATGTCGAGGAGGATGTTACTCAGCCACTGCTTCGCGTTTCTTGATGGCGGCTACCAGACGCTTGGCCAGTGCCGGGTAGTTCTCGTCGAAGTGGTGCCCGCCCGGTAGCTTCATGTTCTCGCCAACCGCGGTTTTGGCTGTGCAGCCGCTCTCATCCACTTCTTCCTCGCCATACACGCAGAGGACTTTGGCCGCTGGCAACTTAGCCATTTCAGCGCCCGTGTCGGCCTCGGCTCCGGCTTTACCCAGCCAGCCATCGACATGGATTTCAAAACTGCCGGTGCGTGCAAAGGCCAACAAAATAATGGCGTCTACACGGTTTTGCTCGGCTTCTGGCAGGCGGTTGTAGGTGGCGGGTAAAACATCGGCGCCAAACGAGTAACCGACTAATACAAAGCGTTTGGTGCCCCATTTCTGACGATAGTGCTGCATCAGTTCTGTCAGGTCAGCTGCACTTTGCTCTGGAGATTTGTGCTGCCAGTAGTAGCGCAACGTGTCGATGCCGATGACGGGATAGCCCGCTTTGGCCATTTCATCGCCAATCACGTGGTCCAAATCGGCCCGCCACCCGCCGTCGCCGGAGAGGAATAACACCAGCGTGTCGCTGGGCTGGCTGGCAGGTATTTCCATCAAGGGCATGCTCAGCCCGCCGTTATCGTTACCGACTAACCGCTTGCGCAGCTCGTTGTTCAGTACCTGTGGGAGCTGGATGTCGTAATCGCTGATGCTGGTTTCGGCGTTGCTTTGATCGCGAACAAAGGCTGCGCTCGGGTCATCGGGGTCATCGTTCCAGGCCACCAGCCAATGGCCATGAGCGGCAGACTTGGGCACGGGAATGCTGCACTCGGGTTGCTCCAGGGTAAAACTGACTGATACGGCTTGGGCGGCGTCGCTGGTTTGTTCGGCCAGCCAGCGCCAGGCCAGTGTCGCCCCTGGGCCGATGCCACTGACCAGCGTGGCTGGGCCATCAAGGTGTTGCAGTGCTGTTTGCAGTGCTTGCTGCTGCAAGGTGCAATCAGTGTCGGGAACGACTACTTGCACCAATTGTGCTGCGCCGCTGCGGCTCAGGGTGAGCAGCTGTTGATCGTTGAGCGCATCGGCGGCTGGTGTGGCGATGATGACGTGCGCACGTGCCGACTGGCCGGGCGTGACTTTGGTCAGGGTCGAGCCATCGGCTTGGTTCAAATGCTCTACGGTTGGCTCGGGTGCAGGGCGGTTCCATAACCAATAACCTCCCGCTGCCAGCGCAACCAGCACGATTAGGGTTACCAGCCAGAACCGCCAGGAACGAAGTTTCATTAACGTTTCACCAATCCAGTCAAGCCGCCTGCAATCAAGGCAGCGGTATCGGCCAGCGCTACCAGCGGATCAAGCCCTGCAGGTACGGCCATGTAACGAGGTTCCCAGTCAGGCTGGAATTTGTCTTTAAAGCGACGCAAGCCCTGGAAGTTGTACAGGTGCTCGCCGCGCTGGAACAGCATCGACCCTAAGCGTTGAGTCAGTGGCGCGCCGCGACGTGGCTGCAAGCCCGATAGTGGCACCATGCCGAGGCTGAAGCGTGCGTAGCCATGCTTCTTATAGTGCTGAATCAAGCCGACCATCATGAACTCCATGGTCAGTTTTGGCGCTTCGGGGTGGGCGCGCATCAAGTCCAGGCTCGACAGCTCATGGCTGTGGGTTTCAAGCAGATTGGCGAAGGCCACCGGTTTGCCTTCAAAACGAATAATGGCAACGCGAAAGTGCTTGATGTACTCGGGGCTGAAACGCCCCAGAGAAAAGCCCTTTTCACGGACATTTTTGCCGGTCAGCCAGGCATCAGAAATCACCTTGAGCTCATCCATCGGCGCTTCACCGGGTTCGTGAATCTCCAGCGACAAACCATCGCGAGTGCCACGGTTCCAGGTGTAACGCAGGTCTTTCATCTCTTTGCCTTTGGCGTCGAGATCAAAGCGATGCAGATCGACACGAGCTTCTTCGCCGAGCTTGATCGCTGTCAGGCCAATGTCCATGTAAAACGGCAGGTTTTCTGCGCGGACTTGATAAAACACGGGGCGGGCATGGAAGGTGTCGCACAGGTCGCGGAACTGCCAGATCAGTTCGGCGCGTTGCTGATTCGGGCCGATAGGATCGTACAGTGCCACCAGGCTGCGCCCACGGCGGGCGTACATCAAAAACGCGTTTTCGTCCGGGTGAAACAGCAGCGCTTTGTCACCGGTCAGTGCCAGGCCACCATCAGGCTGATCGGAGGCGAGCAGGATTTTCTCGGCTTTTTCCAGCTCGGTGGCATCCGGTAGGTGAATCACCGGCCGGGCGGTACGCAGCAGCCAGGTCAGCGAAACAATCACCAGCACCACGGCGGCGCCCAACAAGGAGCGCAAGCCACGAGGGGCATCAGCATCCAAAGTGAACTGCCACCACAGTTGATGGCTGTAGGGGACGTCTTGGTAAGCAAACAGCAAAAGCCAGATGGACGCCCCCAGCACGCAAACACTGGCCACCAGATACAAGGGCGAAAAAGGCAGCTCAGTCAGGCGGCTCGGCCGATAAAACGAGCGACGAAACAGTGCCAGCAAGCTGGCGGTAAAGGCCAGAATGGTGGCTTCTTCCCAGTCAAAGCCTTTAAGCAGAGACAGTACAGCGCCTACCAGCAGTAGAACCGTGGTCAGCATCCATGCGGCTGACAAGCGACGTCGCAGGCCCTGCGCCAAAAGCAGGCAGAGCACGCCAATCAGGCTGGCACCAAAGTGCGAGGCGTCGATTAAGCGATGGGGGATCAAAAAACCGATATGTTCAAGGCGCGTATCGATTTCAGGTGTGGCGCCCGAGAACAGCAGTACCACGCCTGACATGAATACCAACACCGCCAAAATGGGGGCGGCCAGGCCAGAAGCGACGCGCAGGCTTTGTCGGGTTTGAATCAAGCGCTGCGCTTCGTTGAACAACAGCATCAGGCACGCGACCAGCAGCGGCAAAATCACATAGATCAAACGATACAACAGCAGAGCGGCAGCCAGTGGGGCGGCGCCCAGCTTGTCAGCAAAGGCAGCCAGCAAAATGGCTTCAAAAACACCCACGCCGCCGGGTACGTGGCTCAGTACGCCCGCCGCCAATGCCAGCAGGTAAACCAACATAAACGCACCCAAGGGAGGCGCTTCGGGCAACAGGAAATACAGCACGGTCGCGGCGGCGGCCACGTCCAGAGCCGTAATCACCAGCTGCAACAAGGTCAGGCGAGGGCTGGGCAGGCGCAGGGTGCGGCGACCTGCTTTTACCAGTAGGTTGTCCGGGATGGGTTGTTCGGGCAGGCGTCGGCGATAAATACCTAGCCCCAACAAGGCGAACAGTGCCAGTACGGCAACAGCAATGGCTCCTAATAAGGTTGCCGATATATGCAAGGCGGCAGAGGCTGCGGGCAAGTTGCTCAGCGTGGCGAGGGCTGCTAACGGCGGCAAGGCGCAACCGAGCGACAGGCTGGCGAACAGCGTCATATGCGCGACTTCAGAAGCGCCTACGCCGTGGCGTGCATATAAGCGATAACGCACCGACCCGCCAGAAAGCAGCGACAAGCCGATGGCATTACCAATGGCAAACGCCGTGAAACCACCCAGTGCGAGGGTTTTGGCTGGCAATTTGACACCGGCATAGCGGCTCGCCGACCACTCGTAACCGAGCAGAATCACAAATCCCACAGCCGTTGCAGCTACAGCGCCAAACAAGGCCGGTTGAGGGACTTCCATGATGGAGTCGTGCAGGGCGTAAAAGTCGAGTTCGCTGAGTAAGTGGCGGCACGCAATAAGTGCTATTGCAAACAGCAGCAGGGTGAGTGCAAGCCCAATGGGTTGGCGGTATTTGCTCAGCATGTCCAGCCAACGCAAGCGTGTGGCGGCAATCGGGTGCGCAGCTGTAACGGTGTCTTTGGGTACTGGCGAGTTATCGGGCATCAATCACCTCTGGATCGTGCGCGATAGGATGGAGGCATCGACTCAAGTTACCAATCCCTTTGGTTAAAATATTTTGAAATACTTTCAGCTGTTTGCCTGATGTTCAGGTTTGGGCTGTGAAAAAAAAGTAATGGCTGGCGCTGAGCATAGACGACCGATTCATCCTGAGGGGAAGAGGGGGTTGTGAGTGCTGGCCACTTACTTTTCGAGCACGCACAAAAAAGGCCACTCTTTCGAGTAGCCTTTTTTGATGTTTGGTTGCGGGAGCCGGATTTGAACCGACGACCTTCGGGTTATGAGCCCGACGAGCTACCAGACTGCTCCATCCCGCGTCTGTGGGGCGCATTCTACAGAAGATGACTAAGCTGTCAACTGTTTATGTCGCAAACGCTTGAAATATACGGTTTTAATCGCCGGGCAGTGGCGGGGTTAAAACAACCGGCCACAAAAAAGGCCACTCTTTCGAGCAGCCTTTTTATGTTTGGTTGCGGGAGCCGGATTTGAACCGACGACCTTCGGGTTATGAGCCCGACGAGCTACCAGACTGCTCCATCCCGCGTCTGTGGGGCGCACTCTACAGTGATGTGCGAGTGAGTCAACCTTTAATGCAAAAATGCAGCAAATAAGATCAAAACTGCCTAGGTCTTGGCGCAGATGCTAATGCGTCGTAACGACAGCATGGCAGGCCAAGCAGTGCTGGCGCTGGCAAAGGAGCGGAGCGTTTGACCTTTGAAAAGATTGATCTCAGCCCGACAACGCCGGTGCGAAGAGGGCGCCGGTCTGGCGGGTAAAACAGGCGCGCACAAAAAAGGCCACTCTTTCGAGTAGCCTTTTTCGATGTTTGGTTGCGGGAGCCGGATTTGAACCGACGACCTTCGGGTTATGAGCCCGACGAGCTACCAGACTGCTCCATCCCGCGTCTGTGGGGTGGATTCTACAGCGATACGCATGTGTGTCAAACCTTAATTTATAAAAAATGCTTTTGGTTCAATCAGTTAGACAGTAAATAGAGTTATTAAACGGGCTGCAGGGCAGAGAGCGTAAGGGTTGTAGCTCTATTAGGCTGGTGTCTTCGATTAGAAAAACAAATGCCAAGGTGCTACTGCCTGCGTTTGTCGGGCCGATTCAAGACTACTGGTGCGATATACAGTTCTCGGTGACATACTGGCAGCCCGCTTGCCTACAGCTCTAAAAGACCACTGCCCTACATGACGCAGCGCAAAATCATCCACGTCGATTGTGATTGCTTCTATGCCGCTATTGAGATGCGTGATGACCCGCGTCTGGCAAATAAGCCGATGGCCGTGGGCGGCTCGGTGGACAGGCGGGGGGTTATTGCTACCTGTAATTATGAGGCGCGGGCGTATGGCGTGCGTTCAGCCATGTCGTCCAGGCATGCGCTCAAACTCTGCCCGGACTTGATTATCGTGAGCGGCCGAATGGACGCTTATAAAGCGGCGTCTAAAGAAATTCACGGTATTTTGCGCGATTACACCGAGTTGATTGAGCCGCTGTCGCTGGATGAAGCCTATCTGGACGTGTCCGATAGCCCTCATTTCGCGGGCAGCGCCACCCGAATTGCGCAAGATATTCGGCGCAGAGTGTCCAATCAGTTGCACATCACCGTGTCTGCCGGTGTGGCGCCCAACAAGTTTTTGGCCAAAATCGCCAGCGATTGGAAGAAGCCCAATGGGCTGTTCGTGATTACACCAGATCAAGTCGATGATTTTGTGTCTGCGCTGCCGGTAAAAAAGCTGCACGGTGTAGGCAAGGTCACTGCTGACAAGCTCGCGCGGCTTGGGATCGAGACCTGTCTCGATTTGCGGGATTGGAACAAGCTGGCGCTTGTGCGCGAATTTGGCAGTTTTGGTGAGCGACTGTGGGGGTTGGCGCGTGGGATTGATGAGCGCTTGGTGCAGAGTGATAGTCGACGTCAGTCGGTGAGCGTGGAAAACACTTACGACACAGACTTGCCGGACTTGGCGAGCTGCCTCGAAAAACTGCCCGAGTTACTGGACACCCTGAATGGGCGTATTGGCCGGATCGACAGCACGTATAGGCCCGGTAAACCGTTCGTTAAGGTCAAGTTCCACGATTTTACGCAAACCACGCTTGAGCAATCAGGTGCAGGGCGTGATTTGGAGAGTTATCAGCACTTAATGAGTCAGGCGTTTGCACGCGGTGCCAAGCCCGTCCGGTTGTTGGGGCTTGGTGTGCGTTTGCATGATTTGAGTGGTGGTAATGAGCAGTTGGAATTGTTCAGTCGTTAGGTTGAAAGTTGCCTCCCAATCCGGCCCGATCAGATAACTCCAGGGTCTGCCACCAGCCGGCCAGCATTTTTGGTCAATGACTGAAGAAATTCATGCTGTAACTCGGGATCGTTACGCGTGAGTTCAATCAGGCTTTGTTCCAGTTCGCTGGCTTCTTCTTCCAGGCCCAGTTCTGATAGGCGCTTAACCCGATGCACCCATTGGTTGACGTCGTCACCCTCCAGGTCGTCGTAGATCAGGTTGTGCGCTTCCAGCAGTTTCCCGCGCAGGCTGCTGCTGATCGACAGGGTCGAATCTGAGTGGGTTTCGTCCTGTGCGTCCTCCACCTCAATAGTCAGTTTGCTGACGCGATTGAGGTCTTGTTCGGCAAACGGGCTGTCCAGCAAGTTGAGGCGCAAAACACCGTTACGGTCGGTGGTCAGTTCGTGATCGTGCTTGCCAGCCTTGACGATAACTGGGCGTTCGGCCCACGGCAGGCTTGAGTATTCCAGGCGCGAGTCGCGTTGGGTTTCATCAATACCTGCCAGGTTCTGCTGGGCTCGGCCGTGGGATTGCACGTTCATGGCCGGGTTTAAGCCAGCAACGCCATAGCTGATCCAGTCTCGGGTCACACTGTCGGGCAATTGCCCGAACATGAATACGTTGAGCACATTAGCACCCACGCCCGCTACAACCGCCACCGCGCCTAGCGGGATCTCATAGAGTTCACGCCAAGGTTGGTAAGGGGTGTAGCGGTCGTAACGACGCGTCACATCGAACTCGGTGACCTCAAAGGTCTTTTGTTCATTGATGCGCACACGGCGTTGCGGCAGCTCAAGAACTGATGGCGAGCCGACATCAATTAGCAGACTGTGCGCGAGCAATTTGCGCTCAATGCGCTCCTCGTGTTCGCTGCGTTGCGACATGTGGTTGGCACAGCCGCTCAGCAACAGGACGCCGCACATGGCGGCGCCCGTTAAGGTACTTCGATTGAACATGGCGTCTCTATTTGGGTTCAGCGACGGATGCGCGCCTGAAGGAATGCAAGGACATCAGCAACGGGCAGGGCTTGCGGCTCGGCTTCGGTGCGGCTCTTGTATTCCAGATTGCCTTCGGCAAGGCCGCGGTCACTGACGACGATCCGGTGCGGGATGCCAATCAGTTCCATGTCGGCGAATTTGATGCCTGGGCTGGTTTTCTTGTCGCGATCATCCAGCAGCACTTCAAAGCCTGCGCCAGTCAGTTCTGCGTAAAGCGCGTCAGTGGCTTCGCGTACAGCTTCAGTTTCATAACGCAGTGGCACCAGAGCAACCTGGAATGGCGCCAGAGTATCGCTCCAGATAATGCCGCGTTCGTCGTTGTTCTGCTCGATGGCAGCAGCGACTACGCGAGAAACGCCAATGCCATAGCAGCCCATTGCCAGGGTGACAGGCTTGCCGTTTTCACCCAGCACCTGGCACTTCATTGCTTCGCTGTACTTGGTGCCCAACTGGAAGATGTGGCCGACTTCGATGCCGCGCTTGATTTCCAGTGTGCCTTTGCCGTCCGGGCTTTGGTCGCCAGCGACCACGTTGCGTAAGTCGGCAACGGTCGGTACTGGCAGATCGCGTTCCCAGTTCACGCCAAAGTAGTGCTTGTCGTCGATGTTTGCGCCGACGGCGAAGTCGCTCATCAGTTCAACCGAGCGATCAATGATGCAAGGCAGTGGCAGGTTAAGCGGGCCCAAAGAACCAGCGCCAGCGCCGATGGCATCACGCAGCTCTGCGTCACCAGCCATGACCAGCGGGCTGGCAACCAGCGGGTGGTTGGCGGCTTTGATTTCATTCAGCTCGTGGTCGCCACGGATCACCAATGCAATCAGCTTGCCTTCTTCGGCCGCATGCACGATCAGGGTTTTGACGGTTTTTTCGATTGGCAGGTCGTAGCCTTCTACCAATTGAGCAATGGTCTTGGCGTCTGGCGTGTCGATCAGGCGCAGCTCTTGAGTGGCAGCGGCGCGCGAGGTTTCAGTCGGTACGGCTTCGGCTTTTTCGATGTTGGCTGCGTAGTCGGAACCATTGCTGAATACGATGTCGTCTTCGCCGGAGTCGGCCAGTACGTGGAACTCATGAGAGCCCGCACCACCGATGGAGCCGTTATCGGCTTCAACAGGGCGGAAGTTCAGGCCCAGACGGGTGAACACGTTGCAGTAGGCCTGGTGCATGCGGTCGTAGGTGACTTGCAGCGAGGCGTTGTCTGCGTGGAACGAATAGGCGTCTTTCATGATGAATTCGCGGCCGCGCATCAAGCCGAAGCGCGGGCGGATTTCATCGCGGAATTTGGTTTGGATCTGGTACAGATTGATCGGCAACTGTTTGTAGCTGTTCAGCTCGTTGCGGCACAGGTCGGTGATTACTTCTTCGTGGGTTGGGCCCACGCAAAACTCACGACCGTGGCGATCTTTTAGGCGCAGCAGCTCGGGGCCGTACTCTTCCCAGCGACCAGACTCTTGCCACAGTTCCGCTGGCTGGATGCTTGGCATCAGCACTTCAAGCGCGCCAGCAGCGTTCATTTCTTCGCGAACAATGGCTTCAGCCTTGCGCATAATCCGCAGGCCCATGGGCAGCCAGGTGTACAGGCCGGAAGCAAGTTTACGGATCATGCCGGCGCGCAGCATCAGCTGATGGCTGATAACGACCGCGTCGGAAGGCGTTTCTTTTTGTGTGGCGAGCAAATATTGACTGGTGCGCATGGTTAGCCGTTGCCGTTGCTGATGACTTGAAATGACTCAGCATTGTACGGGCGAGTTGTGCTTGCGTACAGGGCAGGCGGGGGAGGCGGGCTCCCCCTAATGTTTATGGGTGTTTTTCGAGGTCTATGCCGGGGTTTTCCCGTGCTCTGCGGCTTTGCTGATACCAGTGAAGGCTGATCAGCAGCAGGGTCGGGATGCCCATTAGTGCGGTGATGATGAAGAAGTTGTGATAACCAAATTTCTCGACCATTACGCCCGAATAACCGCCCATTAAGCGCGGCAGTAACAGCATGATTGAGCTGAGCAGTGCGTACTGGGTGGCCGAAAACTTAAGGTTGGTCAGGCTGGACAGGTAGGCCACGAACGCAGAAGTGGCTAGGCCGGAGCTGAAGTTGTCGAGGGAAATCGTGACAATCAGCATCTGAAGGTTGGGGCCCATGTCGGCCAGCATCATAAACAATAGATTGGTGCCTGCTGAAGCCGCGCCGCCAATTAGCAGGATCGGCAGAATCCCGAAGCGCACGATCAACAGGCCCCCCATGCCCGCGCCCACGAGGGTCATGATCAGGCCGAAAATTTTACTGACGCCGGCAATCTGATCCTTGGTGAAACCTTGGTCGATATAAAACACGTTGGCCATGACGCCCATAACCGTGTCAGACATGCGGTAGGTGGCAATCAGCCCCAGCAGCAGCAGCGCTTGCCAGCGATAGCGCACGATAAAGTCGTTGACGGGTGTAAGCACCGGCGCCAGGCCGCGTCGCCCGATTGAAGACAAGCACAGCACTGTCAGCAGGGTGTACAGAATGGCGCGCAAGAAAGCACGGTCTTCAAGCAGCAGGTCTTGCATGCTGATACCGCCAAACAACACGCCTGCAAAATCAGTGTTGTAGAGCTGGGTGAACATGGCGGGAACGGACACCAGCAATACAATCAGTACAAATACCGAGGCCAGCTGATGGCCAAAGCTGTAACGCCCGGCGGAAAGCTGAGTGCGCAAAGGTACAGGTGGTTCACGCATAAAGAAGGTGGTGAGCAGGGCTGGCACCATCAGCAAGCCAAACAACACGTAGGTGCCGGTCCAGGCTGAGTGCTTGTAGTTAAACCCGGTAGAGCCGAAGCCTTCGGCAAAGAACAGCGCACCCGCGGTTGCCAGCAAGGCGGCCACTCGGTAGCCGGACATGTAGCTGGCCGCGAGCGCGGCCTGACGGCTGTCGTCGGCGATTTCCAGGCGGTAGGCGTCCACGGCAATGTCTTGGGTGGCCGAGGCGAAAGACACGATAACGGCAATGGCGATCAGCCACGAAAGGTGTTTTTGTGGGTCGCAAAAGCCCATGCCGATCAGGCCAAGAATGACCAGCGACTGTGACAACACCAGCCAGGAACGGCGCCTTCCCAGTTTGCCGAGCAGCGGCAGGCGCCACTGGTCAAGCAGTGGGGACCAGACCCATTTAAAGGCATAAGCCAGACCGATAAGGCTGGCATAGCCAATGGTTTCACGGGCCACGCCCGCTTCACGCAACCAGACGGACAGGGTTGAGAACACCAGCATGTACGGCAAACCGGCGGCAAAACCGAGGAGCAACAGCACAAGAGTCGAGGGGCTGGCATAGGCAGCGAGCGCGGCGCGCCAGGTTTTACGGGGCATGGGCTGGAGTCTGCCTCAGGTTACGGAAACAAAGGGCGCACTCTAACCGTAGTGCTCTATCGGGCGCCAGCCATGACGCTGCATATCCACACGATTATTCACAATGCTCAAACCTTCGCTGCGTAGACGCGCACGCTGTTCATCTCCAGAAACAGTCCCTAATGGCAAACTGATACGTCCGCCTGACGCCAATACCCGATGCCAAGGCAGGCGGGTGCCTTCAGGGAGTTGGCTGAGTGTGCGCCCTACCCAGCGAGCTGCCCGGCCCAGGCCCGCCAGCTCGGCAAGTTGCCCATACGTGACGACTTTGCTGTATGGCACCAGCATTAAGGTTGAATACAGCGCGGTGCGGCGAATTTCAGCCGGAGTTTGGGCGGGATCACTTAGTGTGCTTGCAGCGTTAAGGGGTAATTTCATGTTTCAAATGCTTGCCCGGATAAGTCTGTCAATTGGACTAATGAAGGAACTACAACGCAATCAGCCGGTCTTTCTTTGCCTGGGGCGTGTCCATCGGGATAATGCCGGCCTTCTTTCGAAATTCTGAGTTTCGCATCAGCTTATGTTGTCCAGAACCCTGTTATGCCTTGCTGTCTTGAGTGTGTCTACGCCTTTGCTTGCCGACACAGTGTGGTTGAAAAATGGCGACCGCCTGACTGGCAAGATTAAAGTCTTCGATGGTGGCAAGTTACTCATTCAAACAGACTACGCGGGGGCGATCCCGATTGATTGGAAGCAGGTCAAAACCCTCGAAAGTGATCAGGAGTTGCTGGTCAAGCAAGATGCCTACTCGGGTGAAAAAGCCAAGTCACTGAAAGCGGCTGAAGATGGCAAAGTGACCCTGACTAACGGCGAAGCCCCTAAGACAGTCGAGCTGGCGAGTATCCAGCAGATCATCAAGCCTAAACCTGTGATTGAAGATTTGGTCTGGAAAGGCAATGTCGATGTGGCACTGGACTACAAGCGTGCCGACAAAGACACCGATGATTACGACATCGACTTTAAAACCACGGCCCGTCACGGGGCATGGCGTCACCATGCTGAAGGCGAATACAACCGCGAGTTTCAGAATGATGTTGTGACCACCGACAACTGGAGCGCCGAATACGCGCTTGACCACTTTATTGATGAGAAGTGGTATTGGCAGGGTCGCTTAACCTATAAGCGCGACAAGATCGAAGACATTGCTCGCCAACGCACTGTGGGTACAGGCCCCGGTTATCAGTTTTGGGATGATGAGTTGGGTGCGTTTTCATTGGGCTCGCTGCTAAACCGTACCGACTATGAATATTCAGACGGTCAAAAGGATAACTTCTACTCACTGGCAATGAAGTGGGACTACAACCGTTACTTGTTGGGCAAGACGGTTTCACTCTTTACCAATGGCGAGTTGGGTAAACCCCTGTCAGGTGCGTCCGATTACAGCCTCGATGCAGAAATAGGTTTGCGTTACAAAGTGACCGAATGGGCGTCGCTCAACCTTAAAGCGGAAAAAGACCTGATTGGTAGCGGTAGCGGGACGGGTAACGACCTCAACAAAACCCGCTACACGGCAGGTTTTGGCGTGACGTGGTAAGCAAGCTTCTGTAGTCGCTGCCGCAGGCTGCTGTTGTGCGGGCATAGGCCCTTCAAGCAACCCTGCAGCAGCTACAGCGCGCGCTGATTTAAATTCGCAGCCCACCATCGAGCTCAAGAATCCGGCCACTGTAATAGTCGTTTTCAAGAATGTAGGCCGCCGAGTGAGCGATTTCTTCGACTTTACCCATGCGTTTTAGCGGGATGCCCGCGGTCATTTTTTCAAGGGCTTCAGGCTTCATGCCCAGAGTCATTTCCGTCTCGATAAAGCCTGGTGCGATCCCCGCGACACGAATGCCGTAGCGTGCCAGCTCTTTTGCCCATGTGACGGTCGCGGCTGCAACACCGGCCTTGGCTGCCGAGTAGTTGGTCTGGCCAACATTGCCTGCGCGTGAGATCGAGGAAATATTGATGATTGCGCCTTGGCTGTTCAGCTCAATCATTTTTGCGGCCACCTCACGGGTGCACAGAAAAACCCCCGTCAAGTTGACGTCAATCACCGCCTGCCATTGCGCCAGACTCATCTTGGTCATCACGCCATCTTTAACTTTCAGCAGCAGGCCATCACGCAAAATACCGGCGTTGTTGATCAGGCCGTTGATGGCACCAAAATCTTCTGCTATCTGGGCTACGGTTTGCGTAACCTGCTCTTCGTCGGCGACGTTACACAGGTAAGCGCGAGCTTCGACGCCGTGTGCCTGACAGGCTGCGACGGCCAATTCAAGCTTTTCTGGGTTGAGGTCCACCAATGCCAGCCTGGCGCCTTTGGCCGCAAGATATTCAGCCATCGCACGGCCGAGCCCTTGGCAACCGCCAGTGATAATGATTACTTTGTCTTTTAATTGCATGAGAGCCCTCGAAGTCATTCAGGAGGATTCCTTATAGGCTGCAGATCTGCACTGTGTGCGCAGGTCGCCTATCAAGCATTGCCCTGAGGGCTAGCCCGAACTCGTCCGTTTTAGACGGAATTTTTATAAGGAGTCATAAGTTGAGCGTTGAAGCTGCCAAGCATGCCCGAGAATTACTGCTCAAGGAATACCGCGCCGCCTTGTCGACCCAGTCCAAAGCCATGCCGGGGTTTCCTTTTGGCTCTGTTGTTCCTTACTGCCTGGATGAACAGGGGCGGCCACTGATTTTGATTAGCCGAATCGCCCAACACACCCATAACCTGCGCAAAGACCCCAAGTGTTCATTGATGGTGGGTGAGCGCGGAGCTGAAGATGTACAGGCTGTAGGGCGGTTGACCTACATGGCTGAGGCTCAACAACTGACAGACCCTGAAGCTATCGAAGCGGCTGCTGAACGTTACTATCGTTACTTCCCGGAGTCGCAGAGCTATCACTCCGCCCATGATTTCGATTTTTGGGTGCTCCAGCCCGTACGCCATCGCTACATTGGCGGCTTTGGCGCAATTCATTGGCTGGATCAGGTGACGTTGGCTAATCCCTTTGCCGGCGAAGTGGAACTCAGAATGGTTGATCACATGAACAGTGATCACGCCAATGCCATTGAGCACTACGTCAAACTGTCCGGTCTGCCGCAAACCGCACCGGCGCGCTTGGTGGGCATTGATAGCGAAGGCATGCACTTGCGTATTGGAGACGGGCTTCACTGGCTGGGCTTTACCGAGACTTGCAACACCTCGACACAAGTGCGCGAAGCCTTGGTTTTTCTGGCACGGGCGGATGAGTGGCCGAAAAAACAGACAACTCAGCCTTGAATTCACAACCGCGCGCCGTCATCTAAGCTGGGTTGGAAGATATTCTTCCGGAGAGGAATCATTTGATGCGCGCTTTTTTATTGCTCTTTCTGTTGTTTCCAGTGCTAGAGCTGTACGTTTTTTTCAAGGTCAGCACCGCTATCGGGTTTTTCCCCGCGTTGCTGCTGATCATTGCTGGCTCCATGTTAGGTATTTTGGTGGTTCGTGTTGCAGGCTTGGCGACGGCCTTGAGCGCGCGCGAAAGTCTGAATCGTGGCGAGTTGCCTGCACAGCAAATGCTTCACGGCTTGATGATGGCGTTGGGGGGGGGCTTGTTGGTATTGCCGGGCTTTATCAGCGATATCGCAGGTTTGCTGCTGCTGTTGCCGCCCGTGCGAAGTTTTTTGGTCAATCGCCTGCGCAAGCGCGCAGAAGAACAGGCCATTCGTCAGCGTGCGTTTGCTGATGATTTTGAAGCGCAGCATCGGCCTGGCACTCATCAGCCCTTAGGGCGAGAGCCGAATGTGATTGAAGGCGAATTTGAGCACCGCGACAAATAAGGCTTTTGCACTGAACACACGGCACCCACGGTGCCGTGTTTGTTTTTCAGGCTTTCATGCGGGTAAAAAAATTCGTTGGGGCGCTCTTGTAAGTCAGAGGGTGCGCCCTTATGTAACGGACACCGCAGGGTTTTGCTGGTAACAGCAAACACCCTTGAGCGATTAGCACCCGGCATTTCCGGACTTGTAAACCCAGCCGGTATGACACCGGCCGATGAACACCACAATTAGGAGAGATCGACAATGAAGCTTCGTCCTCTGCATGACCGCGTCGTAATCCGTCGCAGCGAAGAAGAAAAGAAAACCGCTGGCGGTATCGTTCTGCCGGGTTCGGCTGCCGAGAAAGCTAACAGCGGTGAAGTCATCGCCGTTGGTACTGGTCGCGTTCTGGACAACGGTGAAGTGCGTGCGCTGGCCGTGAAAGTGGGTGACAAGGTTGTGTTCGGCCCTTACTCCGGCAGCAACACTGTGAAAGTCGACGGCGAAGACCTGCTGGTAATGGCTGAGAACGAGATTCTCGCTGTTATCGAAGGCTGATTTCCCGCTCATTTTCCCGTTACTACAAAGTATTTAAGGAAGAACGATCATGGCTGCTAAAGAAGTTAAATTCGGCGATTCCGCCCGTAAAAAAATGCTCGCCGGTGTAAACGTCCTGGCTGACGCAGTTAAAGCAACGCTGGGCCCTAAAGGCCGTAACGTGATCATCGAGAAGAGCTTCGGCGCTCCGACCATCACCAAAGACGGCGTTTCGGTTGCTAAAGAAATCGAACTCAAAGACCGCTTTGAAAACATGGGCGCGCAGCTGGTTAAAGACGTTGCCTCCCGTGCTAACGATGACGCTGGTGACGGTACTACGACTGCAACCGTTCTGGCTCAATCGATCGTCAACGAAGGCCTGAAAGCCGTCGCTGCCGGCATGAACCCGATGGACCTGAAGCGCGGCATCGACAAAGCGACCATCGCTATTGTTAAAGAGCTCAAGTCGCTGGCCAAGCCATGCGCTGACAGCAAGGCAATCGCTCAGGTAGGTACTATCTCTGCCAACTCCGACAGCTCCATCGGCGACATCATTGCCGAAGCTATGGAAAAAGTCGGTAAAGAAGGCGTGATCACAGTTGAAGAAGGCTCGGGCCTGGAAAACGAACTGTCTGTTGTTGAAGGCATGCAGTTTGACCGTGGCTACCTGTCTCCGTACTTCGTCAACAAACCAGACACTATGGTTGCTGAGCTGGACGGCCCGCTGATCCTGTTGGTAGACAAAAAAATCTCCAACATCCGCGAAATGCTGCCAGTGCTGGAAGCCGTTGCTAAAGCTGGCCGCCCACTGCTGATCGTGGCCGAAGACGTTGAAGGCGAAGCCTTGGCGACTCTGGTTGTGAACAACATGCGCGGTATCGTTAAAGTGGCTGCTGTTAAAGCACCAGGCTTTGGCGATCGTCGTAAAGCAATGCTGCAGGACATCGCTGTTCTGACTGGCGGTACCGTTATCTCCGAAGAGATCGGCCTGAGCCTGGAAAGCACCACTCTGGAGCACCTGGGTAACGCCAAGCGCGTGATCCTGTCCAAAGAAAACACCACCATCATCGACGGTGCTGGCGTTGAAGCGGACATTCAGGCTCGTGTTACTCAGATCCGTGCTCAAGTGGCTGATACTACTTCGGACTACGACCGTGAAAAACTGCAAGAGCGTCTGGCCAAGCTGTCTGGCGGCGTTGCAGTGATCAAAGTTGGCGCTGGTTCCGAAGTAGAAATGAAAGAGAAGAAAGCCCGCGTTGAAGACGCCCTGCACGCAACTCGTGCAGCCGTTGAAGAAGGCGTGGTACCTGGCGGTGGCGTGGCACTGGTTCGCGCTCTGCAAGCAATCAGCGAACTGAAAGGCGACAACGCTGACCAGAACGTCGGTATTGCACTGCTGCGTCGTGCTGTTGAAGCACCTCTGCGTCAGATCGTTGCCAACTCCGGTGACGAGCCAAGCGTAGTTGTCGACAAAGTTAAGCAGGGTTCGGGTAACTACGGTTACAACGCAGCCACTGGCGAATACGGCGACATGATCGAAATGGGTATCCTTGACCCAGCTAAAGTGACTCGTTCGGCTCTGCAAGCAGCTTCTTCGATTGCTAGCCTGATGATCACCACTGAGGCGATGATCGCTGAGATCCAGGACGACAAAGCAGTTGGCGGCGGTATGCCAGACATGGGCGGCATGGGTGGTATGGGCGGCATGATGTAAGCCAGCCTTACCCCGTTACGCAAAAGCCCCGCCTGAGTGATCAGGCGGGGCTTTTTTGTGGCGAAAAACCCACTCTTTCAGCACTGTATAGGCGTTATAGCAGGCGGCGATGCCTAGGTTTTTACCCTAAGGTCACCAAACCGCAGGCTTTGCCAGTCAAGGGTCACTCAGTTGTCCAATTAATGCTGCGTAATCTGTATTGGCGCTGCTTGCACGGGGGGCTTCCAGCTCAATAACTGCTGTTTATAGCCGTAGCTGGCGCTCTGGTAGTAAGTGATGGCACGTTCGATCAGAGGGTCAGTAGCAGGCACACGTGATTCAACGCTGGTGGTCAATGCATCGTCATGGCGACGCAAGCCTTGGCGCGGGCTGAGCATTGCCAAGTCTTTGCCATCAAACAACCCTAAGTGCTGATAGTTGCCCACCACTACGCGTGGCGCCAAGGTGTTCTCTTGCAGCAGGTTGCGGCCAAAAAAAGTCGATTGGTAATCCATGTTCAGCAAACCGAGCAAGGTGGGCGCCAAGTCGATCTGGCTGGCCAGTTGTGCGCTTTCGCGGGCCTCGATCAGCTTGGGCGCGTAGATAAACAGCGGAATTTGGTAGTTGGTGATCGGCAAGTCTTCTTTGCCCGCGCTGCCGGCTGTGTGGTCGGCGACGAAGATAAAGATCGTGTTGTCGAACCACGGCTTTTTACGAGCATCGTTGAGGAATTGGCCGATAGCGTAGTCGGTGTACTTCACCGCACCGTCGCGACCATTGCCTGATTTGATGTCGATTCGGCCTTCAGGGTAGGTGTACGGCCGGTGGTTTGAGGTGGTCATCAGTTGCAGCAAAAACGGTTTTTGCTGGGCATAGTCAGCGTCGGCCAATTTCAGGGTTTCGCGGTACAAATCTTCATCGGCCATGCCCCATGCGTTTTTAAAGTGGATGTCGGCCTCATTCACGCTGCTTTGGTCGACTACGCGATAACCGTTGCCGCTGAAAAACGCATTCATGTTGTCGAAATAACCACGCCCGCCATACACAAACACGCTGTCATAACCCACTGCATTGAGTTGTTGGCCCAAGCTGGCGAAACCGCTTTCACGGCCAATGCGTTTGACGATGGAGCGCCCCGGCGTTGGCGGAATAGCCAGAGTAATGGCTTCCAGCCCGCGGTCGGTGCGAGTGCCGGTGGCATAAAAATTGTTGAAATACAGGCTTTCTTTGCGCAGTTGATCGAGGTTGGGCGTCAAGTTGCGATCATCGCCGTTGCTGCCCAAGTACTTGGCGCTGAGGCTTTCGATGGTCACCAACACAATGTTCGGCTGACGCGCAGTGCCGGGGTTGTTGATAGTGCGGCGGATATCGAGCGGGTCTTTGCCCACAAACGTGGCGTTTGGTTCGGTCAACTCGCTACGTAACTGCTTAGCCACTACCTCGGCGGGCAGGCTGGCGTAGAACTGTTGGTAATCAAGTTCGTTATTACGGAACGCGGCAAAAAACTGGTAAGGGCCGTTGCTCGCTAACTCATGCTGGTATGCGTTGCCGCCTTGGCCGCGAGGGCTGTCTTGGTCAAGCACTTGCGCGCTCAAGCCCGCTATCAGCAGCAAACCGGCGAAGGTTGCCAAGCGGGTGCGAACGTCAGGTAGCGGTGCATTGAGTGCCGCGTTGAGCGGTTTGCGCAGGGCAAAACTCAGCACAAGGGCCACCACAGCGATGGCGCTGAGCAACAGGCCGATGGGGTAAGACTCCATCACGTTGTTGAGCACTTCGTCGGAGTAAACCAGATAGTCCACGGCAATAAAGTTGAACCGCACGCCGAACTCATCCCAGAACAACCACTCGGCTACGGCCGTGAACAGCATGGCAAACAGACTGACGGTCAGCAGGCCTTGCAGGAACCAGCGATGGCCGCGACGACGCCACAAGGCGGGCGGGCATAACAAGAGATACAGCCCTAGCGGCAAAGCGGCGTAGGTTAAAAAACCCAGGTCATACAACAAACCGATGCCAAACACGGGCAGCCAGCCGCTTGCGGCTTCTCCCAAGTGTGTGACCAGCAAAATGGCGCGGGTGATTAGAAACGTCGCCAGCCAGCAGCCGGTCAACAGAAGCAGATAGCGCATTGGCGCGGTGGACAGCAGACGCATTGTTGTTTTCCTTAAACCCGAGGGGTGCGCGAGTTTGCGGGCGCTGCTGTTGGGAGTTTGTGAATCGATAGTAAAAAATTTGTTAAGTAGATGCGTTTGTTAACTAATTTTCTCAAGTGCCCTGTGGCGCTGGCTCTCAGCCGTTCTTGGCCTTAAGCTGCGCGGGCCAAGACGGCCGTTACTGCGTACGGAGAAAGTGCCCATGCGAATTTTATTGGTTGAAGACAACCGCGATATCCTCGCCAATCTGGCTGATTATCTGGGGCTTAAAGGCTATACCGTGGACTGCGCACAGGACGGTTTGTCGGGTCTGCATCTAGCCGCCACCGAACATTACGACTTGATCGTGCTCGACATCATGCTGCCCGGCATTGATGGCTACACCTTGTGTAAGCGCCTGCGCGAAGACGCCCGCCGTGATACGCCCGTGATTATGCTCACGGCTCGCGATCAATTGGACGACCGCTTACAAGGGTTCAAGTCAGGGGCTGATGATTACCTGCTCAAGCCCTTTGCATTGTCAGAATTGGCCGCTCGTATTGAGGCCGTATTGCGTCGCGCGCAAGGTGGAGGTCGCCGTGAATTGCAGGTAGGCGATTTGCGTTATGACTTGGACACCCTTGAAGTCACCCGTGACGGGCGCTTGCTCAAACTCAACCCCGTGGGCCTGAAGTTGCTGGCCGTGCTGATGCAAAAAAGCCCACACGTGTTACGCCGTGAAGTGCTGGAAGAAGCCCTCTGGGGTGATGACTGCCCGGACAGCGACAGCTTGCGCAGTCACATTCACCAACTGCGTCAGGTGATCGACAAACCGTTTGATAAGCCGCTGTTGCAAACCGTACATGGCGTGGGCTATCGCCTCGCCGAGAGTCGTGATGGAGTTTAAGCAAAGCCTTGCTCAGCGGATCATCATCGCCTTTGCGCTGATGAGCGCGCTGGTGGCGGGAACCTTCGCGATGGGTATTGTCGCCACCGTGCATCTGGTCGAAGAAAAGCTGATTTCGGCGGGCTTGGGCGGTGACTTGCAACGCCTGCTGTTGATGGACAACGTAGCCGACTGGAGCCATCGCCCCGAGCCTGACCAACTGTTTTATTTCAGTGGTGGGCGTGGCGATTTTGCCTTGCCTAAAGACCTGCGCCATCTCGATCCGGGGTTTCATGAGGTGTTTCGCGATCAGCTGTCGTATCACGCGATTGTTGAAGTGGTGGATGGTCGGCGGTATGTGTTGCTACAAGACCAAAGCGATTTTGAAGAGCGCGAGCGCGTGCTGTTTGCTGTCGTGCTGGTGGGTTTTGTGCTGGCGCTGGCGTTAGCTGTCTTTTTAGGCTGGGTACTGGCGCGGCGTGTGATGGCGCCCGTGGTGCGATTGGCGCGACAAGTACGTCATCGCGATCAATTGCTGGGGCTGGCACCGCCGTTGGCGCCGGACTACGCGGCTGACGAGGTGGGTGAGTTGGCCGTGGCCTTTGATGCCACGCTGGGCCGCCTGCGGGACACCTTGACCCGTGAGCGCTTGTTTACCAGTGATGTGAGCCATGAACTGCGCACGCCTTTAATGGTGTTGGCCAGCTCGTGTGAGTTGCTGCTGGAGAACCCGTCACTCGATCAGCGCAGTCGCGCTCAGGTTGAGCGTATTTCGCGAGCGTGTGAAGAAATGCGCGAGCTGGTGCAAACCTTCCTGATGCTGGCGCGTGCGCAGCATGAAGATGCCAGCATGTCGCCCAAGGTCAACCTCAGCACCGTCGCCGAAGGCTTAATCAGCTTGTGGCGCGGGCCTATCGAGGCCAAAGGCCTGAAGCTGATTTATGAGCCGGGCAACCCTTTGGACACGCTCTACAACGCGACCTTCTTGCACGCGGTCATGGGTAACTTGCTGCGCAATGCGCTGCATTACACCGACACGGGCTTTATTCGCTTGGCCCTTGAGCCTACGGGCTTTGTCGTCGAGGACAGTGGTGTCGGCATTCCCGAAGAAAAACGCCAGGCCATGTTTCAGCCTTTTGTCCGTGGCAGCGAAAAACGCGGGGAAGGTCTGGGGCTGGGCTTGTCGCTGGTACAGCGTATCTGCGACAGCCAAGGGTGGCGCGTAACGCTGACCACTATGGAGCCAAATGGCTGCCGTTTTCATGTTGAGCTCAACCCCGCTGAGCTGTGATCGGTGGCCCGCGCCCTGCGGGCCACTCTCCAGAGGAATCTTTCGTGCAAAGATGGCCCTGCGCCACCCTCTACAGCCTGTAAAACCTTGCAACGTTTGCAGGCCATAAGGCACGTTTTTTTCACCTGCTGATGACCTGATGCTCACGACTGCCTGATTAATGTGGCGGCTATCTGCATCAGGAGATCGGTCATGAACCCTGCAATCAAACTCAAGTTTTCTGAAAAGTACGACCAACAACATGCCACCCAATACCTGCTGAAACACCAGGATGGCTTGGCGCGTCGTCTTTCGCACAAACGTGATGTACAACTGGCACGCAAGGCGTTGGCATTAGCTGGAGAGCCGAGCACGGTATTGGATTTACCATCAGGCGCAGGTCGTTTTTGGCCGCTGCTGGCCGAAAAGTCTGATCGTGAAATCATTGGCGCAGACTATTCGCAGGCCATGCTTGATGTGGCAGCGCTCGCTCAGCCTACTGAAGTCGTGGAACGGGTACGGCGATTGCAAGCTTCTGCATTCGATATCGGTTTGCCCGATAACGCTGTCGATAGCATTTTTTGCATGCGCCTGTTGCACCACATTGGTGACGCAAGTCATCGAATGGCTCTATTGCGCGAATTTCACCGGGTCAGTCGCGACAGCGTGATTGTTTCGTTGTGGGTCGATGGTAATTTCAAGGCTTGGAAACGCAAGCGTCTGGAGCGTGAACGCGGTTCGCCTGCGCGACAAGGGGGTTACCAAAATCGCTTCGTGTTACCTGCGGCAACAGTTGAGGCCGAATTTAAAAAGGCAGGCTTCGCTGTTCAAGCACATTTGGACTTCATTCCGCTCTACGCGATGTGGCGGGTTTACGTACTACGCAAGAGATAACTCATGGCCGTTGAATGTGTACAGCAATCCCACGCAAAGCCTGAAGACCGCTTTGAGCGCTATTGGCATGAACAAGGTGAGTGGGTTGAAGAACCTAATCAACGGCGTGGCGGCGAGAGTGGTGTGCAGCGGGTTCACGATGCCGAGGGCCGCTTGCTGTATGTCAAACGCCAAGTGGGTCATACCTACCGCAGTTGGCGTTATCCGTTGGGCCGCCCGACCGTCCTGCGCGAGCGAGATGCCTTAATAGCGTTGAGCCAGTTATCGGTAGGCGTTCCAGAGTACGTGTTCTGTGAGGCGCAGCAGGGTGTGGACAAGCAATGGCGGGCGCTATTAGTGACTCGAGCGCTGGACGGTTTTGTCGAGATCGACAACTGGTACGCCGCCGGTGAGCGCGAGCGTTATGGCGAAGGGGTTCATGACCAAGTGCTCCAAGCCATTGGGCAAACGTTGGCCCGCATGCACCTTGGCCGCTGGCAGCACAGTTGTTTGTATGCCAAACACATCTTTGTCCGGGTGTTGGGCAATGGCGAGAGCGCCAAGGTCGAAGTGGCGTTGCTTGATCTGGAAAAAAGCCGCCAACGCCTTACGCCACGCAAAGCGGCCGCGCACGATCTCAAACAGCTACGTCGCCATTCGTCGTGGAACAGCACTGACTGGAACAAACTGAACTACTTTTACGAGACGGTGTTTGGCAGCGCCATCAAAGGTTTACGGTGATGAAGCGAGAAATAGCACGAGGTTTGTTTCTGCTGGTGGCTCTGGCTGTTGCCTCTGTGGCGCTGGCGGCTTGGGAGCAGCCAGTTACTCAGATATTAAGCAGCGTCCACAATGATGCGCATTGCCCTCTACCGCGCGTCGTAAAAGTCGCGGCAGTGGCCAAGCCTGATCACGATTTGTTGCTGTTCATGTTCGGAATGTCACAAGGCCTGCGACCGCAAAGTTGAGGTGCAGAGCCTTGGGTACAACACCAACCCTGTGGGCGCGAGTTTGGTCGCGACAGTTCTGCCATGCAACGACAGAGCGATCACGCCGATTCCATCGCCAGCAAGCTCGCCCCGCCGCGCGATAAATGACCTAACTACGGGCTTACATCACATGTAAATGGTTGTCCCACAGCCCTGACGGCAAGTCCAAAGGCTTGGCAGTCAGCGTGGCTTGGCGGCAATCATAAAAGCGACAGCGACCTTGACCCGAGGTCACGACAAAACCATCGCTGACGGCTCCAACCCCGGCACAGTCTGGCAAGGGGGCATCGAGTCGCAATTGACCGCTGTCCAAATCCCAAACAAAAAACCGATTGCCCCGCGGCGCGGTGAGCGCGACCAGTCGCAACTCGCTGTGAACCGCCACACTGGCTGTGTAGTGGCCCATTGCACGCAACTGTTGCTCGGCCACCGGAAAAGGCTCAAAAGCTTGGCCGGGACGCTTGATGGCCAACAGTTCTGACAACTCGTGGGCATCGCCCATGAACTGCTGACACGCGACGATGGTGCCATCGGTGGCAATCCCCAGATGACGCACGCTGTTCATCTGCTGGCTCAGGGTTTCCTTGCTCAGCAATGTGCCGTCCCGCTGCATTAATACCAGGCTGGGTTCCATTGCATTGAGGTTCATCTCAACTCGGCTCTCGGCCTCGGTTCGAATCCCGCCATTGGCCACCACTAGCGTTTCGCCGTCTGGCATCCATGACACCTGATGCGGGCCTACGCCGTGAGTGGGAATTTCGCCACTGTGGATCAGGCGCTCACCTTCAAAGCGATAAACCCCCAACAAACCCCGGCCCGGATCTGTGGTGTCGTTTTCAGTGGTGTAGAGCCATTCGCCGTCTTTATGAATCACGGCGTGACCATAAAAGTGACGATTGGGCAGTGAAGTCAGGGTTTGTAGCAACTGCCCATCCTTGAGGTTGATCAGATAGCTTTCGGTGCCAGGGCGCCGAGCCACGAACAACGCGATGGGCAGCGAGGGGTGGTTGATGATGTCGTGGCAGCGCTGGCCGACTTGCGTATTGAACACTTGCGTGCCGTCGAGTCGGTAACCGACAGCAAAGTGGTTGCCGTCGCCATCGTCGCGTGCGCTCAACAGCAGCGGGCTCTGGCCTTTTTGCTTGAACAACGACCAGCCACCCAGTGTGATGGCACTGAGCAGTAAACCGCCGAGTTTAAGAGCTTGCCTGCGCATCATCGAACCACCCTTGATCAATCGCCGTCGTTGGCGTTAAAGCCCAATTGGATGCCCAGTGCTTTGGCCAGTTCACCTTCGTGCAGGCGATGCACCACGTTGAGGCTATCGTAGATGGCATCCAACTGAGCGCGACCGGCTTCGTCAGCCAGCAGTTCATTGAGCGAGCGCTGGTTGTCGTTGAACAGTTTGAGCGAGGCGGTGTAAGCGGCGTCGATCTTGTCAGCCAACGGCTTTTGATCGGCGGGCAGCAGGCCGCGCAGGCCTTTGTTGTCTACGCCGACCCACACGGTCTGAGCTGCGGCCAGGCTGGCGGCCAAGCTTTTGAGCGACGACTGGCTACGCCATGCGTCAGCCTGGAACGGTTGCGGGATGCCTTTGCTTTGACGGCCCATTGGCGTGCCGAGTTTTTTCTTCAGTGTGTCCAGGGCTGTCACTTGAACGCGCAGCAGGTCAGCAATGGCTTCGTGGGAGTCGGCATAACGCTGGTTAGGGAACTTGGTCATCTGGGCAAGCATGCCGTCGGTGCTGTTCCAGCCTGCCAGAATTTCTTCGGCCAGTTGCTTCTGACGTTCGCCAATGGCTGTCAGCAGTGGGCAGTAGCGGGCTTTTTGTGCTTCGTCTGCCTGGTCGATTTTGCTGTCGAACAAGATGTACTCGTAAGCCGACAGGCCTTGCACCACAACGCTGGACTTGGCCAGCGCAGCGGCATCAATTTGCGGCTGGGCAATCACCAGTTGTTCAACCTGCCGACCCACCAGGTTCTTTTTGTCTGGCCAGAACTGCACTTGCCACGAACGGTTGCCCTCGGCCAAAGGGCCGATCAGCAAAGGTTGCAGCTCGGCCCATGCTTTTTGCGCGTGCAAATAGTCGGCGCGAGCGGTGTCTAGGGTTTCTTTGCCTTGGCAGTAAGCCAGCGCGCTGACGGCCAATTGGCGGTCGGCTTCAACCCAACGGCTGTAGGTTGGCAAAATGACTTGTTTGGCAATGGCGGCCGAGGTCACGGCCTGTGGGTCTTGGGGTGAGCACGCGCCCAAGGCGAGGGCGGCAAGGCTGGTGAACAAAAGCTTGGGTCGAAACATGTCGGGGTCCCCGATCTTATAAGGCGTTAAAGAGAGTTCAGGAACGCCAGCAACGCAGCGCGCTGCTCGGCATTAAATTGCAAAACCTGTTGTTTGGCCGGCTCGGCCTCGCCGCCATGCCACAGCACGGCTTCGAGCAGATTACGGGCCCGGCCATCGTGCAAAAACTGGGTATGACCACTGACCTTTTGCGTCAAACCGATGCCCCACAAGGGCGGGGTACGCCAGTCGCGGCCGGTGGCGGCGAACTCGGTACGGTTGTCGGCAAGCCCCGGCCCCATGTTGTGCAGCAGCAAATCGCTATAAGGGCGAATGGTTTGATTGGCCAGCTCAGGCTCGGCGGCGTTGGCTGATGTGGTAAAGCTCGGCGTATGGCATGAGGCGCAACCTGCGTTATAAAACAGGTTTTTGCCCGCCAATACTTGTGGCGAACCCACATCCCGTCGCGCAGGCACGGCAAGGTTGCGGGTGTAAAACTCGACCAGCCGCAGAATGTTGTCGCTGACCTCGGGCTCGCCCTCAGGGCCATTGCCATTGGGTGCCTGGAGGCACGCGGTTTGTGCGGGCGTGCAATCATCAAACGGTCTCAGGCGGGTGGTTAGCCCCATATCACCAGAAAAGGCGTGAACATTTTGTTGATTGAGGTTCGGTTGCCCGGCTTTCCAGCCAAAACGACCTAAAACAGTTTTTTGCTGCGCGTCATCCCATACCCAATTAGGCCGCCCGGCGATGCCGTCACGGTTTTTGTCCTCGGGGTCGGCATTGGCCAAAATGGCTTCGTCGGGGATGGCTTCAAGCAAGCCCAGGCCGATCATTGGCGGGGCAATACGTGCCGAAAAACGCGTGTCGGGGTGCATCGGGCCGTAACCCAACTGGGTGATTTGCAGCGTCGGTTTGCGCAGCACCACTTCGGTGCCGTCCTTGAAGCGTACGGGCAGCGGTTCGTATTCGACCCGAACCTTGCCCTCGGGCGCGATGCCGGGCACGGCCATGTCTTGCAGTTGGCCACCATATACCGGCTCAGGAATAACCCCGACCTGCTCGATCAACTTGGCGAAGGCAGGGTCATTGGGGATCGACAGGCGAACCAGCATCGACACGGAGTTTTTGGCGCCGGGCGCAGGCGGGTGGCCGCGTCCATCTTTGATGTGGCAGTTCTGGCAGCCATTGGTATTGAACAACGGGCCTAGGCCATCACGTGCTGTGGTGGTGGAGGGCGCAATAACCCAAGGGCTGCGAAAAAAGCTATTGCCGACGCTGAAATCCAGACGCCGCGTAGGCGAAAGGTTGGCAGAAGGCATGGAAAACGCGTTTTGATCAGTTTTGCGCACCGTCGTTGCCCCGCCAGAGCGTGCTTCGCCGGGCTCGGGTTGGGTAAAACGGGGCGCATCATCACAGCCGGCAAGGCCTAAGGCCAGCAGCAGAGACAGGCGAAGAGGCAGCGAAGGCATCAAGCGTCCAGGTCAGTGAGCAAAATCGAGGGCGAAAGTTTATCAGGGAAGGTGAATTGAAATAAGAGGAATTAGCGTTTGCTTTGATTTGGGGCAGTAGAGCCCCCCGAACCACTGTCACGGCAGCACAAAAAAGGCGACCCGAAGGTCGCCTCATGTTGACTCACTCAAACGCAGCGAATTAAAACTCGTGATCAGCGTTGTCCGGGTTCAGGTCGGTGATACCCAGCTTGCCAGCAGCTTGCTCAATAGCGCCGGTCTGCTTGACCAGTGCTGCGATGGCGTCACGTACAACTTGATTGCCTGCGTCGTTGCCGGCCGCGATCAATTGGTCGTAGTGCTCGCCCTTGTTGGCGCGGTCAACCATGACCTGAATTTTGGCTTCGGTGTCAGCCAGGTCAGATTTGAGCGTGGCGTCTGCGGCCGGGTCAACGACCACGACCAGCGACGACAGGCTTGGGCCGGTCATTTTGGTGCCATCAGCGCGCAGGTACTCGCCCAGGTACACGTTACGAATGCCTTTGGCATCGTAAAAGTGCGAGTTGTGGGTGTTGTCGCTGAAGCAGTCTTGCTCGTCTTCAGGGGAGTTGGCTTCCAGCGACACTTTCATGCGCTCGCCTGCCAGTTCGCCCAACGACAGGCTGCCCATGCCGAACAGCATTTTGCGCAGGCCGTTTTGTACCGGTTCGGCTTCTAGCGTGGCGCGGTAGTTGTCGGCTACGTTAGGTGCCCAGTTACCGACCATTTCGTCCAGGTCGTTCACCAGCAGTTGGGTTACTGCTTTGAGATAAGCACGGCGGCGATCGTTGTGACCGCCAGTGGCGCCTTCGCCTTCGAGGTAGTCCGAAGCAGGGCGATTGCCCGCGCCTGGGCCGGTGCCGTTGAGGTCTTGGCCCCACAGCAGGAATTCGATGGCGTGGTAGCCGGTCGCAACGTTGGCTTCCGAACCGCCCAGCTCGTTGAGGCTGGCGAGGGTTTCAGGCGTGATTTCGGTCACGTCGACTTTGTCTTCGCCCACTTGAATTTGGGTGTTAGCGATGATGTTGGCGTTGGCGCCGGGGTTGCCCAGTGCGTGCGCGTAGCTGGCGTCAACGTAGTCGATCAGGCCTTCGTCCAGTGGCCATGCGTTAACCTGGCCTTCCCAGTCATCAATGATGGTGTTACCGAAGCGGAAAACTTCGCTTTGCAGGTAAGGAACACGCGCTTCAACCCAGGCAGCTTTTGCCGCTTTCAAGGTGTCGTCATTGGGCTTGGCGAGGAAGGCATCGACTGCGGTTTGCAGTTTTTTGGCAGTGGACTGAGCGTCGCTGTACACGGCGTGAACCATGTCGGCGTAATGTGCGACCACGGCTTTGGCTGCGGCTTCGTCGATTTTCACGGCGCTGATATCAGCCGCTGGCGTTGCAGTGCTGGTTGCTGCGGCTGGCGTTGGTGCGGCCGCTGTTTTTTCCTTGTCCTTGTCGCCACAACCGGCGAGTGAGATAGCAATGGCCAGCAGACTGGCGGTGGCCAGGGGCATACGAATCATGGCGAAAATCCTGCTTCGAGAGGTGGGACAAGCGTGCGGCTGCACGCAAAACTGCGACATGATGCGAAAGATTTGCATTTTGTGTAAAGGGTTAGCGTTGTAAATATTTCCTATTCACGTCACGCCTGCGATTTATTGTTGGCTATGACTGGCGTTGTCGATTTACATAACAACCGCTTTATTGCGTTGCGCCTGCTTCAAGAAAACGCTCAACTCCCGCGCTCCCAAGGGCTTGCTGTACAGATAACCCTGGCCTTCATGACAACCTTCGCTGATCACATAGGCTTCTTGTTCGAGGGTTTCGACACCTTCAGCGATCACTTGCATGCCCAAACTTTTACCAAGCTGGATAATGGCGCGCACGATGGTGGCATCGTCGTCATCGTCGATCAGGTCTTGTACAAAGCTTTTGTCGATCTTGATTTTGTCCAGCGGCAGGCTCTTCAGGTAACTGAGCGATGAGTACCCTGTGCCAAAGTCATCAATGGCAATCAACGCGCCCGAGCGGCGCAGGCTCAGCAAATGTTGGGCTGCGGTGCTGATGTCTTCCATCAGGCCGGTTTCAGTGACTTCCAGCTCCAGGCTACGCGACGGCAGGCGGTAAATTTGCAGCAGATTGTTCACCACACGCGGCAGTTCGGCGTGGTGCAGTTGCACTGTCGACAGGTTGACCGCCATGCGCAGTTCGCTGAAGCCCTGATCATGCCATTCGCGCAGCTGTCGGCAGGCTTGGTCCAGCACCCACTCACCAATGGCAATGATGCTGCCGTTTTGTTCAGCCAGCGGGATAAATAGGTCGGGCGGGACCATACCGTGCTCGGGGTGTTGCCAGCGCAACAGCGCTTCGACGCCAACCACGTGGTGATCGCTGTAGCGGATTTGCGGCTGGTAAACCAAGTACAACTGGTTGGCGAGCAGTGCTTCGCGCAGGTCTTTTTCAAGTTCGCGACGTCGGCGTATTTCACTGTCCACGCTGGCTATGTAGAACTGATAGCGGCTGCGTGAGCGAGTTTTGGCCAAGGTCATGGTTTGCTCGGCTTTTTGCAGCAGCTTTTCGGTGGTGTCGCCATCTTCAGGAAATAGCGTAATACCGATGGTGGCGCGCAGACGGATGCTGTTCTGCTCCAATGTGAACGGTATTTCGAACTCATCGAGAATGAGTTGCGCCAATTCGGCGGCCTCGTAAGGCTGTTCGATATGCGCCTGAACCAACGCAAACTGGTCGCCTCCCAAGCGCGCCAGTGCGCCCAAGCCACCGCTGTGAGCCCGCAGTCGGTCGGCCAGCGCGACGAGCAATTGATCGCCAGTTTGATAGCCAAACTGTTCGTTGATGCCTTTGAAATCGTCTAGCCCTACACAGAGCACTGCCACGCGGCGTTGCAAGCGGTTAGCGTCGAGCAAAATTTTGCCGAGCTGGGACTGTAATTGCTGGCGATTGGGTAAGCCTGTCAGAAAGTCATACTGCGACATGCGTTGTAACGTGCTTTCTGCTTCATGGCGCAAGTGGGTGTTGCGCTCAATCGAAGACAACAGCTCGTTGGCCGTATTGATCCAGATGCCCAGTTCGTTTTTCTCGTGGCCTTTGAGCAGCGGCAGCAAATGCTCACTGGGGCGATCGGGGTTGATGGTCGACAGGTGTTCAATCATCCGCGACAGCGGTTTTGTCAGCAGCCAGTGATACACCAGATACAACACCAGCCCCATTAGCAGTGCGCGCAGCACCCCGGAAATAAAGATGATCACGGAGTTGACCAAAAAGCCTTCGCCGTACGTCGCGGTATCGACCGTGATATTGAGGTCGCCGTAATACTCGCTGTAAGGCTCTCGTCCGATGAGCGGAATGCTGAATATGCGCTCCTGACCCAGAATGGGGTCTGTCAGCCAGCGGCTGGAAGACGCATGCAAAGGCCGGTCTTTTTCGGCGAGTGTGGCTTCTTTTGGATGACCAATGGATGCCTTGCGCACAGCAGTGTCTTGAAACAGACCTTCAATTACCTGCATCGCCATTTCGCGATCCAGGCTGTACACCGCTTGAGTGGAAGGATCGCGAAACATGTCCAGAATACGTTCAGCGTCCTGTGCGACCGATTGCCGGGTTTTATAGGCGTCGAACACAATTTGCGCGCAGCTCAGTACGACTCCTACAGCCAGTGCCGACAACAGCACGACCCGGAGCAACTTAAGTGACAAGCTGTTCTTGAGTTCCAGCTTCAAAGAGCAATTCCTTGTTTCTTTCGGATGATATCAATTAGCCATGTTCCTGTGGAGTCCCTTGCGCAGATTGATGGCCATGCTCCAAGGGCCGATTGCTGAATAGAAGCGCTCAGAAACGTTCTGGATAAGCGTATTACTGTGTCGGTATCACCCCCTTGTAACTTGAGCGGGGATCCAACAAATTACTGGTGTTTTGATCTTAGCTGCCTCAGTTTTTTGAGCTGAGCTTTTTTGCGATTTTATAGGCGTTCGACAGGCCAAAAAAAACCCGGCACAGGCCGGGTTTTTTGAACCTGAAGTCAGGATTAAGCTGTGAAGGTTTTGCCTTCGAACTGCTCAGCCACGAACTTCCAGTTAACGAGGTTCCAGAACGCTTCGACATACTTTGGACGAACGTTGCGGTAGTCGATGTAGTAAGCGTGTTCCCAAACGTCGCAGGTCAGCAGCGGGGTGTCGCCGCTGGTCAGCGGGTTGCCCGCGCCGATGGTGCTGGCCAGTGCCAGGGAACCGTCAGCTTTCTTCACCAGCCAGCCCCAGCCGGAACCGAAGGTGCCGATGGAGGTTTTGCTGAATTCTTCTTTGAATTTGTCGAACGAGCCAAACGCTGCGTTGATGGCATCAGCCAGAGCGCCAGTAGGTTCGCCGCCGCCGTTTGGCGTCATGCAGTTCCAGTAGAACGTGTGGTTCCATACTTGGGCTGCGTTGTTGAAGATACCGCCCGAAGAAGTCTTAACGATTTCTTCCAGGGTTTTGCCTTCAAACTCGGTGCCTGGCACCAGGTTGTTCAGGTTCACGACGTAGGTGTTGTGGTGCTTGTCGTGGTGAAACTCCAGGGTCTCTTTGGAGATGTGCGGCTGCAGGGCATCGTGTGCGTACGGCAGTGGCGGCAATTCAAAAGCCATGATGATTCTCCTAATCAGGTCAGTTGCGATGAGCGCAAGGCCGATCACGGGCGGCCAAACACGCGCCGGGGAGTTTTTACTCTTTGCGGCGCAGGGTCAGGATCATAGCACCGGGGTGCAGGCATAACCACGCAACAACTGTGTGGGATAGAGGTTCCAGCGCGATTGATAGAAAAAACAGATGATTTAAAGCGGGGGCAATTATTGATTTCGAATGTCACCCAACACGAGATTAAACGCTCCTGCAGGGCCTAAACGATTGAATCAATATCCAGCTCATAAGGCGCACCGATCACGTACTCGCCGATCAATGCCGCAATTGCTTGATCATCGCTGTCGATAACCGAGCCTCTGGGGGAGGCTCTGTAAGCAATTTCATTACTTGCGCTCTGTGGCTGGGCTTGCCGTGGGGCGGCCACGCCCTTGAGCACTGCGATCAGGTTTTCCGTTGTGGCGTTTTTTTCGGTCAGTGCAGGTGGAGCAGGTAAGGCTTGCACGGCTTTAACCACGCTGCCCGGGTCTTTGGTGTAGGCCCTAATGGATTCCAAGCCTTCAAGCATCGGCAATACCCGCCCGGTGACGTTGTCAAACGCACTGATAATGGGCAAGCCCACTTTGCCGCGAAACACCGGTGTACCCAAACTAGGAATAATCAGCCCCACCAAAAACCGTGGGTCGTGACGTTTGACACTCAACCCAACACTGGCCACGGCCAGCCCCACACCGACCACCTGCCCGGCAGCCACCACCAAGGACAGTTCGTTGTTGGACTCATTGTCAAAAAAGATGCCGCGATAGCGAAAGTAGTCGCTGAACAATTCGCGCTCGTTTAAGGCCGAGTTCATGAACCAGGCCCGCGAGTCATGCACATGCTCGTCAAACAGGCCGACGATCAACCAGGCTCTGTCGTCCACCGGCTTGCCTTGGTGACCAAACAGCTGCGCCTCGCAAGCCTCCCCGGCAGCCCGCAAATCGGCGTAGTGCTGGGCTTCATCCTGGCTGTTGGTCATGTACACCAACCCGCCCACCAAGGTATTGGCCAACGTGCCTAAACCGAGCATTTCCGAGGCACTCAGCCTCCACTCCGGCACGTAATCGCGCCGAAAGTCGTCCATCGCATTGATCAATTGCTGGCAGTCCAGGTTCGGTTCGAAATCCTTACTGGTGTTGAATTCCGGGATGCCGGGGGACGTTCCGGTGCGGGTTTCGTAGCTTCTTTTGATTTTCTTCCAGGCGTCCCGTTTTTTTTCATCGGCCTCAGACAGCACCGGCGGCGACTCACCCTTAAGGCGAGCCACATCTTCAGCCAGCTGCAAGTTGTGCAGCTTTTTGAAAGCGGTGCGCTCTTCATTGTTCATGTCGGGCGTTTCAGGCTTGCCCGCCTCGTTTTTCGTCACCTTCATGACATTACGATACGAGCCGGTGAACCGGGCTCGGCCCTTGGCGTAACGGTTGATCCGCCAACCGGTGATCAACCCCGCTTCACGGGCCATGACCTCCTCCAACGGGCCGTTGTCCATGTTGTCCAGCCAGGTGTTGAAGCGGTTAATGAGGGTGGGGCCGACTTCGTATTCTCCAAGGGTTGACTCATCCATGGACAACCAGGGCCTGTGATCTTGCAAATCCAAAGTGAGAGCATCTTTAGGGGCCTGCAACGGAGCCCCCATTTTGTAAGCTTCATCAAACATGTGGTGCAGCGCTATTTGCGACAACACTTCATGGGCGCCCTCTGATGCCCTGCCTTGATCGCCCGGCGGGTAACCGCCGCCCACATCCGAGTGCATGCCGGGATACATGTATTCAAAGGTGCCAGCGCGGTAGGTCGAAACGCACTGCGGGTCGTCGGGGTTGGCTTTGCGCCGTATCGAGTCCACCGGGAAGCAACTGCGCTGCTCATGGGCTGCCACCATATGTACGCAGCGCTCCAGAAATTGCTCTGAATCGGGCAAACGCATGCTGCCATCGGCCCAGCCCATGTGCCCGGCCGCAAACGGCACTAAATAAGGGATGCCTACCGAGGCCACGGTGTCGAACAACCCCATAAACACAATTTTGATCGGCAGCCCGGCAAACAGGTAGCAGGTGCTGCCCTCCACCTTGACCTTGGTCAGGGCTTCGAGCCAAGTGGCAAACGCCCGCGCCTCAGCAGCGCCTCGCGAAAAGCCGTACACAAACAGACGCAACGCCTTGATCGGGGCAATGCTCTTGGCGCTATGGCAGGCCTCGATTTGGCTTTTCAGCTCAGCCAGGGGTTGTTGCAGGGCGTCTTCACGGCGGGCATAGCTGCTTTTGAACAAGGAGGCGCCGAGGGCGTCCTCAGTAACGCTGGTGCCCATTTTTTGAACCAGAGCGTAAGCCTCACCAGAGTCAAGACGAGGCTTTTTGCATGCTCTTTTTACCGCATCAATCAGGCGCGTCAGCCCCCAGTTAACTCTGTTCTCACCCCCAATAGACATCATCAACCCCAGCGAGCTGGGCTCGAACTCGCCTATTTCCTTGAACTCAGTGCCAACACCCGGCATGTAATAACGATAGAAACCTTCAACTTCTTCTGCCTCCTTGCCCGAGCCCCCTAAGCTGGCATGAAAAAGGCGGGCCACATTCGTAGTCGTCGAAGGCTTGGCGATATTGTCGCTGGGCTCATGATTGTTGGTGCCATCGAAACACAAGGTGATCGACAGAATTTTCATGCACGGCGGGCCGACGTAAGGTCGGCCCGCAGCACGAGCTTCGTCCATAGCCTGCTGCTCAAACTCGTTGTAGGCTCTTTGCTGTACGCGGTAGTTGCTTAGTACATCACTCGGGGTCGCAGGTAACAGTCCTCCCATCTTGAAGTCTGGGGTTGGGCTCATAAATTGCGGCTTTGGCTTCAGGGTCTTAGGGCTCATGGCTTCGGACATGTCGTGGGCTCCTCCATTTTCCGAGGGAAGTTGAATGGGTATCCCGGCTGGCCGGGTAGCTCGGCAACAGCCGAGACCGCAACTTGATTGCAGGGTAAAAAGTGAACATCGACTACGCCCAACCGTTCATACCGAGCAACTGGGGCAACAACGCGATGGCGGGTGTAGTTTTTTTTATGCTCCTTGGCTGCTTCACGCCAAGCATCAGAAAAACGCGGCTTTGGCCAATTTACGTAAGCATGTGGATCAGGATCTTTTTCCCACTCCACGACCACGGTCAAATCAGGGCGCCACTTAACCGGTAGCGCAACACAGCACATTTGCCCTCCGTTATAGCCATAGGGGCTGAGATTCGGGCCGCCATTGCCGTTGACCGAAAAGCGATTAATCGCCGCCGAGGTATGGCTATACCCCTCAATCGGCGCCCCCAGCATCTTGGGCTTCGGCTCAGCACAACCTTGCAGCGCTAGGCCGCTAACACAGACTAAAAACAGCAAACGCTTCATAACTATTCCTTGTTCAGAGGCTCCAAAAAACATTAATGCGGCACTCACGCTTCAGTACTCACTGGGCACAGGGCAGCACTTCACGCACGGCTTCGCGCTGCTGTCTGAGCAGTAAGTGCCGGTGATTCAGGGAGGGGGGGCAGGATTGAACATCCGTTGTTCCTCACAGTTGAGTGTGGGTTTACGGCCACTAGCGCCCTCTTAGGGGAGGGCGCGCTGTAAGCCGCACTTCGGCAATAGCCCCCGAACGGCGTTTGCCGGTCGTCAGCTCCGAAGTACCGGACACGTCCCTGTGTATCGGCTGTTGTTTCGATCTGATATTCGCCAGCAACCGTGGCGAAATTGCGCACTACCTTAGTGATTCCCAGCGATTAATGCACGCATTGACTGATCAGCGAACAACGCTTTAGCCGGACACGATTAACTGCACGGCCACGGTGTACATCATGGCGGCGACCAGCAGATCCAGCAGGCGCCAAGTGCCGGGGCGGGCCAACCACGGCGCCAACCATGCGGCGCCCAATGCCAGAGTGAAAAACCACAGCAGCGAAGCACTGGCCGCGCCGATCACATAAGCGCCGGGCACGCTTTGTTGTGCACCCAGTGAGCCAATGAGCAACACCGTGTCGAGGTAAACGTGAGGGTTGAGCAAGGTGACAGCCAGCGCGCTGAGCATCACTGCTTTGAGCGAGCGGGCAGTCTGGTCAGCCGATTGTTCAAGGCTTGATTTGGAAAATGCCCGGCGCAACGCCTGCGTGCCGTACCACAGCAAAAATACGGCCCCTCCCCAGCGGGCAATGCCGAGCAAGACAGGGTTTTGCGCCAACAACGTGGCCAAACCAAAAACCCCGGCGGCTACCAGCAAGGCATCGCACACCACGCAGAACGCGGCCACGGGTAGATGGTGTTCCCGGCGCAGGCTTTGCGCCAGCACGAAAGCATTTTGAGTGCCGATGGCCATAATCAGGCCAAACGCGACCAACAGGCCGTTGAGGTAGCTTTGCCACATAAGAATTACTCGTCGAACTACAGGCGGGAGAGGGGTTTGCTGCTGGCTATTCTCTGGTGCTTCGCTGTATAAGAAAAACCAATATTACTGATCGCTCATTAGGAAAACTGATGTTCGACTATAAATTGCTTTCTGCGTTGGCAGCCGTAGTAGAGCAGGCTGGTTTTGAGCGTGCGGCCCAAGTGCTGGGCCTGTCACAATCGGCCATTTCCCAGCGCATCAAACTGCTCGAAGCACGCATTGGTCAGCCTGTGCTGGTTCGGGCGACTCCGCCGAGCCCCACTGAAATTGGGCGGCGTCTGCTCAACCACGTACAACAAGTGCGACTGCTTGAGCGTGACCTACAAAGTGCGGTGCCGGCGCTGGACGATGAGGGGTTGCCCGAGCGCCTGCGTATCGCCTTGAATGCCGACAGCTTGGCCACATGGTGGGCGCAGGCGGTGGGTGACTTTTGCGCGGAGCAGCACCTGTTACTGGACTTGGTGGTTGAAGATCAAACCGTTGGGCTCAAGCGGATGCGGGCGGGCGAAGTGGCCGCCTGTTTGTGTGCCAGTGAACGGCCTGTAGCCGGTGCGCGCAGCGTGCTGTTGGGGGCCATGCGTTACCGGGCGCTGGCCAGCCCAGGGTTTATTGCCCGGCATTTTGCGCAGGGCGTGAATGCCGAGCAGTTGCCTAAAACCCCTGCGCTGGTGTTCGGGCCGGATGATTTTCTGCAACATCGGTATTTGGCTGCATTGGGCGTTGATGGCGTTTTCGAACACCATTTATGCCCTTCGTCCGAAGGTTTTATTCGGCTGACCGAAGCCGGGCTGGGGTGGGGGTTGGTGCCCGAGCTGCAAGTGCGTGAACAACTGGCCAATGGCGCACTGGTAGAGCTTTTGCCAGATAAACCCATCGACGTGCCACTGTACTGGCATCATTGGCGCAATGGCGGGCAACTGCTGGGGCAACTGACCGAACATTTAACCCGCTCGGCGTCCCGCTGGTTAGTGCCTTTGGCCTGACAACCAGCGTTTAAACAGCAGGCAGCAAGAATTACAGCATTTGGAGCAATTGATGAAGATTCTGGTCACCGGCGCGAGCGGCTTTATTGGCGGACGCTTTGCGCGTTTTGCCTTGGAGCAGGGCTTTGACGTGCGGGTCAGCGGGTTGCGTGCCGAGAGTGTTGAGCACTTGGTGCGACGCGGAGCTGAGTTTATCCCGGGTGATTTGACCGATGGCCTGCTGGTGCGAGACTTGTGCGTCGATGTTGATGCCGTGGTGCACTGCGCTGGCGCCATAGGTGCCTGGGGGCGTTCTCAGGATTTGCACCGTGACAACGTGTTAGTCACCGAAAACGTGGTTGAGGCCTGTTTGAAGCAGCGGGTGCGTCGCTTGGTGCATTTGTCGTCGGCAGCGCTGTACTTCGATGGGCGTTCACACCTAGGCCTGACTGAAGAGCAACTGCCGAAACGGTTCAAGCATCCCTATGCGGCGACGAAAAATCTGGCCGAGCAAAAGGTCTTTGGTGCTCAGGAGTTTGGCCTTGAGGTGATTGCCCTGCGCCCACGCTTTGTGACGGGGGCGGGCGACATGAGTTTCTTCCCGCGCTTGTTGAAGCAGCAACGCAAAGGCCGTTTGGCGATTGTCGGCAATGGCTTGAATAAGGTCGATTTCACCAGCGTGCACAACCTCAATGAAGCCTTGCTGAGCAGCTTGCTGGCGACCGGCTCAGCGCTGGGCAAGGCTTACAACATCAGTAATGGCACGCCGATCCCGCTGTGGGATGTGATCAATTACGTGATGCGCCAGATGCAGGTGCCGCAGGTGACGCGTTATCGCGGTTATGGTGTGGCTTACAGCCAGGGGGCGCTAAACGAAGTTGCCTGTAAACTGTGGCCCGGCCAGCCGGAGCCTACCCTCTCGCGCTTGGGCGTACAGGTGATGAATAAGGAATTTACCCTCGACATCAGCCGTGCTCGGCACTATCTGGATTACGACCCAAAAGTCAGCCTATGGACTGCGCTCGATGAGTTCTGCAGTTGGTGGAAAGCACAAGACAGCCACACCCGCTAAACCCTGCAATACCGATGAGCCGACGAAGGTTCAAGGACGATCAAGGTGCGAGCCAGCGGTTTATACTCGCGCCATTCAGCTTTCACTCAGGTTTAGATAAGGTTTTGCCATGCGTAACGATGCCCGCGATGACTTCGATGATGTCCCGACCCTGCGTGCCACTGTGGACGACCACGACGCGCTGGCGCCCACAGCTGGCGCACGTGAGCGCACCACGGTGTACTCGCGCAACACCCCCGTAATCAAAGTAAAAGGCGCGAGCACCGGCCCGTTGTGGGTAATGATTGGCGCCTTGCTGCTGGCGATGGCGGGGCTTGCCTGGTGGAGTTTTCAGCAGATTTCGATGATGGAGCAACAGTTGGTCGCGACCCAGGAAAGCTTTGCTCGCATCAGTGAAGAAGCTGCCGGGCGATTAAAAGATATTTCCGGCAAGGTAGTCGCCAGCGAATCCACCCTCAACAGCGGCAGCGAAGCCCTGAAGCTAGAAATCAAGCAGTTGGAAGAAAAGCTGCTTGAGCAAGGCAAACACCAGCAAGGCGTGGTGGTAGGCCAGCAAGGCGAGTTGGACAAACGGTTTGAACAAATCAATACGGCCATCGTGGCGCAAGTTGCTGCTCAGCAAGAAGGCGCTGCCAAGTTGCAAACTGAGGTGAAAGGTTTGGGGGCAGAACTGGCTGTACTGAAAGCGACACTGGCCGAGCAGAGCAAGTTGGAGGCACAGGTCAAAGGTTTGAGTGCTGACATTGCGACACTCAAAAAACAGGGCGACTCCAGCAGCGCCATTCAGCGTCTGGAGCAAGACTTGATCGTGCTTAAAAGTGAGTTGGAAACCCGCCCGGCAGCCGCGACGACCCAAGGCGCCAATACTGCTGAGTTTGATGCCTTCCGTGGTCAAGTGACCCGCAACATCAACACCCTGCAAAGCCAGATCCAAAACCTGCAAAAGCAAATCAGCGCCAAGCAGTAACGCTTCGCGAGCAAGTTCGCTCCTACAATCTGGCGCAAAGCAGGTAGGAGCGAGCTTGCTCGCGATTCAGTTAATGGGATTTACCGCGCTTTATCTTCACGCCCGCGCAATACCTGATTGGGCATCACAATCGCTGCGCACAGCCCCAACAGCGATATCGCTGCGCTGATGCTCAGCAAATGGCGAAACGTCAACAGCAACTCAGCTCGCAAGTGTTCAAGTGCCGGGCCTTGTACCGCGTTCAGCCCATCGAGCAATACATTCCCCGAACTGCCTTCTCCCAATAGCGGCTGACCTGCCACAGGTGTCAGTACCGAGCCTTGCAGCAGCGTCAGTAGCAAGGCTGACATCAGCGCGACACCCATCGCCCCGCCCAGTGAGCGGAACAGATTGGTGGTACTGGTGGCCACGCCAATATCGCGTTGTTCCACCGAATTTTGCGCCCCTACCAATGAGGTCGGGAACTGCATGCCTGACGCAATCCCGGCAAGCAGCATAAACACGCTACTTAAGAGTTCAGCGCTGGGCGGGCTAAAGGCCATGCCAAAAATGGCGAAAGGCATCAGCGCCGCGCCACCCAAAATCATGGGTTTGTAGTGCCCGGTCACAGAAGTCATGCGCCCTGCAAAGTAGGCGCCCATAGGTAAACCCATTGCCAATGGCATCAGGTGTAATGCTGCGCTGTCGGCCCCTGCGCCCGTGATGCTTTGATAGCGCAACGGCATCAGCACAATTAGCGAAATGGACTGAAAACTGGTGAAAAACACGGTGCACCAACACAACACGGCATTGCGATTGGCAAACAGGTGCATTGGAAGCAGAGGCTCGGTGGCGCGCCGTTCGTGCCACACAAACAACAGCAGTGCGAGCAAGGCTGCCCCCAGCAGCGCCACCACTTGATCGTCACGCCAGCTCTGGCCTTGGCCGATAAAGGTGATGGACAGCAGCAATGAGGTCAGGCCCACGATCATCAGCATCGTGCCCAGATAATCAATTATCGGTTTGCGTTGTGGGACGGGCAGCCCGACCAGCGTGCGATAGGCGATCCACCATGACGCCAGCCCCAGCGGCAAATTGATCCAGAATACCCAGCGCCATGACAGGTATTGGGTCATGTAGCCGCCCAGTACCGGGCCTGCGACACTCGCCACGGCGTACATGCTGCTGAAGTAACCCTGATAGCGCCCGCGCTCGCGAGGCGGCACGATGTCCCCGATGATCGCCTGACTGACTGAAATCATCCCGCCGGCGCCAATCCCCTGAATGACCCGTGCCAGCACCAGTTGCTCCATGTTCTGGGCCAGAGCACAAAACATCGACGCTAGAGTAAACAGGCCCATGCCAAACAACATCAGGCGTCGCCGCCCGTATAAGTCGCCCAGCTTGCCGTAGATCGGCACGGCCACGGTCATCGCCACCATGTAGCCTGAAATCACCCACGCCAGTTGGCTGACATCCTTGAACTGGGCAGAAATGGCGGGCATCGACACCGCAACGATGGTTTGATCCAGTGCTCCGAGAAAGATCGCCAGCATCAAGGCAACCAGAACGCTGCGAATCGCCGGTTTGGATTGGGTTGGGTGATTCAGTGTGGTCAAAAAAACACCTGTGGCGCAGGGCCACAGGGCGGCAAGCCTAGGGCGAATGCCGCTCAGTGTACTCGATAGGTTCCTACTCGATAGCCTCGTAAGGGAGCCCGACGTAATTTTCTGCAATGGTTGTGCGCCCGGCCTCAGAGTCGATGAAATACGCCAGCTCACTGTCAGCAATACGCTGACTAAAACCGTCGCTATCCGGGAAGCGATGCAACATCGACGTCATCCACCACGAAAAGCGTTCGGCTTTCCAGATGCGTCGCAGGCATATGTCGGAGTAGCGCTCCAGCAGGTCGGTGCGTCCCTCGCCATAGACTTTGAGCAAAATGTTGAACAGGGTGCTGACGTCGCTGGCTGCCAGATTCAACCCTTTGGCCCCGGTTGGCGGCACGATGTGTGCGGCGTCACCCACCAGGAACATGCGCCCAAACTGCATCGGCTCGACCACAAAGCTGCGCAGTGGCGCGATGCTTTTTTCGATGGATGGCCCTGTGACCAAGCGCTCAGCCAGGTGAGTAGGCAGGCGCTTTTCCAGTTCGTCCCAAAAGCGTTGATCAGACCAGTCTTCGACCTTTTCTTCGCTGGGCACTTGCAGGTAATAACGGCTGCGGGTGGCTGAACGCTGGCTGCACAGGGCAAAGCCGCGCTCATGTTTGGCGTAAACCAGTTCGTCGTTGACGGGCGGGGTGTCAGCCAGCACGCCGAGCCAGCCAAAGGGGTAAACGCGCTCGAAGATGCTCAACACATCACTCGGAATGGACTGACGCGCCACGCCGTGAAAACCATCGCAGCCAGCAATGTAATCGCAGTCCAGACGCCAGCTTTCGCCGTCTCTGTCGAAGGTGACGTAAGGTGCGTCGGTTTTCATGTCATGAGGTTGCACATTACTGGCGCCGTAAAGCGTCTGTGCCCCGGCACTTTGGCGTGCAGCCATCAAGTCGCGGGTCACTTCGGTCTGGCCGTAAACCATCACGCTTTTGCCGCCTGTCAGGCCTTTGAGATCAATGTGGACTTGCCGATCGTCCAGCGCCAGATCAAAGCCATCATGCACAAGACCTTCGGCGTCCATGCGCTCACTGACCCCGGCCTGGCGCAGTAAATCGACCATGCCTTGTTCCAGCACCCCGGCACGAATGCGGCCAAGCACGTACTCGCCTGTTTGGCGTTCTAGGATGACGTTATCAATGCCTGCGTTGTGCAGCAGTTGGCCGAGCAGCAGCCCTGAAGGGCCCGCGCCGATAATAGCGACTTTAGTTTTCATGATGATTTCTCTCGCAAGCCTCGCGGTGGTCAGCGAGGGCGTTTTTATTGTGTTGTGCTTGTATTTTTCGCTTGCGAGCGTGGCAAATGAAGGTGATATCCACGTCAATACGGGTACTTTTCGACAATTGGTGCGATTATCGCGCTCTGCTTAGTGCTAAAGAGCCGCCTGATGACATCAATTCCGGTTTTTAAACTGTATGGCGAGCAACAAGACTGGCTCAGCCCGGACTTGCTGCACTGCGAAACCATCTCGCTGCGTAGCCGTATCCATGATTGGGAGATTCGCCCCCATCGGCATGCCGACCTGTGCCAGTTGTTGTACGTCCACACAGGGCGTGCGCAGGTGGAGATCGAAGGTCAACAACACGTGTTGGCGCAGTCAGCGATTCAGGTGATCCCGCCGCTGTGCGTTCATGGCTTTCAGTTTTCGCCAAACGTTGAGGGCTTTGTGCTGACCTTGGCCGCGCCCTTGGTGGCGCAGTTGCAAGTGCAATTGGGTGGCTCAATGAGCGCTTTGCAGCGGGCAGCCAGCTACCCGGCATGCCACGACCGGGATTACCTGAACAGCCTGTTCAATGCAGTGCAAAACGAATATCTCGGGGCACAGCCTGCTCGCGACATGTTGTTGCAGTCGTTGATCAGCGTGTTGTTGGTGTGGGTCACGCGGCAGGTGATTCAGCGGCGCGAAGCGCGCCAAGTGCCGCAGCGCGGGCGTGAGTATTTTAGCCTGTTCAACCAACGGGTCGAAGCACAGTTTCGTGAGCAGCCTAATGTTGAGCAACTGGCGCATCAGGTGGGGATTTCAGTGGCGCACTTGAACAGCATTTGCCGCGAATTGTCAGGGCAATCGGCATTGCAGATCATTCATCAGCGGTTGTTGCTGGAGGCCAAGCGGCATTTGATTTACACGCCCATGACCGTCAGCGAAGTGGCTGAAAACCTGGGTTTTGCCGACCCCGCGTACTTTTCGCGTTTTTTCAGGCGCTTGAGCGGCATGTCGCCGAGTGTGTTTCGTGCAGGCCGGACTGACAGCATCAGCCCGGCCTGAAGCGCTAAAAGCATCCTTACCTCAGAGCGCTGAACATGGCATTGCAATGCCCGCCACTGCAACTGGCGGTAAATCCGGTGGATTGTCGTGTTTGTTCGGCGCGATAACACGCACTGGCAAACAGTAAAGCGGCGGCAAACACGATAAAAACAGTCAAGCATGTCGTTCTTGTTTTAGTGGTCATGGCATTCATCTCTCCTGATTCCTATGGAGTCAGACCTAGACTTCACACCCTTGAGGCTAGTTCAGACCCACGCACTTGCCAGATCAGTTGTACGAGTGAGCATGCGTTGCCTCATCCCTCAAACGGACTACCTGCTACAACCACTTGTCCCACGCGGGCACTTCTGTGAAGCGCTCGGCCAAAAAGTCGAGCATGCTGCGCAACGTGGCGGGCATGTGTTTGCGCGAGGCATACACCGCGTAAATATTCATGACTTGCGGTTCGGCATCGGGCAGCAGGCGCACTAATTCGCCTCGTTGCACATACACCGCCGCCTGATAGCTGGGCAGCAGCGAAACCCCCGCGCCAGAGCGTGTGGCGCTCAGCAGCGTGCTGGCTTCGTTGGCGCTGATATTGCCCTGCACCGGGACTGATATTTGCTCGCCGTGCTGGGTGAAATGCCACAGGCTTTTGCCGAAATAAGAATGAGTCAGGCAGTTGTGTTGGCTGAGTTCTGCCACGTGTTGCGGCGCCGGGTGTGCTCGTAAATACGCCGGGGAGGCGCACAGCACAGACCGACAAACGGTCAGCTTGCGGGCGATCAAACTCGGGTCCAGTTCACGGCTAGTGCGTATCGCCAGATCAATTCGCTCGTCCACTAAATTGACCGTGCGATCCAGCATTTGCAGGTCAACGGTGACGTCTGGGTATTGCCGAACATAGTCAGTGACTGCCGCGGCTAATTGCGCCTGGCCAAATGAGGTGCTGACGCTGATGCGTAACACGCCGCGTGGCGCATCGCTGGGCGCGCTGACAGCGGCCTGCATCTCTTCTGACAACGCCAGTAGCTGGCGACAGCGGGGCAGGGTTTCGTCGCCAGCGGCGGTCAAACTCAATTTGCGCGTGGTGCGATGCATCAGGCGTGCGCCAATCCATTCTTCAAGCTCTGCCAGATAGCGCGAGACCACAGGCCGCGACAGGTCTAAATGATCAGCAGCGGCAGATTGGCTGCCCAGGTCGACAACGGTGACGAACACCCGCATTGCGATAAGACGATCCATGATTTGCCCGATTTCTGAAACAAACTATGTCCAAGCATCGCATTTTTTATCAACTATCGTGCATCTAAGCTTTGTCCATCGCCTTACTTGGCATCAAATTTTGGAATGACGTAATGACTGGATTTTCAACCCTTCGCGGTTTTTTGCTGGTTGCTGTGGCGCTGGGCTTTACGGCTCACGCGGCGGCTTCTGGGCCGTTGACGCTGGATGTATACAACCCGGGCGCCACGGCGATATTTCCGGTGTCTTCGGTGTTGGTCAGTGGCGAGAAAGACGCCATTTTGGTTGATGCCCAATTTGGCAAGGCTCAGGCGCAGCAGGTGGTCGACAAGGTTCGCGCCAGCGGCAAGCACTTGACCACGATTTACATCAGTCACGGCGACCCGGATTACTACTTCGGGCTCGAAACCCTGACTCAAGCGTTCCCGGATGCTCAAGTACTGGCCTCGGCCCCGACGGTTGAACACATCACTAAAACCAAGGATGCCAAATTGGCTTTTTGGGGGCCGCAGATGGGGGCTGACGTGCCGGGTCAATTGATCGTGCCCCACGTGCTCAAAGGCAATACGTTGAACCTTGAAGGGCATGAACTGGACGTTATTGGCTTGAACAGCAAGCAACCAGATCGCACTTTTGTGTGGATTCCATCGATCAAGGCTGTGGTGGGTGGTGTTGTGGTGGCGGACAACTTGCACGTGTGGATGGCTGACACCCAGAGCCCTCAGTCACACAAACAATGGCTGGCGACGTTAAAGCGCATCGACAGCTTGCAACCCGCTACAGTGGTGCCGGGCCATTATTTGGGTGAGAGCAACCGTTCGTTGAGCGCTGTGCATTTCACCCGTGACTACATTAAGGCCTTTGATGAGGAAACCTTAAAGGCCAAAAATTCGGCCGAGTTGATTGCTGCGATGAAGCAACGCTACCCGAATTTGGGTGAGGAATCTTCGCTGGAGTTGAGTGCCAAAGTGGCCAAAGGCGAGATGAAGTGGTGAGTTGATTTCAATTGCGGTGGTGTTGTTGCCACCTTCATTTAAAGGAGAACGATATGAGCAAGATTGCAATTATTGGTGCAACCGGTCATGTGGGTAGCCAATTGCTGGAAGAGGCGTTGCGCCGTGGACATAGCGTTACCGCCATTGCACGCCACGCGTCGAAAATTGGTCCCCGTGAGGGCGTGATCATCAAGGAGCTAGATATCAATGATGCCCCTGCGCTGCAAGCTGCGGTGGCGGGCCACGACGCAGTGCTGAGTGCTGCGAATTTTTCGACGTTACCAGCGGCAGCCATCATTGAACCAGTGAAAAAGTCCGGTGTGAAACGCCTGCTATTTGTGGGTGGTGCAGGCTCGTTGTTGTTGCCCGATGGCAGCAAGGTCATCGACAGCCCGGACTTCCCTGAAATGTACAAAGCCGAAGCCAGTGCAGGCGGCGTTTATCTGTAGACGCTGCGCAAAGAAGCAGAGCTGGACTGGACCTTCCTCTCACCGTCAGCCGAGTTTGTGCCGGGTGAGCGCACTGGTAAGTTCCGTCTGGGCCAAGACCATTTGCTGGTCAGTGCTGAGGGTCGAAGCTGGATCAGCTTCGCTGACTTTGCGATTGCGATGCTTGATGAAGTCCAAGACCCGAAACATTCCCGTCAGCGCTTTATGGGGTCATGCGCAAGCGCGCTAAATCCCGCACTGGGGGCGCACCAAACTGGCGACTGTACTCGCGGCTAAATTGCGACGGGCTCTCATAGCCCACGCGATACCCCGCGGCCGAGGCGTCCAGACCTTCGCTCAACATCAGCCGTCGCGCTTCGTTAAGCCGTAGCTGCTTTTGGTATTGCAGCGGGCTCATGGCGGTCATCGCCTTGAACCGATGGTGCAGAGTTGAAACGCTGAGGTTGGCTTCGCGAGCCAAGCTGTCGATGCGCAGCGGTTGCTCGAAGTTGCCGTTAAGCCAAGAAATCGCCCGGCTGACGCGGTGGGTTTGACTGTTTTCGGTGGCGATTTCATACAGCCGATAGCCCTGTGGGCTACGTAATAGTCGGTACAAAATCTCACGACGGATCAGTGGCGCGAGCATGGCGATGTCTTTGGGAGTGTCGAGCAGGCGGGTCAGCCGTAACAAGGCGTCGAGCATCGGCGGGTCAATAGGTTCAACGTACACCCCGCGCCCAGCCGGACGCGAAGGGACGCCGATAGGCCCGGCATCGCTGATTAACGTCGTGATCTCGACTGGGTCGATATCAAGGCGCAAGGCCAATACTGGCTTGTCGGGCGATATTTCAACCACTCGTCCACTGATGGGCATCGAGACTGACACCACCAAGTAATTAAGCGGGTCATAGGCGAACTGCTCGTCTGCCAATCGCACCTCTTTACGGCCTTGAGCCAGGATGCATAACGCCGGTTGCGGCAGGCTGGGCGCAAAGTCGCTGGACTCGCTGTAGCGCGACACAAACAGGGCATCAACCTTTGTGGCGCAAGTGCCATCACTGCGCGTGTGGCGGTCAATGAGATCGGCCAGTTCCACGCGCTGCTTTTCGAGCGCAGGGTCGAGCGCGGGGAGCGGTGGTTCCAACACAGACATGCGGCACATCCTCATTCAAGCAGCGGGGTTGTCACAGCTTAAGTTTGTGCAAGGCTTAGGGGTAGCCAATTTCTGCTGTTGTCTTGCCTGATCCTGTCAGCGTTACACCCTAGATGCGTGTTTACCACGGCCCAGACCGGTGTGATTGCTCGAAAGTCTGATTGCCAGCGGTGGGGCAGTTCTAGCCGGCTGATCATGGCCACAACGAGGATTTGCACGATTGTGCAAGCCAGGGGCAGGAATCGACTAACGCCCCAGCATGCTGCGCCTTAAGCTTTGAACCTTCCCCTAAAACCACTTGCCTGTGTGGAGGCCTCAATGCCCCAGCCCATTGCCGTCAGTCACATGACCGTGGTTCGCGCTCGCGTCGGGTGTTCGGCTCAGGTGCAAGCCTGCTTGAACCAACTGATCGAGCCGACGCTTCGAACGCCCGGTTGCCTGCATTTTGCCTTGCAGCATTCGCGTAGCGACCCTTTGCTGTGGCACGTTGCCGGCTACTGGCAAGATGAACCCTCGATGCAGGCGTATTTCAACTCACCGTTGATGGACGTTTATAGCGTGCTGGTGCAGCAGCAGGTGGTCGAGCGTCTGGATTTTCAGACGTTCAGCGATGCGCAACTGAGCCACGTGCAGATGCGCGCGGGCTAAGCGGGTAGAATGCCGGTTTTTCACTGGCCGAGATGTTAAGCATGGCGCGTAAAGAGTTTGCACAATTTGAAGCCGTATCGGCGGTTGTGCCTGTTGAACCTGGCGTTTATCACGCAGCAATTGCAGTCAAAGCATTGTACGAAGGCGGTGCCCCGCGTTTTCACAAGGTCTTGACTGAGCAAACCTTCAAAACCGCGTCTGAAGCCGATGATGCTGCTGCGCAACAACTGCAAGCCCTGCAAGGCGTCAGTGACGACGCCGAGCTGGTGTGGACTATTTAGCCACCTGCGGGCGGTGCATTTTGAACAACGCCTCGGGGCCTAGCTGGAAATAATCTGCTGGGCCGCCGCCACGCAAAATAGGTTCTGCCGCCGCCGTGTCATAAATCCCGTCTTTAAGCAGCGATTTGGCAATGTGCACGGCCACCACTTCGCCCAAAATCAGCCAGCTTGGCACCCACTCATGGTCTGCCCGCTGCAACTGAATAATCTGCGTCACCTTGCATTCAAACGACACAGGCGTCTCAGCCACACGGGGCACGCTCACAACGCGTGAAGCCACGGTGGTTAGCCCTGCCAGCTCAAACTCATTGACCTCAGGCCCTACCATTGCGCAGCTTTGGTTCATGGCTTCGGCCAATGGGCGGGTGGCCAGATTCCAGACGAACTCCCCTGTTTGCTCAATGTTATTGAGGCTGTCTTTACGGCCCACGCTACAAAAACCAATGATCGGCGGGATGTAATTGAAGGCGTTGAAAAAACTGTAAGGCGCCAGGTTCAACCGCCCTTGCGCATCGTGCGACGAAATCCAGCCAATTGGGCGCGGCCCAACAATGGCATTGAACGGATCGTGGGGCAGGCCGTGGCCCTGGGAAGGTTCGTAGAAATGGATATCGTCATGCATGGGCGTAGTCCGCAAACAACTGAGATAGAGGGGCCATATAGTGCAAGGCATTCAGGCGAATGACAAAGCCTGAGTCTGCGTTGACCTGATCTGCGGCGTTGCAGGCGTTACTTTGCTCGCTTGTTAGGTGAGCGCAGTGCTTCGTTTATTCCGCCCCAAAACGACTAAGCCCGGCCAAGGCCGGGCTGTATGCCAACTTCAGTGTTAGCTGAAGCGGGCGCCGTTGGTGCGGTCGTAGCCATCGGCTGCGAAGGCGGCGGAATGCGTCCTGCTGTAGCCGTCTTCGGCAAAGGTTGCAGAGCCTGTGCGGTCGTAACCGTCAGCTGCGAACGAAGCTGAACGCGTGTTGCTGTAACCATCCTCAGCAAAGGTAGCGGAGTGTGTGCGGTCATAACCATCAGCGGCGAAGGTGTTAAGGGCCAGAACCGAAAGGGCAGTGGCAAGGATCAATTTGGTTTTCATGGTGGAGCTCCTGTTGCGTGTTTGGGTGATTGCTGTCTATGGATCGAATTTTACGCCGATTAATCCGATTAAAAAGCGCATTAAATAGCTGTTAATAATCTATTAATTAGATGTGTTAGGGCGTGTTTAATCATGGCTCGCAGGGTGTTGGGCTTACGGAGGCCGATGCCAACTACGCTGCTTGCCACTGTAGGAATTGTTTGAGTGGAGAGTGGGTCTTCAGAATTAACTGGCCATTAATGTCAGTTAATTCTTATTTGAAGACGGACTTTTCATCTGTGCGTTACCTTTTTTTCACCGCATAAACGCCAGTCTCCAGCGGGCAAAAAAGCCGAAAACCCTAACGGCTTTGCATCCCTTGGAGCCATAACTCAATGAACAAACTTCCTCAAGTTACCCTTGCGTTTTGGGTGATGAAAATTTGCGCCACGACCTTGGGCGAGACGGCCGGTGATTTGCTGTCGATGACCCTGAATGTGGGTTATGCCGTCAGTTCGATGATCCTGATCAGCGTGTTTGTTCTGACATTGCTGACGCAGCTGTTTTCCAAAACGTACAACCCCGTGTTGTATTGGCTGGTGATTCTGTCGACCAGCACTGCTGGCACCACCATGTCGGACTTTATGGACCGCACGCTGGGCTTGGGCTACGCCACTGGATCATTGATTTTGGTGTCGATTTTGGTGGCCATTTTTGCGCTCTGGAAGTGGAGCGGCGAGTCACTCAACGTCAGCAAAGTGCAAACCCCGCGGGGCGAGATGTTTTATTGGATGGCCATTTTGTTTTCCAACACGCTGGGCACTGCGTTGGGAGATTACCTGGCAGATGATTCTGGGCTGGGCTTTGCAGGCGGCGCGCTGTTTATTGGGGCGACTATCGCGCTGGTCGTGCTGGCGCGCTACTTCACCAAAATCTCGTCGGTGGTGCTGTTCTGGGTCGCGTTCGTGCTGACGCGGCCTTTTGGCGCAACCTTGGGCGACTTTCTGACCAAGCCTCATGAAAAGGGTGGGCTGGACTTCGGCACTGTGGGTTCGTCACTGGTCTTGGCGGGGGTTTTGGTACTGATGATCGCAGGGGCGGCGTACGCCAAAAATCGACAAACTCAGCCGCCAGTGGCTGAGTTGTATTAACACTGCACATCACCCCGTAATCGCTGCCGGGCAACGGTTACGGGGTGAGCGTGGAATGTGTCTGCGTCGGTTATGCGGCTGTTGAAAACAGGCGCGTCTAACCTTTGCTCGAAAACATGTCGCGCATACCTTTAGTCAGTTTCGATGCGCGAATGTTTGCGGGTGTCTTTCATGGTGACGTACACCAGCAACGAACAGGCGATACACGCCGTGACGTACCAGTAGTAGCCGGTTTCCATGCCCGCACTTTTGAACCACAGCGCGATGTATTCAGCGGTGCCGCCGAAGATCGATACGGTCAGTGCGTAGGGCAGACCAACACCCAGTGCGCGGATTTCAGTCGGGAACAGTTCGGCTTTGACCACGGCGTTGATCGAGGTGTAACCACTGACGATGATCAGTGCCGCCATGATCAGGAAGAACGCCCCCCACCAAGTGGTGATGGTGTGCAATGTGGTCAGGATTGGCACCGTGAACAGCGTTCCTAGCACGCCGAACGCGATCAAGATTGGACGCCGCCCGACCTTGTCAGACAGCCCGCCTACCAGCGGCTGAATGCACATGAACAGAAACAGGGTGGCGGCCGAAATCGTGGTGGAGTCCGAGATGCTCATGCCCACGGTGTTGACCAAGTACTTCTGCATGTACGTGGTGTAGGTGTAAAACGCTAGCGTACCGCCCATCGTCAGGCCGACAACGGTCATCAGCTCTTTTGGATGGCGCAGCAAAGTGCGCATGGCGCTTTCTTTGGGCTTGACCTTGGTTTTTTTGAACGACTCGGTTTCTTCCATGCCACGACGCAGGTACAGCGCAACCACTGCACACAAGGCGCCGATCACAAACGGAATGCGCCAGCCCCAGCTGTACAGTTGCTCTTCAGTCAGGGTTTGTTGCAGCACGATGAGTACGCCCAGCGCGATGAGCTGGCCCGAAATCAGGGTGACGTACTGGAAGCTGGAGAAGAAGCCACGACGTTCTTTGGTCGCCATTTCACTCAGGTAAGTGGCCGAGGTGCCATATTCGCCACCCACCGACAACCCTTGCAACAAGCGGGCGAAAACCAACAGCACAGGAGCCCAGACGCCGATGGTTTCATAACCCGGTGACAGCGCAATGAGCAGCGAGCCGAAACACATCAGCAATACGGAGGCCATCAACGCGGCTTTACGGCCTTTACGGTCAGCGTACAGGCCCATCAGCCAGCCGCCGATTGGGCGCATCAAAAAGCCGACAGCGAAGATCGCGGCGGTGTTGAGCAATTGGGCGGTGGTGTCGCCTTTCGGGAAAAATGCCTTGGCGAAGTACAGCGAGAACGCGGCGTAAACGTACCAGTCGTACCACTCGACCATGTTGCCGACGGAGCCACTGAAGATCGATTTAATGCGGCTGGAGGTGGTCTTTTCTTTGGGGGATGCAGAGGCAGACCCAGCAGGCAGGGTGCTTGAGTTGTCCATTGAATGGATCCTTGTTTTCTTGGTTTTGTTATAGCGCGACAAAACGCGTGCTTGCGCTGCTTATAGCAGGAGTTGTGCCAAGAAAAAAAAGCCCTGTTTACAAGGGGGTGGCGAGATTGATGAGCGGAAATCCGCTGATGCTGTTGGTGGCGCTAAGCGGAAATCCGCCTATTGGAATGGCGCGTGCGCAGACCACACACCCTGTAGTTGCTGCCCAAGGCTGCGATCGACTGCACAGCAATCGTAAAATCAGGTGCTGCGGTGGGGGGGCGGACGCAGCGCGCCCGAACTCAGCCTTTGGCAGCCACTACAAAAGCACTGTGCTGTGGGGCTATGTTCGATGGTGTAGCCGCCGTAAAGTCAGGCAGTGCGTGAAGCGTTTACGGGGCCTGGGTAAAGTCTTCGCGCACCAGCCCGTGGCGTTGCATCTTTTCGTTTAGCGTGCGGCGGGGCAGTTGTAGCTCATTGAGCACAGCCTTGATATCGCCTTTATGCCGGGTCAACGCCGCGCGCAGACATTGCGCTTCAAACGCTTCCTGTTGTGCCACCAAGGATTGGCCTGCGTCGATTTCATCCAGATGCGGGTCGCCCAAGCCCAGTAAGTGGCGCTCAGCGACGTTAGCCAGTTCGCGCACGTTGCCGGGCCAATCGTGGCTCAGCAGGTGCAACAACTGTGTTCCGGTCAACGGCTGGGCGTTACGCCCCAGGCGTTCGCCAGCGCTGCGGGAAAAGTGCTCGTACAACAATGGAATATCTTCACGCCGCTCGCGCAGCGGTGCCAATCGCAGTTCGGCCACGGTCAGGCGATAAGCCAAGTCTTCGCGAAAGCGCCCCGCACGGGCTTCTTCGAGCAAATCGGGCTTAGTGGCTGCAATCACGCGCAAGTCCACATTGATGCTTTGGTTTGAGCCCAAACGCTCCAGTTTTTGTTCTTGTAACACCCGCAACAGCTTGGCTTGTTGCGCCAACGGCATGCTTTCGATCTCGTCGAGAAACAAGGTGCCACCATCGGCGTATTCGAGCTTGCCCACGCGCTTGCCTTGGGCGCCGGTGAACGCTCCACTTTCGTGGCCAAACAATTCGGCTTCAAACAGCTGTTCAGGGATGGCCGCGCAGTTAAGGGCTACAAAGGGTTTGTCGGCGCGAGGGCCAAAGTCATGCAGGCAGCGGGCGATCAGTTCTTTACCGCTGCCGGTTTCGCCGCGAATCAGCACATTGACGGGTAGCGGCGCCAAGTCCATTACTTGGCGGCGTAAGGTGTGCAAGCTGCGGGACACGCCCAACAAGCGTCCATCGATCAACTCGCGCAAGTCAGCCTGTTCGTGCAAGCGGCGATTTTCGAGTACCAATTGACGTTTTTCCAGGGCACGTCGCAGGCTGCTGAGCAACGCTTCGGGGCTGAAGGGTTTTTCGAGAAAGTCGTAAGCGCCCACGCGCATGGCCTCAACCGCCATTGGCACATCGCCATGACCGGTCAGCAGGATCACCGGCAAGTCTGGGTCCAGTTGTTGCAGTCGAGTCAGCAGCTCCATGCCGTCCATGCCTGGCATGCGCACGTCGCTGACAATCACACCGGGGAAGTGCACGGGTAACTGTTTGAGGCAGTCTTGCGCGCCACTGAACAACTGCACGTCAAATCCGCTCAGGCTCAACCATTGCTCCACGGCGTTACGAATACTGGCCTCGTCATCGACCACAATCACCGAATTGAGCATGTTTCAAATGTCCTGTGCGATGGGCAGTGTGAGCGTAAACAGCGCGCCATCGGTGTGATTGCTGGCAGTCAGGCGACCGCCCAGTTCGTGAACAATGGCGTAAGACACCGCCAATCCTAACCCAAGCCCTTCGCCCACGGGCTTGGTGGTGAAAAACGGGTCAAATACTTTACCCAACTGTGCCTCATTGATCCCGCCGCCACTGTCGCTGACGGTCAGGTGCCACAGTTGTTGATCGGCCGTGATGCAGATTTCAAGGCGCTTGCGCGGTTTGTCGTGCATGGCATCCAGTGCGTTGCGCAATAGGTTGATCAGCACTTGCTCCAAACGAATCGCATCGCCGCGTACCCACGCGGGTCGTATCAATTGAAGGGTTAGCTCAACGGCTTCTTCTTTCAAGCGTGGCTCTAGTAGCTGTAAGGATTGGTCCACCACGCTCGCCAGATCCAATCGTTCGCGCAGGCCGCTTGGGCTTTGTCTGGCGTAGGTTTTGAGATGTCCTGTCAGTGCGGCCATGCGGGTGAGCATCTGCTCCAGTGGGGCCAAGGCTTTGTAGGCGTCTTCGATGCGGCCATGATCGAGTAACAGGCGCAACGTGGCCAATTGCATACGCTGAGCGGTGAGCGGTTGATTGATTTCATGAGCCAACGCTGCCGACATTTGCCCCAGCGCTGCAAGTTTGGCTGATTGCACCAGGCCGTCTTGGGCGGTGCGTAAATCCCGGGTGCGCACTTCGACCAGTTCTTCAAGCTCTTCACGATTGCGTTGACGCATTCGTGCCAGCCGCCAGCGCTGGAATAAAAACAGCCCCAAAAACACCAGCGTCAGCCACAACCCAATGGCGGCCAGTGCAGCATTGCGCCGGTCTTCGACAGCAGCAGGTGGGCGGCGCAGTAAGTGCAGCGTCCAGCCTTCGGCGCTGAGCGGTAAAGAACCCCACAGGTAATCCGCCGGGCCGTCCGGGCCATCAACACGGCTCAAGTAACTGTTGTCGCCAAAGCTGCTTAGAGTGCGGGTGTTCATCAGCGTCAGCGGTTGTTTGTCGTATTGGCGGGTAATGGAGATTTCGTTGCGGTCGTTGTCGTTCAATGGGCGCAAAAGTCGATAACGCCAACCAGGCTGATTGGCGATAAACACAATCCCTCGGGCATCGCTGACCAATAGCGTGTCGTTGCCCTGGCTCCATTCGCGTTCCAGCTCCGGGAACTCCAGCTTGACTACCATCGCCCCTAAAAACTGACCATTGGCGTCGTGTACGGCGCTGGACAGGAAGTAGCCCGGAATCCCGCTGGTGACACCCACGGCATAAAAACGCCCGCTCCCTTTACTGCGGGTTTGCAAAAAGTAGGGGCGAAATCCGTAATTGTTGCCCACATAACTGTTTGAGGTGTTCCAGTTACTGGCGGCAACGGCCAGGCCGGTGCTGTCGAGCAGTTCAAGGGTCGAAGACTTGGCCGCGCCGTTGATGCGCTCCAGCTTGTGATTAAGCGCCGCTTGAACTTGCGGGGTGACAGGGCCGCTCAGTGCGTTGATCAGCTCGGCGTCTAAGGCGAGCACGGCGGGCAGGGCGCGATAGCGCTCAATCAAGGTGTGCAACGAATTGGCATACAGGCTGAGTTGCTCAGGCCCACGCTTGGCGCTGTCCAGCAACGCATGCTCTTGGGCCTGACGCATCGCCCAACTGCCAGCCAAAGCCGCCCCGATCAAAACCAATACGGTATACAACGCCAAGCGCAGAGAACGAGAAGTCACGGGCATGGTTGCAAGATGCTCGATTAGGGGGCGCAAACCATAACATGACGTTGGATCAGGCCAGAAATGTACGCGCGGTTAAGCGAGCAAATAATGATGCAAGTCTATTTTTGCGGGCAGGCAGGCGCATTTTAGGCCTTGATCGCCACCACACTCAGCAGTTGCCCATTGGTCACACAAAACTGAGCGTCCAGCTCGCGACCGTGATGCCATTGGGCAGACAAGTCAGTCAGTAGCCGCAGGCGTATGTGACCCTCGGGCGACCAGCTCAAGACTTCGGCGTGTTCGAAGTAGAAGCGTTGCCCAACGAGGGGGAATAGCGCTTTGAACAGGCTTTCTTTGACGGAAAAGGTCAGGGTCACCCACTGTGCGATCTGTTCGGCAGGCCCCTTGGCCATGCGTTGCAGCTCATCGGGGGTGAGGATCTCTCTAGCCAGACGCTTGGCGCGTTCGTCGCTGAGCAGGTTTTCGAGGTCCATGCCCAGTGCTTGCCAGTCACGCTTAAGCGCCACGATGGCGGCGGCGCGACCGTTGCTGTGGGTGATAGCGCCTGCGATGTGCGCGGGCCAGACAGGTGCGCGGTCTTCGCCAATGGTGGGCGTGGCGTGGGTGTTGTCCAGTTGCAGCAAGGCTGCACGGGCACAGAGCCGCCCGGCCAGAAATTCGGCTTGGCGTTTAGCCACCGAGCGTTGAATACTGGCGGGCATGTCGATGGCGCAATGCTGAAAATCATCGACGTTGAGTAGGGCCGCAGTGAAGTCGGTGCTGACCAGCACGCAACCCGGCAACGCTTGCGGCAAAGGCCAGTCAGTGCGCAGCGGTGTGCAGCAGGCGGGCAAAGTGGGGAGTCGATTCATGCGGCGCATTTTGCCGGGTCTGAGCCAGGCTGGGTAGGCCTTAACCATATTGTTCAGAAAGTGTTCAGGGCTAACGGCTTACTGTGGCGACGTTACAGGTGTGCAGGCGCTGCATGCTGGCATTGGGCATACGCCCTGAGAGATGCAGATTTAGCTTGGGAGAGTGCGATGAAATTGCTGGTGGTCGAAGATGAAGCATTGCTGCGCCATCACTTGCAAACGCGCCTGAGCGAAAACGGCCATGTGGTCGAGGCTGTGGCCAATGCTGAAGAGGCGCTGTATCAAACCGAGCAGTTTAATCATGACCTGGCAATGATTGATCTCGGGTTGCCGGGGCTTGGGGGGCTGGAGCTGATTCGCGAGTTGCGCGCACGTGGCAAGACGTTTCCGATTCTGATTCTTACGGCACGCGGCAATTGGCAGGACAAAGTCGAAGGGCTGGCGGCTGGCGCTGACGATTACGTGGTCAAGCCGTTTCAGTTTGAAGAGCTTGAAGCGCGCCTTAATGCGTTGTTGCGCCGTTCCAGCGGCTTTACCCAATCGACCATCGTTGCTGGCGAGTTAGTACTGGACATCAATCGCAAGCAAGCAGTGCTTGAGGGCCAGCCGCTGGCGTTGACCGCTTATGAGTACCGGATTCTTGAATACCTGATGCGCCATCATCAGCAAGTAGTCGCCAAGGATCGCTTGATGGAACAGTTGTACCCGGATGACGAGGAACGTGATCCGAATGTGATCGAGGTGCTGGTCGGGCGCCTGCGACGCAAGCTTGAGGGGGCAAACGGTTTTAAACCTATCGATACAGTGCGTGGCTTGGGCTACCTGTTTACTGAGCGCTGCCGTTGATTCGTTCACTTCGTGTTCGGTTGATGCTGGCGGCCACGCTGCTGGCCGTGTTGTTTATGCTCGCGCTGTTACCGGCGATGCAGGGCGCGTTCAGTCTGGCGCTCAAAGATGCCATCGAGCAGCGCCTGGCGTCAGATGTCACCACGCTGATCTCGGCGGCCAAGGTCGAGAAAAATCGTCTGAAAATGCCAGTGTTACTGCCGGATGAGCAGTTCAACCTGCCTGACAGCCGCCTGCTAGGTTACATCTATGACCGTGAAGGCCATTTGGTCTGGCGTTCGCGGGCCACCCAAGAAGAACGCATCAACTACAAGCCGCGCTATGACGGACGCGGCAATGAATTTGCGAGCATTCGTGAAGCCAGCGGCGAAGAGTTTTTTGTTTACGACGTAGAGGTCAAGCTGCTGGGGGGCAAGAGTGCGGCCTTTAGCTTTGTTGCGTTGCAACCCATGCGTGAATACAACCAAACCCTCGCCGGGCTGCGGGAAAACCTGTATTTGGGGTTTGGCGCGGCCTTGTGTGTGCTTTTGGCATTGCTGTGGATTGGTCTGACGTGGGGGTTACGTGCGTTGCGACGCTTGAGTCAGGAACTGGATCAAATTGAATCGGGAGAGCGCCAAAGCCTCAGTGAGCAGCATCCGCGTGAGCTGTTGCGCCTTACGGGCTCGTTGAACCGGTTGCTGCAAAGCGAGCGTGAACAGCGCACTCGTTATCGCGATTCCCTTGATGACTTGGCCCACAGCCTGAAAACCCCGTTGGCCGTATTGCAGGGGGTGAGCGAAAGCATGGCCCAGCGCCCGACTGAGCGCGAGCAAGCCTGGGTGCTGCAAACCCAGATCGAGCGCATGAATCAACAAATCAGCTACCAGTTACAGCGCGCCAGCTTGCGCAAAAGCGGCCTGGTGCGTCATCAAGTCGAGCTTCAGCCCGTGGTGCAAAGCCTGTGCAACACGCTGGACAAGGTGTATCGCGACAAGCAGGTCAAGGTTAGCTACGACATTCCGACGCTCAGTCACGTGCCCATCGAGCAAAACGCGTTGCTGGAGCTGCTCGGTAATTTGCTGGAAAACGCCTACCGACTGTGTCTGGGGCAAGTACGAATCAGCCTGCAACAACACGCCGGTGGGATCGACGTGACTGTGGAAGACGATGGCCCCGGTATACCCGAGGGGCAGCGGGCTCGGATTCTGCAACGGGGCGAGCGGCTGGACCGTCAACATCCGGGGCAGGGCATTGGCTTGGCAGTGGTCAAAGACATCATCGAAAGTTACGACGCCCAACTGACGCTAGGAGACTCACCGCTAGGCGGAGCTGTGTTTCGAATCCACTTTCCCGGCAAATAAGTAAGTTGAAGCGGGCGCAGGCTGAGCGCTTTCTTATTAGAGATCAAAAGATTGCAGTCTTCTCCTGCTCCGGTCTTTGGTAAGGCGGATATCCGCCATCTTGCGGCTCAGACTCCCTTCAATGGGCGGAAACCCGCCAAATGTTGTCCTACAAAACCCGCCTGTAAAGTCCTGCAAGTGCAGGCGTGATAAGCGCTGGAGCGGTTTTTATTCGATCTGGCCCGCGCCTTGCAATAAGTGCGAGAGGTCTGCCGTTAGAGCAGCTCGACACAACAAATCCCTCCAAGTACAGGAGGGTTCGCGCTTTAGGTGTCACCGGTCTCAGATGGAATGATGACTGAGTGATGCACTTGAGGAACTTTGCAATGACGACTCGTCAGCCACTGTACAAATCCCTGTATGTCCAAGTGATCGTAGCGATTACTATCGGCATTTTGCTGGGCCACTACTACCCGGAAACCGGCGTAGCACTCAAACCTTTGGGTGATGGCTTTATCAAATTGATCAAGATGGTCATCGCCCCCATTATTTTCTGTACGGTGGTGAGCGGTATCGCCGGAATGCAGAGCATGAAGTCGGTTGGCAAGACCGGTGGTTATGCGTTGCTGTACTTTGAAATCGTGTCGACCATTGCCCTGTTGATCGGGCTGGTCGTGGTGAACGTGGTTCAACCGGGCGCGGGCATGCACATTGACGTGTCCACTCTGGACGCGTCCAAAGTAGCGGCTTATGTCACCGCTGGCGCGGATCAAAGCATCGTTGGCTTTATTCTTAACGTCATTCCTTCGACCATCGTCGGCGCGTTTGCCAATGGCGACATCCTGCAAGTGTTGATGTTCTCGGTGCTGTTCGGTTTTGCCCTGCATCGCCTGGGCGCTTACGGCAAGCCGGTGCTGGACTTCATTGATCGCTTCGCCCACGTGATGTTCAACATCATCAACATGATCATGAAGCTTGCGCCACTGGGTGCCTTGGGTGCGATGGCCTTCACCATCGGCGCTTATGGCGTGGGTTCGCTGGTGCAATTGGGCCAGTTGATGATCTGCTTCTACATCACGTGCGTACTGTTCGTGCTGGTGGTGTTGGGTGGGATTGCTCGCGCTCACGGTTTTAGCGTGATCAAGCTGATTCGCTACATCCGTGAAGAACTGCTGATCGTACTGGGCACGTCCTCGTCGGAATCGGCCCTGCCGCGCATGCTGGTGAAAATGGAGCGCCTGGGCGCCAAGAAATCCGTTGTGGGGCTGGTGATTCCAACGGGTTACTCGTTCAACCTCGATGGCACCTCCATCTATCTGACGATGGCTGCCGTGTTTATTGCTCAGGCAACCGACACACACATGGACATCACGCACCAGATCACCTTGCTGCTGGTACTGCTGCTGTCATCCAAAGGTGCGGCGGGTGTGACCGGTAGTGGCTTTATCGTGCTGGCTGCCACCCTGTCTGCTGTAGGCCATTTGCCGGTAGCCGGTTTGGCGCTGATTCTGGGTATCGACCGCTTTATGTCCGAAGCGCGTGCTCTGACCAATCTGGTGGGGAACGCCGTTGCCACACTGGTTGTGGCCAAGTGGGTTAAAGAGCTGGACGTAGACCAGATGCAATCTGAGCTGGACTCTGGTGGTCGTCCGCTGGATGACACTCGCCCAGTCGATGATCTGGGTGTGGCCGAAGGCCCGGCGCCTTCGTTGTTGAAGTAAACCTGAGCGCACAAAAAACCCATCTTCGGATGGGTTTTTTTATGGGGCTCATTCCACTCGGGTTTGGCCGCTGAACACCAAGGTGCTTCGACAGCGCCGGCATAAGTACCCCCGGCCTTGCTTGACCAGACCATGACGCTGGGCTGAAAACGCGAAATCGCTGTCAGGGCAGGGGCATTTGTAAATGTAGCGGGTGGCGGTACGGCGGTTGATGGCGTAAGTGTGGCAACGATTGGGCGCCAGCTCATACACCCCGCGCATGATCAGTTGCCACTCTTCGCCGTGAGGGGCAATGCGTTCGCCAAACAATTGATGAGCAATCAGATGGGCGACTTCGTGCGCCACCGTTTGCTTGAGGAAGTCTTCACTGTTTTCGCGGTAAAGCTGTGGGTTAAAGCGCAGCAAGTTTTCATGCAAATGCGCCACGCCCGCTTTTTGGCCGCGCAGTTTGAAGCTGACCACAGGGCGTTTGAAAGGGCGCTTGAAAAACACTTCGGCCTGTTTGAAGCAGTCTTCGACGCGGGTTTTGAGCAACTCGGGCATGTGATTCGGTTCTCCAGAGCTGGCGATTATGCCGCAAGCAGAGGGGGTTCCGAAGCTGAAGGCGCCCAATGGTTAATCACCTCCCGTATGAGCTGGCGCCAGCTCATACGGGAGAAGTGTTTTCAGTTGGTATAAATCGGGCCAACGCCCAACCCCCAGACAATCACGGTAAACGCCATGATCGCCACCAGCACTACAAGGCCTACCGCCAGAACAGAACTTGAAAACAAAAAGCCTTCGTCTGGGTCAATGTTCATGAAGGTAGGCAGGCCCACGTACAGCAAATACACCGTGTAGCAAATGGCCGCGGTGCCAACCACCATGCCCAGCCACATATGCGGGTACAGCGCTGCCAGCCCGCCAATGAACAACGGCGTCGCTGTGTACGTGGCAAACGCCACGCAACGCGCCATGCTCGGTTGCGCATCGTAGGTGCGGGCCATCCAATGAATGAACGCCCCCATCACCGCCACACCCGCCAGCATTGCGATGTAAGACATCAGCGTCATCCATAGCGCGCTGTCGAGCGTCAGCATCACGGGTGCACGGTTGCCAATCACCCAGCCCACCTGGGTCGTGCCGATAAACGCAGAAATGGCCGGGATGGCGGCCAAAATCAATGTGTGTGTGAAGTACATGTGGCTGATGCTTTCTTCGGCATCGCCACGGATCTGCCGCCACTCTTGATCGGGGTGGGTGAAGAGGCCCACAACGTGATGGATCATGGCTAATTGCTCCTGTCTGAAACGCATCGCCCCCAGTGGGACGCGTGGAGGTCGCGCAGCCAGAACATGTCATCGAGCAGGTAGGTGTGCGGCCTTATGTCGCAGTATAGGAAACCTGCCGCCCAATAAAACCGGCCCCTTAGAGCATATTGTGCTGTCAGGGGCTGGCTTATAGCATTGGCGTCTTTAGCCGGGTCGCCGGGGCTTCGACCGCAGAACATTTTTAAGTAAAATGGCCAGCTTTTTTGGTCTAACTCGCGGATTTGAAGCGCTATGGGCACTCTTTCGGTCTCTCAACTTAAACTCCAGAAACGCCTGCGCCGACTAACTGGCGAGGCAGTCGCTGACTTCAACATGATTGAGCACGGCGACAAGGTGATGGTTTGCCTGTCGGGCGGGAAGGACAGCTACACCTTGCTGGACGTGCTGCTGCACCTGCAAAAGGTGGCACCAATTCAGTTCTCGATTGTGGCCGTGAACATGGACCAAAAGCAGCCGGGCTTCCCTGAAGACGTACTGCCGGCGTACCTCAAGTCGTTGGGCGTGGAATACCACATCGTTGAAAAAGACACCTACTCGGTAGTCAAGGAACTGATCCCCGAAGGCAAGACCACCTGTTCACTGTGTTCGCGCTTGCGTCGCGGCACCTTGTATACCTTCGCGGATGAAATAGGCGCGACCAAGATGGCCTTGGGGCATCATCGTGACGACATCGTAGAAACCTTCTTCCTCAATATGTTCTTCAACGGCACGCTCAAGGCGATGCCGCCTAAGTTGCGGTCTGATGACGGGCGCAATGTGGTGATCCGACCGCTGGCTTACTGCAACGAGAAGGACATTCAGGCGTATAGCGATTTGCAACAGTTCCCGATCATCCCGTGTAACCTTTGCGGCTCGCAGGAAAACCTGCAACGCCAAGTAGTCAAAGACATGCTCCAAGAGTGGGATCGCAAGACCCCAGGGCGCACCGAAAGCATCTTTCGCAGCTTGCAGAACGTGATGCCATCGCAATTGGCCGATCGCGACCTGTTTGACTTTGTCAGCTTGAAAATAGATGAAAACGCCACCCCGCGTTTCGTCAACCTGTTGAACCTCTAGGCCGATCCTTGGCTCTGAGCCCGTGTGTAACACCCCAAAGACCAAGAGGAGAGGGCATGCGCGATTACAAATGGCTGCACGAATACTGTTTGAACCGCTTTGGTTCGTCAGCCGCGTTGGAAGCCGAACTGCCCATACCGCGCACCCCGGCGCAATTGCGTCAAATCCCTGATGATCGCTACCTGTCCACCTTGGCCCTGCGGGTGTTTCGTGCTGGGCTCAAGCACAGCGTGGTTGACAATAAATGGCCCGTGTTTGAAGAGGTTTTTTTTGGCTTCGACCCTGAAAAGGTCGTGCTGATGGGCGCTGAGCATTTGGAGCGCTTGATGCAGGATGCGCGCATCATTCGCCATTTGGGCAAGCTTAAAAGCGTGCCGCGCAACGCGCAGATGGTGCTCGATATCGCTCACGAACATGGCAGTTTCGGCGCGTTTATTGCCGATTGGCCGGTAACGGACATTGTGGGGCTGTGGAAGTACCTGGCCAAACACGGGCATCAATTGGGCGGGTTATCGGCGCCGCGCTTTTTACGTATGGTTGGCAAAGACACTTTCGTGCCCAGCTACGACGTTGTTGCTGCGTTGAATGCACAAAAGTTGGTGGACAAAGCGCCGACCAGCTTGCGTGACTTGGCGATTGTGCAAAACGCTTTCAATCAATGGCATGCCGACAGTGGTCGCCCTATGTGCCAGTTGTCACAAATGCTTGCGTTTACAGTGAATCATTGAGTATGAAATGCGTGATATCGACCTTTTGTCCATCTTCAGACAAAAGGCCGCTTATTAAGAGCTGGCATAGTAGGGTTAGTTTTTTTGACTGTTGAGTTCAACTCTGCCTTTGTGTGCCATGAGGTTTGTTTGGCTAGCGGTCGCAACTTCCAAAGCCAGTGCTCAAATAATACCTCTTGCAAAAAACACTCAATGATTTGGCCCCCTCTGCATTGATAGCCTCCACTTTTATGGTGACCGAGGGGGGCTCAAGTGACTCGTTAAAGGTAGAGCGAATAGTTAGCTCAGCCTGTTCATGGTCAACACCATTGTTGGTCAGAAGTGAGTAATTAACGGTGTTGTTGTCTCCTGGGAACCAGGAGAAGTCAACGACAGTTGCCGATGATGTATAAACGCCCTTTATATCTTTTGGCATATTTGGTCTGTTGTGGTATAGCACAAGATCTTTAGGGGTTGAGTAATTGTTGGCTGCATCGTAAGCCCGCAGTGTGAAGGTATGGTTAGTGGTGGCGTCTAAATCTAAGCCAATGGTACTGAAAGGCGCACTGGCTGCGGTGTGTATTACTTTGCCGTCAAGCGAAAGCTCGTAACCTGTAACCGCTATATCGTCAGTTGCATCACTCCAGCTTAGGCTTGGTGGTTCGTCGTTGGTGCCGTAAGGGCTATGTGCCCAGAAGAACGGGTCTATTATTGGTCGCACCCGATCTACCAATATTGAAGTGCGTTCTGATTTGTTGCCAGCCTCATCGAATGCTTCGATATAAAAGGTGTAAGTCGTGTCAGGTGATAGTTTGTTCACGGTGGCGCTGGTAGAGGTGCCAGTGTTTATGGTCGTGGGGTTGTCGTCTTGGTAGATATTGTAGCCAGTGACGCCTATGTCATCGGTTGATGCAGTCCATTTGAGTTGTAATGCAATGCCGGTATCGCTGTCTTTGTCGTGACTGAGGTTAGTCGGTGCTGAAGGAGGAACACGATCAAGTAGTAATGTGCCCGGTTGTGAAATGTTTAAGTTGTCGTCGTAAGCGCGTACCTCATATCGGTAAGTGGTGACGGGTTTGAGTGGCGTGTCAGTAAAGTTTAGGGTTTTAGTGTCAAATGTTGCGGCGTCATCGCGGTCGATTTTGTAGCCAGTGGCACCCACGTTATCGCTTGATGAGTTCCAAGACAGATCAACTGAGGTGTCGGTAGCTTTGGCGTATTTAAGTGCTGTCGGTTCAGTGGGAGACTCTCGGTCAACGAAGACACTCTTAGCCTCGGAGTAGTTGTCTGTAGTGTCTATGGATTTTACGGTGAATGTGTAGTTGGTTTCAGGCGTTAGATGGCTGACGTTAAAGGTTGTATCTGAAGTATGGTCTAATAAAATGTTGTCTTGGTAAACAGCATAGTCTTTCATTTTTATATCGTCGGTTGACTGTGCCCACGTTAGTTTTAATGAGGTTGGTTTCAATTCGCTAAATATAAATGTTTCTGGTTTTGAAGGTGGTGTCCGATCGATAAGCAGTGATGCCGCAGGGGAGGAGGTTCCGTTGAATTTATGCGCCTTTATAGAAATGGTGAAGTTAACAGGGGCATCCGGATCCTTGAGAGTCATTGATGTGTCGCTTGTATTACCTGTGACCTTGTCATCTATCGATACTTCATAGGATAGTGAGTCGGCAGGGGCTGCGCTTTTATCCCAGATGATTTCAATTAAGCCGCCTTGAAGATTATTAACTCTTAGTCCTGTAGGTGTCACAGGAGGAGTGTCATCATATTTTGGAACTGCTGCAGTAACAGTGGGGGAGCGGTTGCCATCAGAATCAACAGCGGTGACTGATATTTTACTGATGCCAGAGGTTTTAAACTCGGTGAAGTTAGTTTTGGTGGTGAGCAAGATATTACCATCGCCATCTTTTATTTCAAATTCAGCGAGCCCATCTTCGACTTTGGAATCGTCCCAGTAGAGGATTGATGTGTCAGGGGTAAGTTGCTCTATTATAGGTTCAATAGGTAAGGGTATTCCTAGGGTACGATCACAATACATTCTCAGGCCATTCATTGCTGTATCGTCATTATCGCCAACATAGTCTTCTACTCGGGTTTTAAATCCAACGACCTGTGTTCCTTCTGGGCAGTAGAATTTATTGCCCCATGCGCCCCATAAGGGATCCTCGTTCTCGAACTCGCCGCCTATGGCATTATTGTCTTGGCAGATGCCGCTGATGTCTGTCGCCATTATTTCATCATTAGCATTTATCGGGAGTCGCGTTCTCAATTGAAACCCTTTGATTGGGCCACTACTCGATGGGCACTTAAAAATTTTGCCATATTCCCCCCAGTCACCAACTTTGCTTTCTATTGGTACTGATTCACCATCTTCACCGCAAAACATTTTAATTGAGTTCAATGCAGTGTGGTCCTTGCCTCCATCTTTTTCGAATTTAAGCTGGAATCCCCAGGCAAACTTACCCACTGGGCAAATAGCTTTTGGGCCCCATGCGCCAAAAGATCCATCGGCTTCTGATGACGTGGGTATGACATTTTCATTGTTGAAATCTTCTACACCTGTGGACACTTGTATATAAGATATTTTTCCATATAATTGTTGCATGCCGCCATACCGCTTAATAAGTACTTCTTCGTTTGAATACGTGTGGCTTGACATTTCATCAATGTTTTTGATTGTGACTGGTTCTGTCATGTCCTTGCGAACAAAAATTTTGACGCAACCTTGTTTGCAATTTTCATCACTGTTTTTGTCACCGTATAGTGTGATTGTTGTCCCGGCGGAAGCCCCCGTTAGTGTGAAGCCTGCGATATGGTCATTTTTGCAGCTATTAGAGCCAGCGCTGCCATTCGCCTCGAATAAAGCATCGATATCGGCGGGGACGGAGCAGCTGAATTCTTCCTTGCTGTTGGTAAACCTTACTTTGGGCTCGGTGCTGCCAGTGGTGGGTTCAATAATGAGATATGAGATTTTACCTTTAAGCCCATTTTTATGTTTGTGTGTAATTTTCACGTCGCTATTTGAGCTAGTATCTTCCAGATCATTGAGTACGATGCGTTCGTCCAGTCCGATGTCGCGTAGCACTTCAATAGTTGTATAGTCATCGGACTTACTTGCTTTTGGACTGTCAAAAAGCTTTATGCTAATGCCTTTTTTTACACCGCGAAGAGCAAGTGAGCGTGCTTCGTCATTTTCACAACCATAGGCTTTAAACTTCAATTCCCAGTCATGGCTAGTAGGCACTACGCAGACAACATCATGAGCGTTAGCAGTGTTTGGTGTTGGAGTAGGGTGGCCTTCAGACACACCGTCATTATTTTCATAGAAGTACACACCACCCTCTGTCAATGCCGCTGCATAAGCAAATGCATCTCCAACTTTAAAATCATCTAGAGCGATATAGTTTGGTACGAGACGCACGCCATCATTGGTCTGTGCACAGACACTGTCTACTCGGTTTTCAAGCCAGGTTAGATTATTGTCAATTTGAGCAGCATGTGCTTTGGTTGATAAAAATGCATGAAATTGATTGAGGGTAAAAAGTTTGCTCCACTTTGTAAAATTTTTGTGATTGACTTTTTTAGTGTTTAGTGGAGTGTCGGGCCAGCGACTTTCGCATGCCCAGTTATCAATTAGGGGGCTCTTTAAGTCGTAGGTGTTTTGCACCATGAAGTCTTGGTCTTCCGGAACTAATATTGTTTCCGTGTTTGTGCCGCGTCCAAGTATGTAATTTCCGTTTTCCTGCTCGACGAAAATAATCAGTCTTTTTTGGCTGTCAATTATTTTTTGTAAGGTTGGCCATTCGTTGGTGTCTTTGTAGTCGTTAAAATTAAATACTTTGCCTTTTAGAGCGGGTAATTTGTCGAAGGTTTTTTGTATCAGTTCTTGGCCGACACGATCTTCTAAAAATAAAGTGACCACTGCATGGGCATTTTTTGGTTGATCTAAGAAATGTAATATTTTCTGTATTTCTGTACTGAATAGTTTTTTCTCGTTTCCCCCGTTTTCATCGTAAGTGCAATAGCCAGAACTTGGTGAGTGACACAGATATGCGTCTAGCGAGGTATGAGGGGGGGTGCCTGATCTGATGGGATGAAGGTCCCACATAAGCCCCCGGACTCCACTTTCCAGTACCTCTTCAGTATCGCCACTGTAGGCATTATGTGCGGTGACCCACGTGTATTTATTAAATGGCTTTGATAGGTCAAATATGTCCGGGGCGCTTGGGATCCTAGGCGCTGTATCAGTGGTGTTTTTCGAGTCCGTAGGGAGAGTGATTTCTACATAGGGGGCTGATTGAATACTATTTGATGTGCTTTTGTCGGTGGCTGTTTGTGCCCACGCCCATTGTGTAAGAAGTATGAAAAGTGTTGTGACTAGCGCGATGATCGCAAGCGAGAGTCTCAATGTAAAACGAGGCCTACGGCAATTACTGTTCTCTGTGGTATTTCTGTTCATTTTGCGGGCCTCAAACTCGTTCAGCAGTGAGCCCACTATGTGTTTTTTATAAACAGGAGGGTACTGGCATAACTGATAGGTTTTCGCTTTAACGTAAAGGTTTTATGGGCTAATCGTGAGCGTTTGTGGGCGATTACCATGACTTGCATGGTGCGCAAGGTGGTGCTTCAGGTGTATAACCGCTGCCGCTACTGCACCCCCGGTGTCAGGCTAGTTGTCAGCCTCAGCTGATTTATCAAAACGATAGATCGGGGGCGTCAAAGAGAGCTGGCATGTCGAGCTATTCACCCGAACGTAAAGCTGCCCTTATCAACAAGTTATTGCCCCTCAAAACATGTCTGTGGCCCAGTTGTCACGCCAGGAAGGGATCGCCCCAACCCTGTATGCTTGGCGGTCCAAGCTCAAAGCAGGAGGCGCTGTGGTGCCCGCAGATAAAAGCAGTGCCGATAACTGGTCGGCTGAAGCCAAGTTCGCAGCGGTGTTGCACACGGCCACACTGAGCGAAATTGACCTCACCGAATACTGTCGCAGCAAGGGCTTGTATCCCGAACAGATAGCAGCTTGGCGGCAAGCCTGCATCACGGGTCAGTTGTCCGCTCAGGCGCAACGCCAAGCCGAGCGAGAGCAGGCGCGGGCTGATAAAAAGCGGATTGCCGAGCTGGAACGCGATCTGCGTCGCAAGGACAAAGCACTGGCAGAAACTGCGTAAGCGCTCCATGAACCCCACATTCAAAGCCGCCGCGTGATCCCGGATGCTGTGCTCCCGATTTCTTTCTGGAGCCCATCCGCCATGATGCGACCCGACGCAAAAGTCGAAAAAGTGTATCTGTACCCCAAGCCTGTCGACTTCCGAAAATCCATTGACGGTTTGGCTGCCCTGGTCGAGCTGGACATCAAGGTCGCAGTATTCGACCCCGTGCTTTTCATTTTCCTCAACAAGCCGCGTAACCGTGTGAAGATTTTGTACTGGGAGCGCAACGGCTTCTGCCTTTGGCTCAAGCGCCTGGAGTCTGAGCGATTCAAAACTTCGCCCGACGTGACGGACGAGGCGATTGTCCTGATCGTCCAGGAGCTTAACTGGATGCTCGACGGCTTTGACCTCTGGCGTAATCGACCTCACCAGGTTTTAACACCGCGATTCGTGGCCTGATTCGGTACAATCCGGGGCATGAACTCCATGCCCGAAGACCTCCCTGACGATCCTCAACTGCTCAAGCAAATGCTTGCGAAGATGCAGTCGCGGGTCGGTTTTCTCGAAGAGGAAAACGCGCTGCTGCGCCAGCGATTGTTTGGACGCAAGTCCGAGCAAACAGCCGATCCTGCCACGCCTCAGTTGGCCCTTTTCAACGAAGCTGAAAGCGTTGCTGAGCCTATCGGCGAAAACGCTGAAGAAGAGGTCGTCGCACCCAACAAGCGCCGTGGCAAACGTAAGCCACTGCCTGCCAATCTGCCGCGCATCGAAGTCATCCACGAACTGCCCGAACATGAGCTGACCTGCGTCTGTGGTTGCCGCAAACACGCCATCGGCGAGGAAGTCAGCGAGCAGCTCGAAATCGTGCCGATGCAGATACGGGTGATCAAACACGTTCGTAAAGTCTACGGTTGTCGCGACTGCGAGACCGCACCAATCACTGCGGACAAGCCCGCGCAACTGATCGAAAAAGGCATGGCCAGCCCGAGCGTTCTGGCGATGTTGTTGACCACCAAATACGTAGACGGCCTGCCACTTCATCGCTTCAAGAAAGTGCTGGGACGTCACGGCATCGATATCTCGCGTCAAACCTTGGCACGCTGGGTCATCCAGTGCGGCGAGCACTTTCAGCCGCTGCTGAATCTGATGCGCGACAGTCTGTTGAATAGCCGCATCATTCACTGCGATGAAACCCGGGTGCAGGTATTGAAAGAGCCTGACCGCGAGCCGAGCAGCCAATCCTGGATGTGGGTGCAAACCGGCGGCCCACCCGATAAGCCAGTCATCCTTTTCGACTACTCCACCAGCCGAGCGCAGGACGTACCGACGTGCCTGCTCGATGGCTATCGTGGCTACGTCATGACCGATGATTACGCCGGTTACAACGCGCTGGGCGCTCAGGCTGGAGTTGAGCGCTTGGGCTGCTGGGCTCATGCACGTCGCAAATTCGTGGAAGCACAAAAAGTGCAGCCCAAAGGCAAGACGGGTCGTGCCGACATCGCGCTGAATTTGATCAACAAGCTTTATGGGATCGAACGCGACTTGAAGGGCGGCAACGACGCTGAGCGTAAAACCGGTCGTCACGAACAAAGCCTGCCGATACTTGCTCAATTGAAAAGCTGGATCGAAAAGACACAACCGCAAGTCACTGCTCAGAACGCCCTCGGAAAAGCCATCCGTTACCTGGCAAGTAACTGGAGCAAACTTGAACGGTACGTGGAGGAAGGCTACTTACCGATCGACAACAACGCCGCAGAGCGCGCGATCCGCCCCTTCATGATTGGACGAAAGAACTGGTTGTTTAGCGACACGCCTAACGGCGCGGCGGCCAGTGCTCGACTTTACAGCTTGGTCGAGACCGCCAAAGCTAACGGTCAAGAGCCCTATGCGTGGCTGCGCCACGTACTGGAGCGCTTGCCACAGGCGTCCTCAATTGAGGATTACGAAGCCCTGCTGCCGTGGAGTTGCGTGCCTCAAGTGCATTGGTGACGCACCGCCCCACCTTTGACAAGGTGGGGTTTATGGATCGCTTACGAAACTGCCGCGATCCTGGTGCTGCGAAAAAAGATGAATGCCTTCTGGGGAAGCGACAGCGAGGACGCCTGACCTCGCTGCCAGAGCGGCTACAACTCGTTGAGCGTTTTAACCATGCCGTGGCTTCTGGTGCGCGTAAAGCCATTGCCAGTGCAGAGATCGGACTGTCACTGCGCAGCCTGCAACGCTAGGCTTTGACACCGGTGATGCAAGCCGATGTGCGTATGACTACGCTGCGCTCGCGCCCCCGCAATGCCCTGACTGAGCAGGAGCGTTGCGCTATTTTAGAGGTTTGCAACAGTCCGGCATTCGTCAGCCTGCCGCCCAGTCAGATCGTGCCAATGTTGGCCGATCAAGGCCGTTATCTGGCCTCAGAATCGAGCTTTTATCGTGTCCTCAAAGAGGCTAATCAGCAGCACCGACGTGGCCGCAGTCATGCACCGCACAAACATGCATCTCCAACAACTCATCGTGCTTGCACCGCCAATCAGGTTTGGTCTTGGGACATCACCTACCTGTATTTGATTGAGGATATTTACAGTCGCAAGGCCGTAGGCTGGGAGGTTTACGAGCAAGAAAGCGGCGAGCGGGCGGCTGAACTGATGGAGCGCACGGTGCTTGCCGAACGTTGTGCAGGGCGCCCCTTGGTGCTGCACTCGGACAACGGTGCGCCGATGGGGCGGTATTGGGCGGGGCATAGACCACATGGGAAGCTCTGCTTGAACTCGGATCACGATCATCCCATTGGATCATGCCGGCCGGGGCGGCTACTGCCGTCAGCAGGCAGGGGCAGGCGACTGACACCCAGGTAATATTCCCGTAACTGAATGTCGCTGTTCTCATCGCCACTTAGTTGTTGATGCTCAAACAGATAATCCCGCAGTTCGAGCGATGGCAGGGGCTCGGTCATCACATCGACCGAAGAGTTGAACATATGCCCGTTGCCGTCTGAAACGTAATCATAGTAATTGTCGTCGAGCTGGTGGGTGATGCAAGCATACACCGTTAGCGATTCGCCGCCGCGCTGGCTGGAGTTCATCACGTAAAGCTGACGGGTGTAGATGGCCGGCTCGCTCTCTGCCGGTCTTGGTTCATTGATAGTCGGTGTAGGATTAAACTGCCCCTGCGGATAATAGTCATATTCGTTGCGGGTCAAGGATGCCCGCCAGCCGTGCGTATCCGGCGCGTCAGTCAGTGGGATAGGGGTGCCATCGGCCTTGTGTACCATCAGCCGCAAACTGGCAAGCTCTTTCGCGGTGATAGTTTGGCCGGGTTGGGGCTCAACCACTAATAGCAGTTCGATCTGCTGCCGGCCGTTGGGGTAGAGACGATTGGACGAGGACGAGACGGTAATTTCCCCTTTGGTCAGCCAGTTAGCTCGTTGGGGGGGCTGGAGGTTCGGAGACATGTGGCATGAAGTGACTCCTGTGAGAAGTTATAAAAACGAGGTCGTTAATTGAGCAACGCAAGCGCGTTAACCAAAAAGTGGCGTTGAAGAATAAGACGGAGCGGTTACGTTCATTCATCCTGTATGCGTATGTATTTGATGCAACACACATAAATGTTGCTTGTTGGGAATTAAGATGCCCCTTATCTTGGGTTGGTTAAGTCTTTTAAAATTTCCAGTGGAAAAATATCTGAATTTCCAGCGCGGAAGTATGCAGATTAGGTGTAAGCCCCCATTGTTTTAATCGCGAGATGGTATTTGATGCTCAAGAAATAAAACTACTATTAAGGTATCCCAGTTTATATTGGGGCCCACAAAAGATTTTTTGCGAAAAGTTGAGTGCGGTTTGTTTGGGTGGACGCAGGCGCAATTCAATGCCGAGCTGGCTAATAGAGAAAAGGACTATCTAAATGAAAAGGTTTTTCAGCGAAGCTGCACAGAATGAGAAAAAAAATAGCAATGAGGTAGGCATAAGCGATCTTGGTACCTTGGAAACAGAAGCTACGTCGGATTGGAGTAGCTTGAGCGAGTTCAAGGTGACTTATCACGACCAGGGTGCGGATCATGCCACTGCTCAAGTCTATCGTAACGGACGTCAGCAAGTGCCTATTAAAGTAGTCATACAAGGGCGCAATAATAAAAATGAAGTGGTTCCTATATCGCCTAATGATTTGGCGGAAATTCAGCTTGTTGTTTACAGTACGGGATTAGCGCTCCCGGCAGAAGTTCAGTATGTACGAACAAGGAATGTAAAGTATGACTACTTCCCTGAAAATCTTTCTTATGTGGCGGAAGGTGATGGGGCGAAAGATATCAATCAAGACCGTTCCGAAGCTGATTTAGAATGGCAAAGAAAAACCGGAAATATGACGGGCGGGGCTTTCTTGCAAGTGAGTGAAATGGTTATCTCGACCGATGAGGGTATGGAAACTCTGGCCCAAGAAGTGTCTTTTTGGGTAACGACAACAACGCCAGATACGATCCGTATAGCAGCGAAAATTACAAAGCAGGGCGCTGTCTTTCAAACACGTAGCCCACAAGGGGGGGCAGGAATGTTTGATAGCTCGGTAACTATCATACCTATAACCCCAGTTGCCCATGTTATGGCTATTTTAGATATTCGCCGTCGAGATGAGATTGGTAACGATTTATTCGATGTGGATATTTACGACATTTTCTTCAGGGATCCAAATTTAAAAATTCGAGACAGTATCCACTTTATAGACGATGGAAATGACTGGCATTATTCTGCGTTCCGGTCAAATGCAAACAAGGTCCAGACGGCATATAAAGCTGATGCATTTCGGGTTGAAAAATTTAACTCTTTCAAGCCGGGAGGTGGCTCCATTGAATTTTATGTAAACTATTTTTTAGCAAGTGAGGGAAAGGCAACCGCGTCACGCATTATAGATAAGCCAGGAGCTTCTTGGAGTGCTGGAAGACTTAGTTATGCGATGGTGAGTTATATTGATAACTTCGGGAATTCGACCAGAGTGCGGTTAGTTTCAAGTGATGATGGAAATGGTATGTTTTTAGCGAATCCATAAACCAAGAAGGATTTTGGGTGTGTAAAGAAGGCTTGGAGCAGTCGCCGATTTTTGTGGCCTTGAACTTTTTAGAGTGAGGCCACTATGGCTGCTTTTCAAAACAGAGGGTACTGGCAGAACTGATAGGTTGTCCGTTTTAACCTAAAACTCTATGGATTAATTACAAGCGTCAGTGGGTAATTATCCTGGCTTGCATGCTGTATAAGGCAGCCTCATGCAGGTAACCGCTGCCGCTACTGCACCAGCGGTTACAAAAGCGGCCTTAAGCGCCTTCACCGGCCAAGCGGCGGTCCAACTGGTAACGCCAGCGCACAAACAGCATCGCGCTGCAAAATACGGCCACGCTGGCGGCAATTTCCAGCAGGCCGAACAGTTGGCGGTTGGGGTCGAATGCGGCCAACGCACCTTTGATCAAGTACAAGTTGACCACGTAACAGGTGAACGAATGCCCGCGTGGGCTGCCTGTAAGCATGCCCGGCACCAGCAGCATTAATGGCACCAGTTCGATCAGCAATATCACCCACGGGCGTGCGCCATGCAGGTCAGCAAACAGCAGGTAATAAGCGCACAGCAAACCGATCAGGCCAAAAAAGCACACTAGGCTCAGTACACGCATCAGCCGCACCCGCGGCTCTAGCCATTCAATGGATGGCAACACTTTTGGCTTTTTAGCCACGGGTGTTCTCCAGTTTCAAAGCGACAGTGGCCAAACGCAGGCCGAGCGCTCGGCACAGGGCGATTTCGTGTTCGTCCAGCCCACGTTTGCCGTCAGCGCCGGCGTGATGGCTTGGCCCATAAGGCGTGCCGCCGCCGGTGGTGTTGAGCAATGCCGATTCGCTGTACGGCAGGCCGGTGACGAGCATGCCGTGGTGCATCAATGGCAGCAGCATCGACAGCAGGGTGGTTTCTTGGCCGCCGTGCAGGCTGGCGGTGGAGGTGAACACCCCGGCCGGCTTGCCGACCAGTGCGCCGGTCAGCCACAGGTTGCTGGTGCCATCCAAAAAGTATTTCAGCGGCGCGGCCATGTTGCCAAAACGGGTCGGGCTGCCCAGCGCCAAACCGGCGCAATTTTTAAGGTCGTCTAAGCTGGCGTACATCGCGCCTTCTGCGGGAATGCTTGGCGCTACCGCTTCGCATTCGGTAGAGATGGCGGGCACTGTGCGCAGACGAGCTTCAAGGCCACCTTGTTCGATGCCGCGAGCGATGTGCCGTGCCATGTCGCTGGTTGAACCATTGCGGCTGTAATACAGCACCAGAATGTAAGGCGTGCTCATGGCAGGATCTCCAGGATTTTTTCTGGTGGACGGCCAATAACGGCTTTGTTCCCTGCGACCAGAATCGGGCGTTCGATCAGTTTGGGATGGGCGGCCATCGCTTCGATCAGTTGCTCATCGCTGACGCTGCTGTCGGCCAAGTTGAGGGTTTTGTATTCATCCTCGCCGGTGCGCAGCAGTTGGCGGGCGCTGATGTTGAGTGTGCTCAGCAGGCTGCGCAGTTGGGCTGCGTCCAGTGGGGTGTCGAGGTAACGCACCACGTTGGGCGTCAGGCCGCGGGCTTCTAGGAGTTCCAGCGCACCGCGCGATTTCGAGCAGCGCGGGTTGTGATAAAGCGTCAGGTCGGTCATGTGCGGGTCGCTTCTTGCGTAAGTTGGCGGCTATTCTACCCGCCTGATGGGCGCGCCTGAACTCTGTGCGGTAATTGGCCGCCATTCCATAGTTTTTATGTGTATTTATCAAAAGGGCTCAACGCATGTTTAAGCGACTCATGGCAGTAACTGCCGTCGCCGTTACCTTACTGCTGGCCGGTTGCGGCAATGATTATGGGGTTGATCAACACGGTGAAAAGGTGGCCTCCGAACGTTTGGACAAGCAATGGAAGGTGATCAATTACTGGGCCGAGTGGTGTGGCCCATGCCGAATCGAAATCCCTGAGCTCAATGCGCTGGAAAAACAGTTGCAGGGGCAATCGGTGGGGGTTTTTGGGGTGAATTTTGATGGTTTGCAGGGCAAGGAATTGAGCGATGCCAGCACTGCGATGGGCATCACCTTTACTGTGCTGGCGCAGGACCCGGCTGAACAATTTGACCTGCCACGCAGCGAAGCTTTACCGGTGACCTACATCATTGATGAGAAGGGCAAGGTGCGGGCGCAGTTGCTGGGCGAGCAAACAGCTGCCGGGGTGTTGGCCAAAATCAAAGCGTTGAAGGGGGCGTAAGGCGTAAGGAGTGGCCGGTGATACACGGTATGAGCCGGTAAATATCACCTCGTTGGAGCTGGCGCAGGTTGCGATCTTTTGACGTTATAGATCAGAAGATCGCAACCTGCGCCCGCTCCAACGGAGGCGTCAATCAGCTGTCTTCGGGCCACAACCGTAAGGGTTTGCCTTCCGCTGGCCAGAAACGGACTTGCTCGATGGGTGAAATATCCCAGCGTTGTACAGCTTGCAGAGCTTCGAAAAATCGGTGCTCTTGCTCCATCAGCGCTGGAGCACAGGCTTTGCGGGTGCTGCCAACGCCACCAAAGGTCAGCTTGTTGCCTTCCAGTGTGTAAGGCGCGAACCAGTGGTTGCAGCCACCGCTGCCGTAAGCGCGACCGGCTTCGTCGAAAGTGACGGTCAGATGGCTGTAATCCATCAGCGGACGCTCACCAATCCACTCCACAACATAAGCGTGGTTGTGCTGCAACTTAACCGGGTCGCCCGCGCAGCCCATCAGGCTTGCGCCGAATAAGGTCAGCAGGGTCAGGCGTTTCATTGCGCGGCCTTTTGGCATTTTGGACACAGATGCTTGCTGCCCTCGCTGCTCCAACCCAGCTCTGCAATGCGCACACTGGCAGCAGGTTTTTGCGCTTTGGTGCCCAGCTTGGCGTCTACCGCGAACTCAAATTTCAGCTCAGTGGCGCACGCGTCGCAGTTCACCTGCCACTCGTGAATTGCCAGTTCGCCAAACACCGGGCCGCGTGTAACAGCAACCCACTGGCCGCGCGGGTTGATCAAGTGACGAACCTTTTCGACAGTCAGGCGCATGGACAAGTCCTTGCTGCCTTTGAGGGTGACAATCAGCACGTCATCGTTCTGAATCGAGCCGCCGTTGCCGGTAACTTGGTAGCGGCCCGGCATCAGGGCGCGGCATTCGATCAAGGTGTGCTGCGGGTTGAGCAGGCTGTAGCGGAAATCGTGTTCGACCATGGGTCCTCCAAATAGGCCGCTATGCTAGCACGCAGACTCCAAAGCCCAAGGCTTGGACGTTCAGCCTTCGATCAGGTTTTTGGGCTGACCATCACGCCAGGCGGCGATATTGTCCAACGTCGTCGATGCAATGGCGGCCAGGGCTTCACGGGTCAGAAACGCCTGATGGGCGGTAATGATCACATTGGGGAAGGTCAGCAAGCGTGCGAGCACGTCATCTTGCAGGGGCAGGTCGGAGCGGTCTTCGAAGAACAGTTGGGCTTCTTCTTCGTACACATCCAGCCCTAGATACCCCAGTTGGCCGCTTTTTAACGCTTCAATCAGCGCCGGGGTATGGACCAGACCACCACGGCCCGTATTGATCAGCATGGCGCCGTGTTTGAGCGTTGCCAGTGATTGGCTGTTGATCAGGTGTTTGTTGTCTGCGGTCAGCGGGCAATGCAGGCTGATGATGTGCGAGCCCGCCAGCAGCTCGGGCAAGCTGACGTATTTGGCACCCAGTGCTTGCAGTTGCGCATTGGGATAGGGGTCAAAACACAGCAGTTCACAGCCGAACCCAGCCATGATTTTGCCGAAGGTGGCCCCGATCTGGCCGGTGCCGACGATGCCTACGGTCTTGCCCACCAGATCAAAACCCGTCAGCCCGTGCAAGGTGAAATCGCCTTCGCGGGTGCGGTTGTAAGCGCGGTGCAGGCGACGGTTTAGCGCCAAAATCAACGCAACGGCATGTTCGGCTACCGCATGCGGTGAGTACGCAGGCACGCGCACCACACTCAAACCCAGACGTTTGGCAGCGGGCAAATCCACGTGGTTGTAACCCGCCGAGCGCAGTGCAATCAGTCGCGTGCCGCCAGCGGCCAGTTGTTCGAGCACAGGGGCGCTCAGGTCGTCATTGATGAACGGGCAGACCACTTCGTGATGATGAGCCAGCGCTGCAGTGTCGAGGCTCAAACGCGCAGGTTGAAAGTGCAGCTCAAGGCCTTCGGGGTGTGGGGCGGCATTGAAGCTGTCGCTGTCGTAAGTCTGGCTGCTGAAAAGAATCGTGCGCATGAAGTCTTCCTTGGTATGACCTGTTCGGGGTAACGGCCTGTCGCCGCGCTTACGCGATACTGCGGGCTTCACAGGCCAGTCGCGTAATGGCTTGGTCCAGTTCGTCGAGGGCGGCACAGGCTTGCGGGTTTTCTTGCTTGAGCAGGGTTTCGCTGCGTTGGCAGGCGGCGCGCAATTGCGGCACGCCGCAGTAGCGGGTTGCACCGTGCAGCCGGTGTACGCGCTCGATCAGTGCGGTGTTGTCCTTGGCTTCGCGGGCCTGATGAATGGCGTGGCGATCGGCTTCCAGTGAGGCCAGTAACATGGCCAGCATATCAGCGGCTAAATCGGCTTTGCCTGCTGCCAATCGCAACCCTTCTTCAGGGTCGAGCACAGACAGTTTAGTGTTGTGGCGCAGAGGTTCGTGGGGGCTGTCGCTGACTTGATTGCGCAGGGCCAGCCCAGTCCATTTCAGCACCACTTGAGCCAGTTGGCGCTCGCTGATGGGTTTGGTCAGGTAGTCGTCCATGCCGCTCTGGAGCAAGGCGCGTTTTTCGTTGGCCATCGCGTGGGCCGTCAGGGCCACAATCGGCAACGGCGTGGATTGGCGCTCGGCCTCCCATTGACGCAGCACCTCGGTGGTTTCGCGCCCATCCATACCCGGCATTTGCACGTCCATCAACACCAGATCAAAGGCCTCAGTTTTGACGGCATCAATAGCGTCATAACCGCTGTCCACGGCCATCACCTTGGCGCCCATGTCTTCGAGCAGGGTTTGCACCAGCAATAAGTTGGCGGGGTTGTCATCGACGCACAAAATGCGCGGTGCGCGGCTGGCAATCAGCTCGCCGGGTTCGGCACGGCTTGGGCGCGGGTTGATCAGGTCAGCCAGTGCCCGGCGCAGTTTGCGGGTGCAGGCGGGCTTGGCTTGCAGTTGGCTGTGCGGGTTGGGCACGGTGGCGTTGAACAGCAGTTGTTCGGTGGTCGGGCACAGCACCAACACTTTGCAGCCCAGATGCTCAAGGTCCCAGATGTGCTGGTTGAGGCGCTCTGGCGGCATGTCGTTGGCCGTGACCCCAAGCACCGCCAAGTCAATGGCGTGCTCGGTTTGATGAGCATTGGTCACGCCGTTGGTGAGGTTTTCGAGCGAGGTATAAGGTGTGACGCTCAGGCCGCAATCTTCGAGTTGATGCTGCAAGGCCTGGCGCGCCAGTTCGTGGTTCTCCAGCAGCGCGATGCGTCGCCCCTGTAGCGGCGGGCCGGGCAAGTCTTCAACGTCGTCACGGGCTTTGGGCAGGCTGACGCTGATCCAGAACACCGAACCTTCGCCCGGCGTGCTTTCGACCCCAATCTCGCCCCCCATTTGCTCGACCAGACGCTTGGAGATCACCAGCCCTAAACCCGTACCGCCGGGTTGGCGCGACAACGAGTTATCAGCTTGGCTGAAGGCCTGAAACAAGGCCCGGACATCTTGGCTGGTGAGGCCGATCCCAGTGTCTTGCACACTGATGCGCAGTTGAACGTTACCGCTGTCTTCGTCCTCATCTTCGAGCATGGCGCGCACGGCGATGGTGCCTTCGCGGGTGAACTTGATCGCGTTGTTCACCAAATTGGTGAGGATTTGCTTGAGCCGCAGCGGGTCGCCAATCAGCGACAGGGGCGTGTCGCGATACACCAGGCTGACCAGCTCCAGACCCTTTTCATGGGCCGAAGGGGCGAGGATGGTCAGGGTGTCTTGCAGCAGGTCGCGCAAATTGAATGGGATGCTGTCGAGCACCAACTTGCCGGCTTCGATTTTTGAGAAGTCGAGAATTTCGTTGATGATGCCAAGCAGGCTGTCGGCCGATTTTTCGATGGTGGTGAGGTAGTCGAACTGGCGTGGCGTAAGTTCGCTTTTTTGCAGCAAGTGGGTAAAGCCGAGAATGCCATTGAGCGGGGTGCGGATTTCATGGCTCATGTTGGCCAGAAATTCAGACTTAATGCGGCTGGCTTCCAGGGCTTCCTTGCGCGCCAGATCAAGTTCAAGGTTTTGAATCTCGATGGTTTCGAGGTTTTGGCGCACATCTTCGGTGGCCTGATCGACGCTGTTTTGCAGTTCTTCCTGAGCATTTTGCAAGGTTTCGGCCATGCGATTGATGCCTGAGGCCAGTTCATCCAGCTCATGGCTGCCCAGCGGTGGCAAGCGGGTTTCGAGGTGGCCGTCCTTGAGTTGCGAAACGGCTTGTTTGATTTGCCCCAGCGGTGCATTGATCGTGCGGCTCAAACGCAATGCCAGCAGGGCTGTGAGCACAAGGCCGGTGAAGATCAGCAGCAAACTGGCGAACAGGCTGCGATAACCGCGCAGCAGCATTCCGTTATGCGACAGCTCCAGTTCAACCCAGCCCAACAAGCGGTGGGCCTCATTAGGAATCACGTCACCTGCCAGATTGCGATGGCGGCCAAACACCGGCAGTAAATAGCGAGTGGCATCGTTATCGCTTTTTTGTAAGAGCTGTGTGCTGTTGCCCAATGGTGCTTGATTGAGCATGGTCGGCCCGGCGTGGGCCAGTGTTTCGCGGTTGGCGCCCAGAAACGACACGGCTCGCACATCTTGCTGCTCAAGGGTTTGGGTGGCGATACGTTCCAGCAGCGCGGCGTCCCGTCGCCCCAGCGCAGGGGCGACCAAGGGCGCCAGTTGCTCGGCGATCATTTCACCACGCTGCAAGAGCTGGGATTGCAGTTCAGACTGCTGTAGCCACGTAAAATAACCGCCCAACACCAGCGCCATCAGGCTGACGGGCAATAGCGTGAGCAGCAATACGCGGCCTTTGATCCCCAGGTTTTTAAGCACGCAACTCTCCAGCCCCACGTTTTGAAAATGCTGTGCTTGATGCACACGATTGCTCGCAGTGTAGCCATTTGGCTGTCGGCAATCCCTTGAAAATTAATCGCAATGGCGCTTGCGTTGATCAATATCAGCGTCACTTAGCCTTAAGTCGGTTGCTCGCCATGACTCAATCTTGAATAATCGCCGATTGAGAATGACTTGCAGACGCTAATGAATCCCGTCGCTATAAACCCGTCCCGCCTTTTGGCCATTGAGGATGACCCTATTTTGGGTGCTTATCTTCATGAGCAGCTTGCGCGCTACGGGTTTGATATTACCTGGTGCCAGAACGGCCAAGAGGGGTTGAGGCTCGCGCAGCAGCAGCCTTTTGACGTGGTGCTGATGGACATTCTGCTCCCCGGTATGAATGGCTTGCAGGTGCTGACGCAATTACGTGAAACCCACGCGTTGCCCGTGATTTTGATGTCAGCTCTGGGCGCTGAGGCTGATCGCATCAGCGGCTTTCAGTTGGGGGCCGACGACTACCTGCCCAAGCCGTTCAGCATGGCTGAGTTGCGGGTACGAATTGAGGCGATCTTGCGCCGGGTCGCACTCGATCGCATGCCCAGACCCACCCCCAGCCCAGAGTTACCGACCGCCGAGGCGCAACTGTTTCTCGACGAGCAGGCCTCAGACGTGCGTTACGGCCAGTTGTGGGCGGGGCTGACCCGTAGCGAGTTTCGCTTGCTTGAGACGCTAAACCGCAACGCGGAAGAAGTGTTGAGCAAGGCCTTCCTTTATCAGCATGTGTTACAGCGCGGTTATGCGGCCCATGACCGCAGCCTGGACATGCACATCAGCCAAATCCGTCGCAAGCTCAAAACCATTGGTTACCACGAGCGTGAAGTGCGCACCGTTTGGGGCAAGGGCTATGTATTGAGTGCCTGTGATGCGCTGTAAGGTGCCGGGCAAGCATTCAGTGTTTTGGAAGCTGGCGTGTCTGCTGGTGGCTTTTTGTTTGCTGATGATCTGGCTCAGTTGGTCTTGGGGCCGGTACATGGACAAACGCACCGGGTTTTTATCCGAAGAGGCGCGCAGCACCTTGGTGCGTTATGCAGGCGAAGCTGAGCGCGCTTGGGAAACCGGCCAGCAAACGGGCGTCGATCAGTGGTTGCAGGCACTGGGCCAGATTGAAAGCGGCTGGGTCGGGGTCATCGGTCAAGATTTACAATCGTTGAGCAGTTACCCGCTGAGCGAACTCGAAAGCCAGCGGCTGACCTTTTTGCGCGGGCTGGAGTGGCCAATCAGCCATATCAAAACGGCCCGCCCTTGGCTCAAGGTGCCGTTCCCGAAGGATTCGTCGGCGGGTTATCTGGTGATCGAATTGCCCCAGCGGTTTATGCCGGGGCGTTCGCAAGTGATCTGGCGCATCGTCACCAATGGGGTGATTCCGGGGCTGTTCACGCTCTTGCTGTGCGTGGGGCTCTACCGTTTGCTGATCGTGCCGCTCAATCATTTACGTGAACAAGCCCATGCGTGGCGCGCTGATCAATTGGGGGCTCGGCTGTCGAGCCAAACCACCAGCCGTCAGGATGAACTGGGGGATTTGGGACGTGCCTTCGATCAAATGTCCGAACGTCTGCAAAGCACTGTGAACCAACAGCAGCAACTGCTGCGTGATTTGTCCCATGAACTGCGTACACCGTTGAGCCGTTTGCGTGTGGCGTGTGACACCGAACAGGGCCTTGATGCCCTGCGCGAACGCTTGAGCCGCGAGGTCGACGGCATGCAGCGTCTGGTCGAAGACACGCTGCAACTGGCCTGGCTGGATGCGGAACGCGGGCCGCTGCCGGTTGAGGACATTCAGATTCAAGCGTTGTGGGAGATGATCAGCGAAAACGCCTGCTTTGAAAGTGGCTGGTCGCCTTCGCGCTTGCCGTGTTGGGTGGATGAGCAGTGTTGGGTGCGTGGGCACCTCAATAGTTTGGCGCAGGCGCTGGAAAACGTGCTGCGTAACGCCATTCGACATTCGCCCGCCGACGGGATTGTCAGCTTGGCCGGCCAGCGCGAAGGTGACGCGTGGCATTTGTGGCTCGACGATCAGGGCGGCGGCGTGGCCCCTGAAGAGCTGGAGCGGATCTTCGCGCCTTTCATTCGGCTCGACGGCTCCCGCCCCGGCGACGGTGGTTTTGGCTTGGGCTTGAGCATTGCGCGCAATGCGTTGCGGCTTCAAGGTGGCAGCCTGTGGGCGCAAAACACCGAGCAGGGTTTGCGGGTGCATCTTCGCTTGCCAGCCCGGCCTGATGCTCGGCTGTCCTGAGGTGAGTTATTGATCTGCGCGCCTTATAGCCTTTCGCCATAAGCATCACACTTTGCGTGATATGGGCTGTGGGCGTTTGTCGGTATGATGTGCGACCCCGCGGTCTGGATTGCGAATACGCCATGACATTGCAGTACCCCACAATCGCCGATTGCGTCGGCAACACTCCGTTGGTGCGCTTGCAGCGCCTGGCTGGAGACACCACCAATACCTTGCTGCTCAAGCTTGAAGGGAATAACCCTGCGGGCTCGGTCAAGGACCGTCCGGCTCTGTCGATGATTGCTCGCGCTGAAACACGCGGGCAGATCCAGGCGGGCGATACCTTGATTGAGGCCACTTCAGGTAATACCGGGATCGCGCTGGCAATGGCCGCCGCGATCAAGGGTTACAAGATGATCCTGATCATGCCTGACAACTCCAGTGCCGAACGCAAGGCCGCCATGACCGCCTATGGCGCCGAACTGATTTTGGTCAGTCAGGAAGAAGGCATGGAAGGCGCTCGCGATCTGGCCGACAAGATGCAGGCCGAGGGTCGCGGTAAGGTGCTCGATCAGTTCGCCAACGGCGACAACCCCGAAGCGCACTATGCCAGCACTGGCCCGGAAATCTGGCGTCAGACCGAAGGCACCATCACCCACTTTGTGAGTTCGATGGGCACCACAGGCACCATCATGGGCGTGTCGCGCTACCTCAAAGAGCAAAACCCCAACGTGCAAATTGTCGGCTTGCAGCCGATGGAAGGCGCCGCCATTCCGGGTATCCGTCGCTGGCCGACCGAGTACCTGCCGAAAATTTACCAGGCTGATCGGGTTGATCGAATCGTCGATATGGCTCAGCGCGAGGCCGAAGACGTCATGCGCCGATTGGCCCGCGAAGAAGGCATTTTCTGCGGCGTGTCGTCAGGCGGTGCTGTGGCAGCGATGTTGCGTTTGTCGCAAGAAGTCGAAAACGCCGTGATCGTGGCAATCATTTGTGACCGAGGCGACCGTTACTTGTCGACCGGCATTTACGATGCGCCTAACTGATGGCCAAGCAAGAGAGAGGCCTGCGTTTCCAGCCCACGGGCGGCACTAAGGCTGCGCAAGTGCCTACGGGTAAAAAACAACGTGTGAACATCGAGCGTTTGGCTAACGATGGCCGTGGTATTGCCTTTATTGATGGCCGCACCTGGTTTGTGTCGGGCGCGTTGGCTGGCGAAGAGGTGGAGTCGCGGGTGTTGGGCGCACACGGCAAGGTGGTTGAGGCGCGCACAGAGCGCGTGTTCAAGGCCAGTGAGTTGCGACGCGTCGCACCCTGTGTGCGTGCGGGTAAATGTGGCGGTTGCAGCGTGCAGCATTTGCCCCATCAAGAGCAGCTTGCACTGAAACAGCGCATGCTCGCCGAGCAGTTGTCTCGTGTGGCAGGCGTTGAACCTCAAGAGTGGGCTGAGCCGTTGACGGGCCCAGAGTTTGGATATCGCCGCCGAGCCCGCATTGCAGTGCGTTGGGACGCGCGCGCCAAGCATTTGGATGTTGGTTTTCGCGCTGCCGGCAGTCAGGACATCGTCGCCATCGACCACTGCCTGGTGCTGGTACACACTTTGCAACCTATCATGAGCGGGCTGCCCGCCATGTTGCGTCAGTTGAGCAACCCCAAAGCCCTTGGGCATGTTGAGTTGTTCAGCGGGTCGGCGATTGCTGTGTTGTTGCGCCACATGGCGCCGCTTAGCGAAGCCGACATGAAGGTATTGCAGGCTTTTTGCGTCACCCACAACGCGCAACTGTGGCTGCAAGGTGAAGCGCTGCCGCAGCCGGTCGATTTGAGTCAGACCTTGGGCTACCGTTTAGAGACGTGGGATCTGGGGCTGGCGTATCGTCCCGGCGACTTTGTTCAAGTGAATGCGGGTGTCAACGAGGCAATGGTTGCTCAGGCACTGGACTGGTTGGCGCCGCAAGCGCACGAACGGGTTCTTGACTTGTTTTGTGGGCTGGGTAACTTCGCGTTACCACTGGCGCGACAAGTGCGCGAGGTGGTGGCCGTTGAAGGTGTTGCGACTATGGTCGAACGTGCTGAGCAAAACGCGGTCAGTAACAACCTGCATAATGCAGCGTTTTTTCAGGCTGACTTGTCGCAACCGCTGGTGGACGCTGCATGGGCCAAAGAGGGTTTTGACGCCGTGCTTCTCGACCCGCCGCGTGACGGGGCTTATGAGGTGGTGCGCAAGCTGTCAGGTTTGGGCGCAAAGCGCTTGGTGTATGTGTCGTGTAACCCAGCCACGTTGGCGCGCGACACGGTTGAGCTGATGAAACAGGGGTATCGGTTAAAACGTGCCGGAATCCTCGATATGTTTCCGCAAACCGCGCATGTCGAGGCAATGGCGTTATTTGAAGCAGACTAGGATGTCTGTCTATTTCGACGGGCCCGCAATGGTGCGCTGCTTAGCCCTGTAGCGTGCTGTTGGGATTTGGGCCGGTGATTTCGACACATTGAACGTGTGTCGTAGGGAAGGTAAGCAAGATGGTACAGGTCAGAGCACACCAGCCGATCAACACCGACGGCAGTATCAATCTCGATGCGTGGCTTGATCATGCGGTGAGTGTCGATGTGGCGCTGGACCGTGAAGCCTTGAAGCAAGCCTGTGAGTTTGCACGCGAGGCAGAACAACAAGCCAATGCGGCGAAGAACCTGTGGACTGAGGGTACGTCGAGCTTTCGAACCGGTCTGGAAATCGCGGAAATCCTCGCTGATCTCAAGCTCGATCAGGACTCATTGGTCGCGGCGATTTTGTACCGTGGGGTGCGCGAGGGGCAAATTTTGCTCCCGGCAGTCAGTCAGCGCTTTGGTACGGTCGTGGCCAAGCTGATTGATGGCGTGCTGCGCATGGCGGCAATCAGTACCAGTCTCAGCCCGCGCCAGTCGATGGTGCTGGGCACGCAAGGGCAGGTCGAAAACCTGCGCAAAATGCTTGTGGCTATGGTGGATGACGTGCGCGTTGCACTCATCAAACTGGCCGAGCGCACCTGCGCAATTCGCGCCGTCAAAAATGCCCCGGATGAAAAGCGCAATCGCGTTGCCCGTGAGGTGTTTGATATCTATGCGCCTTTGGCGCACCGCTTGGGTATTGGCCATATCAAGTGGGAGCTGGAGGATTTGTCCTTCCGCTACCTTGAGCCCGAGCAGTACAAACAAATTGCCACGTTGTTGCATGAGCGCCGCCTTGATCGCGAGCGCTTTATCGGTGACGTGATGAACCAGTTACGCACCGAACTGGTGGCCACCGGGGTTGATGCAGACATCAGCGGCCGGGCCAAACACATCTATTCCATCTGGCGCAAAATGCAGCGCAAGGGTTTGGCTTTTAGCCAAATCTATGACGTGCGTGCGGTGCGGGTACTGGTGCCGGAAATGCGCGATTGCTACACCGCGCTGGGCATTGTCCATACGTTGTGGCGGCATATTCCCAAAGAGTTCGATGACTACATCGCCAACCCAAAAGAGAACGGCTATCGCTCTTTGCACACGGCCGTGATCGGGCCAGAAGGCAAGGTGCTGGAAGTGCAAATTCGCACCCACGCCATGCACGAAGAGGCCGAACTGGGGGTGTGCGCGCACTGGCGTTACAAAGGCACTGACGTTAAGGCTGGGTCTAACCAGTACGAAGAGAAAATCTCGTGGTTGCGCCAAGTGCTGGAGTGGCACGAAGAGCTGGGGGATATCGGTGGTCTGGCCGATCAGTTGCGGGTCGATATCGAGCCGGATCGGGTGTACATCTTTACCCCGGATGGTCATGCCATCGACTTGCCCAAAGGCGCTACACCGCTGGACTTCGCGTATCGGGTGCACACCGAAATCGGCCACAACTGCCGAGGCGCGAAGATCAACGGGCGCATTGTGCCCCTCAATTACAGCCTGCAAACCGGTGAGCAGGTCGAGATCATCACCAGCAAGCACGGCACGCCGAGCCGCGACTGGCTGAACCCTAACTTGGGTTACATCACCACGTCCCGGGCACGGGCCAAAATTGTTCACTGGTACAAGTTACAAGCCCGCGATCAGAACGTAGCGGCCGGTAAAACCTTGCTTGAGCGTGAGCTGGGCCGCCTTGGTTTGCCAGCCGTGGACTACGAGAAGCTCGCCGACAAAGCCAACATGAAAACCGCCGAGGACATGTATGCCGCCCTCGGTGCTGGTGACTTGCGGCTAGCGCAACTGATCAACCTTGCCCAGCAAATGGTTGAGCCGGAGCGTGGCAGCGAGCAGATGGAGCTGATCCCACGCAAAGCCACAGGCTATAAGCCGGGCAAGCGCGGAGACATCCAGATCGAGGGCGTGGGTAACCTGCTGACTCAAATGGCCGGGTGCTGCCAGCCGCTGCCGGGCGATGCAATTGTGGGTTACATCACCCAAGGGCGCGGCGTGAGCATTCACCGTCAGGACTGCGCCTCGGTGCTACAGCTGGGCAGCCGCGAGCCAGAGCGGATGATTCAGGTCAACTGGGGCCCGATCCCGGTGTCGACTTACCCGGTCGATATCGAAATTCGGGCTTACGACCGCTCAGGCTTGCTGCGTGATGTGTCGCAGGTGCTGCTCAATGAGCGCATCAACGTGCTGGCGGTCAATACCCGCTCGAATAAAGAGGACAACACCGCATTGATGTCCTTGACCATCGAGATTCCGGGGCTAGACGCATTGGGGCGATTGCTGGGGCGTATTTCGCAATTGCCGAACGTTATTGAAGCCCGCCGGATCGGGCGCAGTGAGCCTAGATAGCGTGTAGCAACTGCCGAAGGCTGCGTTCGATTGCGAAGCAATCGTAAATCCTGGGCATGTGGTTTAACTGACAACCACAGCCCCTGATTTTTACGACGCCAGCGCCACCGGACGCAGCCTGCGGCAGCGACCACAGGTCTTATCCAAAGAGATTATTGATGCACACCCTCGACGATTTGCTTCATCTCATGGCCCGCCTGCGTGACCCGCAGTACGGCTGCCCGTGGGACATTAAACAAACCTACGCTTCTCTGGTGCCATACACGCTTGAAGAAGCTTACGAAGTGGCTGACGCCATCGAGCGCAGCGACTTTGAGCATTTACAGGGTGAATTGGGCGATTTGCTATTTCAGGTGGTGTATTACAGCCAACTGGCCCGTGAAGACGGGCGTTTTGAGTTTGCCGGGGTAATCGACAGCATCACCCGCAAACTGATTCGCCGACACCCGCATGTATTTCCGACCGGCGATCTGTATGCACCGCTGGATGTACCGCGTTTAAGCGAAGAGCAAGTCAAACAGCGCTGGGAGCAGATCAAGGCCCAAGAGCGCAGCGAGCAATCTGCCGCGCCCGAGCAGTTGTCGTTACTCGATGATGTGCCGGTGGCATTGCCTGCACTGTCCCGTGCGGCAAAGTTACAAAAGCGTGCAGCCCAGGTCGGTTTTGATTGGCCAGCGGCGTTGCCGGTGTTGGACAAGGTGCGCGAAGAACTGGACGAAGTGCTTGAAGCGATGGCTGACGACGATTCGGCGGCTATTCACGACGAAATCGGCGACCTGTTGTTTTCAGTGGTTAACCTTGCACGGCACCTTAAAGTTGATCCCGAAACAGCGCTGCGCGGGGCTAATGCGAAATTTGACAGACGTTTCCGGTTTATTGAGCAGGCATTGCGCGATACCCTGCGTCCCATTGAAGATTGCACCCTTGAAGACTTGGACGCCCTGTGGGGCGAAGCCAAGCGTCAGGAAAAGAATTTACCCAGCTGCGGCTGAGTTTGCCTAAGTGAGTAAGTAGATGAGCATTTCCCTACGCGACCAGTTGCTCAAAGCGGGACTGGTCAACGAGAAGCAGGCCAAGCAGGCCGGTAAAGAAAAGCAAAAACAGCAGCGTCTGGCTCATAAAGGTCAGATCGAACTGGACGACACTCAGCAGCGCCTGGCAGCAGAAGCCAAGGCCGAGAAGCTCAAGCGCGATCAGGAACTCAATCGCCAGCAGCAAGAGAAGGTTGAGCAAAAGGCCCGCGCCGCGCAAATCAAGCAATTGATAGAAGTGTCGCGCTTGCCCAAGTTGACCACTGAGGACTACTACAACTTCGTTGACGACAAGAAGGTTAAGCGTCTGTCGGTCAACACGTTGATGCGCAACAAGCTGGCCAATGGCTCGTTGGCCATTGTGCAGCACGCTGGCGGTTACGAAGTGATTCCGCGTGAGGCTGCGCTGAAGATTCAAGAGCGCGACCCGCGCCGAATTGTTCAGCTCAACATTCTGGTTGAGTCGAAAACGCCAGAAGAGGACGATCCTTACGCGGCTTATCAGATCCCTGATGACCTGATGTGGTAACACGCTCTACGGTTTTAAATGATCAAAAGATCGCAGCCTGCGCGTTAGGTGTTGCGACAGAAACAACAAACCCCGCTTCGGCGGGGTTTGTTGTTTCAAGACAGTAGCTTCAGAGGTTCATGCCTGAGCTTTATGCGCTTGCTGCTTTTCCAGCTCAGCCTTATAGCTGTGAGCGTCGCTTTCGCGGTGGAACATGCCAACCAGTACGTCTTCTTGATGGACATCCCACAGGTGAACGCCGTGGGCCACAAGCTGGTGAAACATACGTGAATCGTCGCGCTCAGTTACTTTGATAGTCATCTGCTTGCTCCAAATTCTAAAGAAGGTCTGCGGCAAGGCGTCGCAGGCCTTCTTTATAGAATTTGTTAGCTTCCTAAGTAAATACCCCATCGCTGCGCTGTCATTTTGCGTAAAACCAGAAACCCCCTACAGGCCTTTAAAGACGGTGTGTTGACGGTTTTGGTCGATAGTTTTATGACAAATGTTTCATGTTAGGGGCGTATCACAGGTCAAAAAAAACCTCACCGAAGTGAGGTTTTTGGGCGTTTCAGCCAATGGCGTGTTTAGTTGCCTTTGACCGTTTTGCCGCTCACCGTGCCGTCCAACAGCATGATGTTGTATTCCTTGCCGTCTTTTTCGACCTGACGCAATTTGACCAGCAGCCCATCCCAGCTCTTGGCGAACCACATTTCAGTGATGCGCTTGTTCTGTGTTGGGTCGCGTACCCGTTCAACCTTAATGGCATCAATGGAGCCTGCCTTGGTTTCGACCTTTTCTGGGCCAAGCACGCGGAAGTCGTAGGTGTCGACATCGTTACCGTCTACAACCTGATAGCTCATGCTCTTTTTGCCAGCCGCAACATCGCGCTGTAGCGCCAGTTGGTAGGTGGATTTGTCGAGCATGCCCGTGATAAGTGGCACTTTGACCGCTTCGTTCTGTTCAGTGCCTGTGACCATTTTGGTGGCCCAGTCAAAGTCCAGCTCAATCTTTTTAGCCTTGCCCAAACCGCCACGTTCGAAGTGGTAGGTCAGTGGGACGAGGGTGTTGTTTTCAAGCTTGAGGGTGCTTTCTTCATTCAGGCTGGCCACCAGCATTGAGGCCTTGAAGTTCAAGGTCCAAGTGCCGTTGTCATTTTTGGTCAGGCTGCGTTCGGCAGAACCGCTCATCGGCAACTGTTTCCAGTCGGCGGTGTAGCTGGCGTGGAAGGGCTGAAGATCGGCCGCTTGCACTGCTGGGATGGCCAGCAGGCTAAGGGCAAGGAGCAGGGCACGACGCATAAAATCTCCTAGATGTGTATCTGGTGGCCGCTGGCCGGGAGTAATTGACCGTCCAATAATGCGCCTTGCTCGTCAAGTGACAAGCGACCTTCGGCAAACCAGCGCACTGCAAGCGGATAAATCTGGTGTTCCTGGGTGTGAACCCGTTGCGCCAGACTGTGTGGCGAGTCGTCGGACTCTACCGGAATCACTGCCTGTACGACCAGTGGTCCGCCGTCGAGTTCCTCGGTTACAAAGTGCACGCTACAGCCATGTTCACTGTCACCGGCCTCTAGGGCGCGTTGATGCGTGTGTAACCCTTTGTATTTTGGGAGCAGCGAGGGGTGGATATTGAGCAGGCGACCCTGATAGTGACGCACGAAGTCTGGGCTCAGAATGCGCATGAATCCGGCCAGAACTACCAGTTGCGGGTTGAAGGTGTCGATGATTTCGATCAGTGCAGCATCGAAGGCCTCGCGGCCCTCGAATGCTTTGTGATCCAGTACGCGGGTGTCGATCCCCGCGTCTTTGGCGCGTTGCAGGCCGTAGGCATCTGCGCGGTTGGAGATCACCGCGCGGATTTTGGCCGAACTTTGCTTGACGTCATTGCTGTCGATCAAGGCCTGCAAGTTGCTGCCGGTGCCGGAAAGCAGCACCACTACATCACAGGTATCAGGCATTAGTGCGCCTTGAGGTTTTGCAGCTCGACTTGTGGAGCGCCTTCGGCCGCGGTTGCGATCTGGCCGATCACCCAAGGCTGCTCGCCTGCTTCGCGCAATACGTTCAGAGCGGTTTCAACGTCAGCCTGAGCCACGCAGATCACCATGCCAACGCCGCAGTTCAGCACGCGGTGCATTTCGGTTTCAGCCACGTTGCCTTTTTCTTGCAGCCAGTCGAAGACAGCAGGGCGCTGCCAGCTAGCAACGTCAACCACGGCCTGAGCGCCTTTTGGCAGAACACGCGGGATGTTATCGAGCAGGCCACCACCGGTGATGTGAGCCATGGCCTTAACAACGCCGGTTTCTTTGATCAGCTTGAGCAACGGCTTAACGTAGATGCGAGTCGGCGCCATCAGCAGGTCGGTCAGCGGCTTACCGTCGAGCTGGATGTTTTCGATGTCAGCACCCGACACTTCAATGATTTTGCGGATCAGCGAGTAGCCATTGGAGTGCGGGCCAGAAGAAGGCAGGGCCAGCAGGGCGTCGCCGGCAGCAACCTTGGAGCCGTCGATGATTTCGGATTTTTCGACAACGCCCACGCAGAAACCTGCCAGGTCGTAGTCTTCGCCTTCGTACATGCCAGGCATTTCTGCGGTTTCGCCGCCTACCAGCGAGCAACCGGACAATTCGCAGCCAGCGCCGATACCGGTGACCACTTGGGTCGCGGTTTCTACGTTGAGCTTGCCGGTGGCGTAGTAGTCGAGAAAGAACAGAGGCTCGGCACCGCAGACGATCAGGTCGTTAACGCACATCGCAACCAGGTCGATGCCGATGCTGTCGTGCTTGTTCAGGTTCAGCGCCAGACGCAGCTTGGTGCCTACACCGTCGGTGCCAGAAACCAGTACAGGCTGTTTGTAGCCAGCCGGGATTTCGCAGAGGGCGCCAAAACCGCCGAGGCCGCCCATCACTTCCGGGCGTGCAGTGCGCTTGGCCACGCTCTTGATGCGTTCGACCAATGCTTCACCGGCGTCGATGTCTACACCGGCGTCCTTGTAGCTCAGGGAGGGTTGCTTGCTCATAATCCAGGCCTTTAGGGGGGATTCGGGGGTATCGACCGATCTCAGGGGGCTGGCCTGCAAGTGCTCATCGTTTGAAACAGAGCATTTGCAGAGTGCCCGGCTGTCGCCGGTCTGCGAAGGCGCGCGATTTTATCAGGCTTGAAGGGCAGCGGCCATCCTCGGGCCGACAGGGAGGGTTATATCTGTCGAAAAAAACCTTTTTTAGTCGTACTGGCTGCTACGCGCGGGGCTGTATAAGGTATAGCGGTTTACTTTTATTGTTTATGGCTGGATGAAAACTGCGGCGCGGGCGTGAATGATTTGGCCAAGGCTCTGTCAGAAACGTGTTCGAGTGTTTTTATGTGGTCTTTTAAAGCTGCTTTTTTTGTCGTCAGGAATTGTTCATGCGTTTTCATCAATTTATAGCTGTGGGCTGCTTGTCATTTTTCAGCCTGGCCAGTCATGCCGAAATTCTGACCGGTCTTTATCAAGTACGAGAGCCGGTGACCAGTCAATCGCCTGAAGAGCGCACCCAGGCCACACAAAAGGCATTAGAGACGCTGGTGTTGCGCCTCACTGGCGATGCCAAGGCCGTGCAAAACCCGGGGTTGGAGGCGATTCGTAAAGACCCTCAACAAATCATCAGTCAGTACGGCTATGACGCGGGCCCGCCCGAAAGCCTGCAAGTGGATTTCGATCCGGTCAGCACTGACAGGGCCTTGCATCAGGCTGGGCTGTCGCTGTGGGGCAGTAATCGGCCAGCGCTGTTGAGTTGGTGGCTGAGCGATTCGGTCGATGGGTCGAGCTTGGTGGGGGATGGTCAAGCGGCAGCTGAGCCTTTGCGCCGCGCCGCGCAACATCGCGGGTTGCCGCTGCGCTTGCCGTTGGCAGACTTGAACGAACAATTGGTGGCAACGGTCGAAAACCTCGAAGGCAGTAATCCTGCCCCGCTGAAGGAGGCATCTGAGCGTTACGGCGCAGATGCACTGCTGGCTGTGCATGCTCGCGAAGAGGCTGGTCAGTGGCAAGCCAAATGGCGTTTGTGGTTGGGTGATCAACAGGAGCAAGGCAGCGCGCAAGCCAGTGATCAGGCGGCATTGGCCGACGCTGTATTGCTGGCGGTCAGTGAGCGCTTGGCGCCGCGTTATGTGGTTAAGCCGGGTGTTTTCAGGGAGCAACTGCTGGAAGTGCAGGGCATGACGCTGGAGCGTTACGCCGTGCTGGGGCGTTTGCTGGAGCCGTTTGGTGGGCAGCTTAAGCGTGTCGACGCGGACCGTGTTGTGTATCAGGTCAATGGCAGCGCTGAGCAATTGCGCTCGCAGCTCAACCTGGCGCATTTGCAGGAGCTGCCAGCAGGAGACACATCCGCTGTGATGAACGCGGGGCAAGCCCCCGGTGTTGTTGCTACGCCAGCGCCACAGCTGCGGTTTGGTTGGTAGGTTTTTCTCTTCTATATAAAGGATGGCTGTTCATGACGGATTCGCGGCGATGGGTATGGTGGGGCGTGGCGTTGGGGGCGTGCCTGTTTGTGTACTTCCTGCACGCGATACTGACGCCTTTTTTAGTCGCGGTCGTTTTGGCTTATATGTTCGACCCTGTTGTTGATCGGCTCGAAAGGTTCGGCTTCTCAAGAACGTGGGGGGTGGTAACGGTATTCGCGTTGTTCACGGTCTTGCTGATGGCGCTGTTGTTGGTGTTGGTGCCCTTGTTGGCCAAGCAGCTCCTGAAGTTGTATCAATTGGCGCCCTTGGTACTCGATTGGTTGCAGCACACAGCAATGCCGTGGGCGCAGGCCAAGCTGGGTTTGAGTGACAGCTTCTGGAATTTCGACAAAATTAAAGCGGCGATTACCGCAAACATGGGGCAGGCCTCCGATTTCGTTGGGGTGGTGCTGTCACAGGCAACGGCGTCGAGCTTGGCGTTGATCGGCTTCTTGGCCAATTTGGTATTGATCCCCGTCGTGGCTTTTTATCTGCTGCGCGACTGGGACATCATGCTGGCCAAGATCCGCAGCTTACTGCCGCGTGATCGGGAAGAGCAGATTGTGTCGCTGGCCAAGGAATGTCACGACGTGCTTGGGGCGTTTGTTCGCGGCCAATTGCTGGTGATGCTGGCGCTGGGGGTGATCTACTCTGCCGGTTTGATGTTGGTAGGGCTTGAGCTGGGGCTGCTGATTGGTTTGATGGCAGGTTTGGCAGCCATTGTGCCGTACATGGGCTTTATCATCGGTATTGGCGCGGCGCTGGTGGCCGGGTTGTTCCAGTTTGGGGGCGATCTGTACCCGATGATCGGCATTGTGGCCGTGTTTATGGTGGGGCAGGCGCTTGAAGGCATGGTGCTGACGCCGTTGTTGGTGGGCGACCGTATTGGGCTGCACCCAGTGGCGGTGATCTTCGCCATTTTGGCGGGCGGTGAGCTCTTTGGCTTTACCGGTGTGCTGTTGGCGCTGCCGGTGGCGGCCGTGATTATGGTGCTGGTACGCCATGTGAACGATTTGTATAAAGACTCGCAGGCCTACAAAGGCGACGAAGACCCCCAGCTGTAGCGACTTATGCCTGAAGGCTGTGATGTTTAGCGATCCCAAAATCGCAGCCTTGGGCAGCTCCCGCGGGGGATTTAATCGATTGCACCCTGCCAAAAAAACTTCATTCAATCCAAAGCCTTAACGCAAACCTTTGATTTTGCTCGTGGTCTGTTACATTGTGCGCCCGGCTACACGGGTATAAACTTTGCAAACTTTACACAGAGGCCACTAACGGTTCGTTTGAACTGTTCAGTCAGCATGAAACCGATTCAGCTGCCCCTAGGTGTGCGTCTGCGTGATGACGCTACCTTCATAAACTACTATCCAGGCGCCAATGCCGCTGCACTCGGCTATGTTGAGCGACTATGCGAAGCCGACGCTGGCTGGACAGAAAGTCTTATCTACCTTTGGGGTAAGCAGGGTGTGGGGCGTACGCACCTGTTGCAGGCCGCTTGCTTGCGTTTCGAGCAAATGGGCGAGCCGGCCGTTTACTTGCCCTTGGCTGAGCTGTTGGATCGCGGCATCGAGATTCTCGACAATCTGGAGCAGTACGAGCTGGTGTGTCTGGATGACTTGCAGGCCGTGGCTGGCAGAGCTGATTGGGAAGAAGCGCTGTTCCACTTGTTCAACCGCTTGCGCGACAGTGGCCGCAGACTGCTGATCGCAGCGTCTAGCTCACCCCGTGAATTACCGATCAAACTGGCTGATCTCAAATCCCGCCTGACCCTCGCACTGATTTTTCAAATGCGCCCCTTGTCTGATGAAGACAAATTGCGAGCCTTGCAACTGCGCGCGTCGCGTCGCGGTTTGCACCTGACCGACGAAGTGGGCCATTTCATCCTTACGCGGGGCACTCGCAGCATGAGCGCTTTGTTTGAATTGCTTGAGCGACTTGATCAGGCGTCCTTGCAAGCGCAGCGCAAATTGACCATTCCCTTCTTGAAAGAAACCCTGGGCTGGTAACGTCCATTTAGTCATGGCAGCTCGCTAAAAGCGCAGCCTACAGGCTATTTGGCAATTTACAGGCGCCAGAAAACCTGCATGCCTGACAGGTCGGCAACGCAAAATCTATGGCTGGGGGTGTAAAACCTTAGATGGCGCGAAGAAACTGCTAAGTCACATTTCAATCGATTGAATTTGCAAATGAGGATGATAGAAGGCATAGTCGCGGCTACTTTTCCTACAAGCCACGGTCGTGCCCATGCTAAATCGCTTCGCACCCCTCGTGCCCTTAGCACTTGTTACCCTGCTATTTGGCTGCGCTGCTCACACGCCAGTGTCTCAGCAAGTTATCAGCCAGCAGGATCAAAAATTATCTTCGTCCCAAGCTTCCGCTATTTATCAGGAAGAGTTGGCGACTGAAAAAGAACTGGCTCAGTTCTCCGAAAACAGCAAGCCTTACGAGTTGCCAGCGTTGGCTGACAGCATTCTCGAGCGTGGCATGTCCTTGATCGGTACGCGTTACCGTTTTGGCGGCACCTCTGAGGCAGGCTTCGATTGCAGCGGCTTTATTGGTTACTTGTTCCGTGAAGAGGCTGGCATGCAATTGCCGCGTTCAACGCGTGAAATGATCAACGTAAAAGCACCGCTCGTCGCACGAAACAAGCTTAAACCAGGTGATTTGCTGTTCTTCAGCACCAATGGCCGTGGCCGTGTTAGTCATGCCGGGATTTACTTGGGCGATGACCAGTTTATTCACTCCAGCAGCCGCCGCAGCGGGGGTGTACGGATTGATAACCTGGGTGACTCCTACTGGAGCAAAACCTTTATGGAAGCCAAGCGCGCATTGGCGATGGCACCTACGAGCGTAGTGGCCCGCAAGTAAAGTTAAAGTCTTACTTGAAGTTTGGCCTCTAAGGGCTAGAATTCAGTCGCATTGTTAAAATCTTGAAGCCGCGAAGGAGCCCCCTGTCGCGGCTTTGAGTTTCGCGGCCGAGTTGCCGTATCCAGAATCAGGAACATTCTGTTTATGTCATTCACGGCCCGCGTCGCACTTTTAACTCTAGCAGCGCTGCTCAGTGCCTGCGCCAGTCACACACCGCCAGCCCCCGTGGCCAAGCCGGTCGTGTTTACCCAACAAGCAGAACAAACCTCGCCGATTGCCGCTGACGTGCTGTTTCGCGCCTTGGGTTTGGTGGGGACGCCTTATCGCTGGGGCGGCAATACCCCGGACTCAGGTTTTGATTGCAGTGGCTTGATTAAGTACGTCTATAACGACGCTGCTGGCATCTCGTTGCCGCGCACCACGCGCGAAATGATCGTGATGCGGGCGCAGAATGTCGGCAAAGACAAGCTGCAAACCGGTGACTTACTGTTCTTCGCCACCAGCGGCGGTTCGCAGGTCAGCCATGCGGGAATCTACGTGGGGGAAGGCCGTTTTGTTCATGCGCCTGCCACCGGGGGCACCGTCAAACTGGACAGCCTGTCCAAAGCCTACTGGCAAAAAGCCTACCTGAACGCCAAGCGCGTGCTGCCCACTGAGCAGCATCTGGCGCAGATTCCTTGAGGCTGGAGCTGGCGAAGGCCGCGATCTTTTAATTTTTTAAAAGTCGCAGCCTTCGCCAGTGCTTACGTCAGCGGGAACTACTTCGCGGATACCCGCCAAATCTTGTTGCCAACATCATCGGCCACCAGCAAATCGCCCTGTTTGTCGATCACCACGCCCACAGGCCTGCCCATAGCCTTTTCGTCGGCGTTCAGAAAGCCAGTGAGTACGTCGACCGGCATGCCGGTAGGTTTGCCGTCGGCAAAGGGCACGAAAATCACTTTGTAACCGCTGTGCGGTTTGCGATTCCATGACCCGTGCTGGCCAATAAATGCGCCTTCGGTAAAGTCGGGGAGCTGGCTGCCACTGGCGAAGCTTAAGCCCAGCGACGCGGTGTGCGGGCCGACGGCATAGTCCGGTGCAATGGCATTGGCCACCAATTTCGGGTTTTGCGGGTTGACCCGCGTATCTACGTGCTGCCCGTAATAGCTGTAAGGCCAGCCATAGAAGCCGCCGTCCTTAACGGAGGTAATGTAGTCGGGCACCAGATCGCTGCCGATTTCGTCGCGCTCGTTGACGGCGGTCCATAATTTGCCGGTTTGGGGCTCCCAGGCCATGCCGTTCGGGTTGCGCAGGCCAGAAGCGAAAATGCGATGGCTGCCGGTCGCCGGGTCGACTTCCCAGATCGCAGCGCGGCCTTGCTCCTGATCCATGCCGTTTTCGCCCACGTTGCTGTTGGAGCCGACCGTGACATAAAGCTTTTTGCCGTCAGGGCTGGCGATGACGTTTTTGGTCCAGTGATGGTTGAGTGGGCCGCCCGGCAAATCGACCACCTTGGTGGGTTGGGCGCTGATCGAGTTCGCCCCGGCCTGATAGGGGAAGCGCAGCAGTTTGTCGGAGTCCGCCACGTATAAGTCGTTGCCCACCAAAGCCATGCCGAACGGCGAGTTGAGGTTGTCGATAAACACTGTGCGGGTTTCAACGACGCCATCGTGGTTGGCGTCGCGCAACAAGGTGATGCGATTGGCGCTGGGCACGCCGGCGCCAGCCTTGCCCATGACTTTTTCCATGACCCAGCCGCGAATCCCTTTGCTGTCATCAGGCTTGGGTGGCGCGTTGGTTTCAGCCACCAACACATCGCCATTGGGTAGTACGTATAGCCAGCGAGGGTGATCAAGGTTTTCAGCGAACGCTGTCACCTGTGTGCCTTGGGCTGCAATCGGTGTGGCGCCCGCGGCCCAGCCAATGGCGGGAGCGATATTGACTGTAGGGATCACCGTTTTGTTGGGTTCGGGCAGCTTGGGGGATGGCCCGGTGCCGTCGCTCACTTGCAGGGTCGAGCTTTCACCGCAGGCGGCTAACCCTGCCGCAAGGACGATGACAACAACGTGCTGGCGCTTGAGCATGTGTATCTCCATGAATAGGTCTTGTCAGTGATAGAGGAGCGTAGTTGCTCAAAGGTTCAGACGTTGCCAGTGAATGACCTCGATCAGTGCCAGCTTTAATTGACGCTCCACCCCCAACCCTCTAACCTTCGCCGCTTGTTTCAGGTGCTCTGTGGCCAAAGGTCGACAGGGTGAAACAGGGAAGCCGGTGAGGGCGCGTTTGACCCACACAACCGCTTGATCCCGGCGCTGCCCCCGCAACGGTAAATGAATAAAAACCACGCCAAGTGCCACTGTGTTACTGCACGGGAAGGCGCGTGGTCAGGGCTGCTCCGTAAGGGGGTCGCTCGTTCATGAGCCCGGAGACCGGCCTGATCCATCCAACACTTCGCGGCGGGCGAGGGTGTGCTGTTGTCTATAAATGTCCCCCGCCTCCCGTTTGCATCATCGAGCCCCAACGGAGAGCTGCCATGAACGAATCCCCTGAACGTGACGAACGACATCAAGCGCGCATGCTGCGCAAAAAAGCCGTTATGGACGAGCGCATTGCCAGCTCACCTAACGAGTGCGGCTTGCTCCTGGTATTGACCGGCAACGGTAAAGGTAAAAGCAGCTCGGCGTTTGGCATGTTGGCCCGTGCGATGGGGCACGGCATGCAGTGCGGCGTTGTGCAGTTCATTAAGGGGCGCAACAGCACGGGCGAAGAAATCTTCTTCCGTCGCTTCCCAGAACAAGTTCGCTATCACGTCATGGGCGAAGGTTTTACGTGGGAAACTCAGGACCGCCAGCGCGATATCGCTGCGGCCCAAGCAGCATGGGAAGTGTCCCGCGAGATGCTGTGCGACCCCTCTATTGGGTTGGTGGTGCTCGATGAGCTGAATATCGCGCTCAAGCACGGCTACCTCGACCTTGAGCAAGTGCTGAGTGACCTGCAAGCCCGCCCGCCGATGCAGCACGTGTTGGTGACAGGCCGTGGCGCTAAACCCGAAATGATTGATCTGGCCGATACCGTGACCGAAATGAACGTGGTCAAGCACGCGTTTCAGGCCGGAATTAAAGCCCAAAAAGGCATCGAATTGTGAGTGTTAAAGCATGAGAGAGTCGCGTCATTGCCCGGCGGTTTTGATCGCCGCACCGGCTTCCGGTCAGGGCAAGACCACTGTTACCGCAGCCTTGGCCCGATTGCACCGCAATCAAGGGCGCAAGGTGCGGGTGTTTAAATGTGGCCCGGATTTTCTCGACCCCATGATTCTTGAGCGCGCCAGCGGTGCGCCGGTGTATCAGGTGGATTTGTGGATGGTGGGCGCCGATGAAAGCCGCCGTCTGCTGTGGGAGGCCGCTGCCCAAGCGGACTTGATTTTGATCGAAGGGGTGATGGGGTTATTTGATGGCACCCCGTCGAGCGCCGATTTGGCGCGTCATTTTGGCGTGCCGGTATTGGGCGTGATTGACGGCACTGCAATGGCGCAGACCTTTGGCGCTTTGGCATTGGGCTTGGCGCGTTATCAGCCAGATCTGCCATTTGCGGGCGTGCTGGCCAATCGCGTCGGCACGGTGCGCCATGCTCAACTGCTCGAGGGCAGCTTGACCGAAGGCCTGCGCTGGTACGGCGCCTTGTCCCGTGAAACCGGGATTGAGTTGCCAAGTCGTCATTTGGGTTTGGTGCAGGCCAGTGAGCTCAATGACCTGGATGCGCGTCTCGATGCGGCGGCCAATGCCTTGGCCAGCACCTGTGAGGTAGCGCTGCCACCGCCCGTTGAGTTTGCGGCGCCTGCCCCGGTAGACGTAAAACCGCTCTTGGCAGGCGTGCGCATTGCTGTGGCTCGCGATGAAGCGTTTGCGTTTACCTACGGCGCAAGTCTGGCATTGCTGCGTGAAATGGGCGCCGAGTTAGTGTTTTTCTCTCCCATTCGCGATACACAATTGCCCGAGGCTGACAGCCTGTATTTGCCGGGTGGCTACCCGGAGTTGCACCACGTTGCGCTGTCGCATAACACCGCGATGCTGGAGGCCATTCGTGCTCATCACCTCGCGGGTAAGCCGCTGTTGGCCGAGTGCGGCGGGATGCTTTATCTGCTCGATGCGTTGACCGATGTTGAAGGGCAGCGCGCCGAGCTGGTGGGTTTGTTGGCGGGCGAGGCGACCATGCAAAAGCGCTTGGCGGCCTTGGCGTTGCAAGCGGTGGACATGCCCGAAGGCAGGTTGCGCGGTCACACCTATCATCACTCGCTGACTAGCACGCAGTTGCAGCCCATCGCGCGTGGCCTGAGCCCCAATGGTGGGCGTGGCGCCGAAGCGGTATACCGTGAAGGGAGGCTCACCGCGTCTTATGTGCATTTCTACTTCCCGTCCAACCCTCAGGCCATTGCGGCCTTATTTGCGCCGTGCGCTGTGACGGTGTCATGAGCGACAACGCCTTTAGCCCTGAAGAACGGGCCGCTGTTTATCGGGCCATTGCTGAGCGCCGTGATATGCGGCACTTCAACGGCGGCACGGTCGCGCCCGAGCTCTTGGCGCGACTGCTTGAAGCTGCGCATCAGGCTCCCAGTGTGGGGTTGATGCAGCCGTGGCGCTTCATTCGCATCACCGATCGTGAATTGCGCGGCAAGATTCAAGCCTTGGTCGAAGAGGAGCGCGTGCGCACAGCCCAGGCATTGGGCGAGCGTTCTGATCAATTTATGACGCTCAAGGTCGAAGGCATCAACGACTGCGCCGAGGTGCTGGTGGCTGCGTTGATGGATGACCGCGAAAAGCACATTTTTGGTAGGCGAACCCTGCCTGAAATGGACATGGCGTCGTTGTCTTGCGCTATTCAAAACCTGTGGCTGGCCGCTCGTGTCGAGGGACTGGGCATGGGCTGGGTGTCGTTGTTTGAGCCACAGGCACTGGCCGACTTGCTGGGCTTACCCGCAGGGGCCAAGCCACTGGCAGTGCTGTGCCTGGGGCCTGTTGAGGCGTTTTATCCGGCGCCGATGTTGGTGATGCAAGGGTGGGCGCAAGCGCGCCCGCTGAGTGAGTTGGTGTACGAGAATTATTGGGGAGTGAGTCCATGAGTGTGGCGTTGTTGTGCGTTGCCGGGGTGGCGTTAGACGCGCTGCTCGGCGAGCCCAAGCGCTGGCATCCGCTGGTTGCGTTCGGCCGTATGGCAGATCGTATCGAGCAGCGTTTCAATTCAGGCGGGCGTGGCTGGCGCAGTCATGGCGTAACCGCGTGGGTATTGGCGGTGTTGCCGCTGACACTGCTGGCCACGGCGTTGTCTTGGCTGCCTTATATCGGTTGGTTGGTGGACATTGTGGCGCTGTATTGCGCGTTGGGGATGCGCAGTTTGGGTGAGCACGTACAACCCGTGGCGCAGGCCCTGCGTGCCAATGATCTGGAGGAGGCGCGCACGCGGGTGGGCTATTTGGTCAGCCGCCAAACCAGCGAGCTGGACGCCACCGAAGTGGCGCGTGCGGCCACCGAATCTGTCCTGGAAAACGGCAGCGACGCTGTGTTTGCGACCTTGTTCTGGTTTGCCGTCGCCGGTGCGCCGGGCGTGGTGCTCTATCGTTTGAGTAATACGCTGGACGCGATGTGGGGTTATCGCAATGAACGCTTTGAGCGTTTTGGCTGGGCCGCAGCGCGAATTGACGACGTGATGAACTACATTCCGGCGCGTTTGGTGGCGCTGACCTACGCACTGCTGGGTAAAACCCGGCTGGCGATGCAGTGCTGGCGCAAACAAGCGCCGCTATGGGACAGCCCCAATGCTGGCCCGGTGATGGCTGCAGGCGCGGGTGCGCTGGGCGTCGAGTTGGGTGGTGCAGCGATCTATCACGGCGAATTGCATGAGCGCCCACAGTTGGGCGAGGGCGTGCCTGCCGATGCAGAGGCCATAGATCGCGGTTGGCAATTGGTACAACGTGGCGTGTGGCTGTGGTTGTTGATCCTGTGTGTCGGGAGTGAGTTCTATGCTTGAGCACGGCGGACGTTTACGTCAGGCAGCTTTGCAGTACGGGATTGCCGAGCCGCACTGGCTGGATCTGTCCAGTGGGCTGGCGCCTTGGCCTTTTGCAGTCCCGGACATTCCTGAGCGTGCATGGGCACGCTTGCCTGAAACCGATGATGGCCTTGAGCAAGCAGCCTGCGCCTACTACGGCGCGCCCAATGCGTTGCCAGTGCCGGGTTCACAGTGCGCAATTCAGTTAATTCCGCGTCTGCGCCGCAGTGGCAAGGTCGGCGTGTTGTCGCCGTGCTATGCCGAACATGCGCAAGCCTGGCGGCGTAACGGCCACATCGTGCGCGAAGTGATGGAGCAAGAGGTGGATTTCTACCTCGACAACCTGGACGTGCTGGTGGTGGTCAACCCCAATAACCCCACGGGCCTGAGTTTGGCTCCTGAGCAACTGCTGGAGTGGCACGCGCGTTTGGCGCAACGCGGCGGCTGGTTGGTGGTGGATGAAGCCTTTATGGACAACACCCCAGCATTGAGTTTGGCCGCATACAGCACCCGCACGGGTTTGATTGTGCTGCGCTCTTTTGGCAAGTTTTTTGGGCTGGCTGGCGTTCGGCTAGGGTTTGTGCTGGCCGAATCCAGGCTACTCAAGTTGCTTGCCGAGCAGGTCGGGCCGTGGGCTGTCAGTGGGCCAACCCGCATCGTGGGGCAGGCGTGTTTACGTGACATCGAAGCGCAGGCTCGTCAGCGTGAGCGCAGTGAGCGTGCCAGCGAGCGTTTGGTTGCGTTATTGGTTTTGTACGGCTTGGCCCCGCTGGGCGGCTGCGCGCTGTTTCAGTGGTTGATCACACCAAATGCCGAGCGCCTTTACGAATTCATGGCGCAACGCGGGATTTTACTGCGCTTGTTTGCCCATAACAGCAGCGTACGTTTTGGCCTGCCCGGCCACGAGGCCGATTGGCTGAGGCTGGAGCAGGCGCTGATGACTTACGCCAAGGAAACCCCATGAGCACGTTGATGGTGCAGGGCACGACGTCCGATGCTGGTAAAAGTACGTTGGTCACGGCGTTGTGCCGTTGGCTGACCCGCCAAGGTGTGCGCGTGGTGCCCTTCAAGCCGCAAAATATGGCGCTCAACAGCGCGGTAACGGCTGAAGGCGGCGAGATTGGTCGTGCTCAAGCGGTACAGGCACAGGCCGCCGGTTTAGCGCCGCACACTGACATGAACCCGGTGTTGCTCAAGCCCAACAGTGACACGGGCGCGCAAGTGATTATTCATGGGCGTGCGGTCACCAGCATGAACGCAGTGGCCTATCACGACTACAAGGCCATCGCCATGCAAGCGGTATTGGCCTCACATCAACGCTTGAGTGCAGCTTATCCAGTGGTGATGGTTGAAGGGGCGGGCTCGCCTGCCGAGATCAATCTGCGAGCGGGTGATATCGCCAACATGGGCTTTGCCGAAGCGGTGGATTGCCCGGTGGTGCTGATCGCCGATATTAATCGCGGCGGGGTCTTCGCACATTTGGTCGGCACGTTGGAGCTGCTTAGCGAAACTGAGCAGGCGCGGGTCAAGGGCTTCATCATCAACCGTTTTCGCGGCGACATTGCCTTGCTTCAGCCGGGGCTCGACTGGTTGGAACAACGCACAGGCAAACCAGTGATTGGCGTTCTGCCTTATGTGATGGATTTGCACCTAGAGGCCGAAGACGGTATCGACCAGCGTCAAACCGATAAGGCCGAGCAAGTGCTCAACGTTGTGGTGCCTGTGCTGCCGCGCATCAGCAATCACACTGACTTCGACCCGCTGCGCCTGCACCCGCAGGTGAATTTGCAGTTTGTGGGGCCGGGGCAGGCCATCCCGCCTGCGGATTTGGTGATCCTGCCGGGCTCCAAAAGCGTGCGCAGCGACTTGGCCTATTTGCGGGCCAACGGCTGGGATGCTGCCATTGATCGCCACTTGCGCTACGGCGGCAAGGTGCTGGGCATTTGCGGCGGTTTGCAGATGCTGGGCGAGCACGTCCATGACCCGTTAGGGCTTGAAGGTGCGCCGGGCTCCAGTGACGGCTTGGGGTTATTGGCGTTTAGCACGCAGCTTGCCGCTGAGAAGCAACTGCGCAACGTGCGCGGGCACTTGGTGCTGGAAAACGCCGAAGTCAGCGGGTATGAAATCCATGCAGGTGTGACCACTGGCGCGGCGCTGGAGCAGCCCGTGGTGCAATTGGATGATGGCCGTTGCGACGGCGCCCACAGTGGAGACGGGCAAATTTTGGGCACGTATCTGCATGGTTTGTTCGAGTCGCCTGCTGCCTGTAGCGCCCTGTTGCGCTGGGCCGGGCTGCAGAACGTGCAAGCGGTGGACTATCACGCAGTGCGTGAGCGTGACATTGAGCGGTTGGCGGACCTGGTTGAAAAACACTTGGACACGGCCTACCTGCGTGAATTGTGTGGTTTGCCGCTGGAGCACAACTGACATGCTGCAACTGATTTTGGGCGGCGCACGCTCAGGCAAAAGTCGTTTGGCCGAGAAGCTTGCCAGCGAATCTGGCTGCGCCGTCACCTACATTGCGACGAGCCAACCGCTGGACGGCGAGATGAATGAGCGTGTGCGCCATCATCGTGAGCGTCGTCCCGCGCATTGGTCATTGATTGAAGAACCCCTTGAGCTGGCCCGCGTACTGCGTGAAAACGCCCTTGCTGACACCTGCTTATTAGTGGATTGCCTGACGCTGTGGCTGACCAATCTACTGATGCTCGAAACCCCGCAACGCCTGGCCTTGGAGCGCGATGCGCTGCTGGCGTGTTTGGCAGACTTGCCGGGTGAAGTCATTTTTGTCAGCAACGAAACCGGAATGGGTGTCGTGCCGCTGGGTGAACTGACGCGACGTTATGTCGATGAAGCCGGTTGGTTGCATCAAGCCTTAGCCGAGCGCTGTCAGCGAGTGGTGCTGACAGTGGCGGGTTTGCCCCTGACATTGAAAGGAACTGCACTATGAATACCCCGTGGTGGTTGAAACCGTGCAAAGCGGTTGACCGTGACATGCAGGCAGCCGCAGCCGAACGTCAGCAGCAGTTGACCAAGCCCGCTGGCTCGCTGGGGCAACTGGAAGCGCTGGCCGTGCAGTTGGCCGGGTTACAGGGGCGACTCAAACCCCGTATTGATGCGTTGTGGATCGCTATTTTTGCGGGAGATCACGGCGTGGTGGCAGAAGGCGTTTCGGCCTATCCGCAGGCGGTCACCGGGCAAATGCTGCATAACTTCGTCAACGGAGGGGCGGCGATCAGCGTTTTGGCGCGTCAACTGGGTGCGCAGCTGGATGTCGTGGACTTGGGCACGGTAACGCCCATGCTTAACTTGCCGGGCGTACGTCATTTGCAGTTGGGAGCGGGTACAGCCAACTTTGCCACAGGCCCTGCCATGACAGACGCTCAAGGTCTGAAAGCGCTACAAGCGGGGCGCGACAGCATCGTGCGGGCACGCGAGCAGGGCAGTGAACTGTTTGTGGGTGGCGAGATGGGCATCGGCAATACTGCCTCGGCCAGCGCTGTGGCCAGTGCGCTGCTGGGATGCGCGGCATCGCAATTGACCGGGCCGGGCACAGGGCTTGATGCCGCAGGGGTGAGCCATAAGGCTCGGGTGATTGATCGGGCGCTGGCGTTCCACGCCGGGTACTTGGATGACCCTTTGCAGACCCTGTTTCGTTTGGGCGGATTTGAGATCGCGGCTTTGGCCGGGGCTTATGTGGCTTGCGCACAAGAAGGCATTGTGGCGTTGGTCGATGGCTTTATCTGTACCGTCGCGGCGATGGTGGCCGTGCGCTTGAATCCCGAGTGCCGTGAGTGGCTGATATTCGGCCATCGCGGGGCCGAACAAGGCCATCGTCATGTGCTGCAAAGCTTGCAGGCGCAGCCGTTGCTGGATTTGGGCCTGCGCTTGGGCGAGGGCAGCGGGGCGGCATTGGCAGTGCCGTTGGTGCGACTGGCCTGTGATCTGCATGGGCACATGGCGACGTTCGCCGAGGCCGCAGTGGCGGATCGTCCGGCATGACGGTGCTGCTGGATGTGCTGCGCCATGGTGAAACCGAATTGGGTGGCGGCCTGCGTGGCAGTCTGGACGACGCCTTGACCCCTTTGGGTTGGGAGCAAATGCGCGCCGCTGTCAAAGGTCGCGGCCCGTGGGATCGGATTGTCAGCTCGCCGTTGCAGCGCTGCGCCCTATTCGCCCAAGAACTGGCTGAGCAGCTCAAGCTGCCCGTCAGTTTTGATAAGGGGCTGCAAGAGCTGCATTTTGGCGCCTGGGAAGGGCAAAGCGCAGCGGCATTAATGCAAACCGACGAGCAGGCGCTTGGCAGGTTTTGGGCAGATCCGTACGGGTTTACCCCGCCAGAAGGCGAGCCGGTGTCGGTTTTTTCGCAGCGCGTGTGGGCGGCGGTTAATCGTTTGCACCACGCCTATGCCGGTGAACGGGTATTGGTGGTGTGCCACGGCGGTGTGATGAAGTTACTGTTGGCTCAAGCGCGAGGTTTGCCACGAGAGCACTTGTTACAGGTTCAAGTGGCCAATGGCGCGTTGTTCTCATTGCGTGTGGCGGCGCAGGGCGTCGTGAGCGAAGAGGGCTGAGCATGCTGGCGTTCTGGATCGCCTTGCAATTTTTGAGCAGTTTGCCGATTCGTTTGCCCGGCATGCCGCAGCCTCAAGAGCTTGGACGTTCGTTACTGTTTTATCCGCTGGTGGGGTTACTGTTTGGCCTGTTGCTGTGGGGGTTGAACACTGCGTTGGTAGGCACGCCCTTAATGTTGCACGCGGCGTTGCTGTTGACAGTGTGGGTGCTGCTCAGCGGTGGCTTGCATCTGGATGGTTTGGCAGACAGTGCTGATGCGTGGCTGGGCGGCTTTGGTGATCGCGAGCGCACGCTCACTATCATGAAAGACCCGCGCAGTGGCCCGATTGCCGTAGTCACGTTGGTACTGGTGCTGTTGCTCAAGTTTTGCGCGTTGCTGGCGCTGATTGAGCAGCAACACAGCGCTGTATTGCTGATTGTGCCGTTGATCGGGCGCAGCGCTTTGCTCGGGGTGTTCTTGACCACGCCTTACGTACGGGCAGGCGGTTTGGGGCAGGCCTTGGCGGACCATTTGCCGCGTAAGGCTGGGTGGTGGGTACTGAGCCTCAGCGCTGTGGCCTGTGTTGCGTTGGCAGGTATTGCTGGGCTGTGGGCGCTGTTGTTGGCCACGCTGGGGTTTGTGTGGTTACGCCAAGTGATGATGCGTCGCTTGGGCGGCACCACTGGCGATACGGCCGGCGCGTTGCTTGAGCTGCTTGAAGTGCTGCTGTTGGTTGGGTTGGCGCTGATTTGACCCCTGTTTTTTGCGTCGCCTGAGGCACCGATGCAAACCAGCGCCACCTGGTTTGCATCGGTTATTTAAAGTCCTTAAGGGGCCAGAGGCAGGAACCAGCGTTCTGCCAGATCCTTGCCGATGGCTCCACGGTGGATATCGACAACTGCCTGCTGACCTTGCGCCTTGGCCAACTGCGAGTAGTAGTTTTGCTTGCGCTGCTCTTTGGTTTTCATGTGGGCGACGCTGTAGTCCAACTTCGGTGTGTTGGCCTTTTGATAGTGAAAGTGGGCGTACCACAGCGTGTGACCTTGGCGGTCATTAATCGCGTATTCCTGCATGAAGTCCTGACGCTCGCCCCGCATCGCCCCGCGATCGCCAAGCAGGGCGATTTGCACCAGTTTTTCATCCAACAGGTATTTGAGGTTGCCGTGGGTTGGCGCCAGCTTCAGGCTTAACTCGATGCGCAATTCCTTGCCCCGCTTGGTCAGGCGCAAGGCGCTGTTTTGTAAGTCGGTGACGAGTGTTTGGTCAGCCGCCTGGCGCGAGGCTTCAGGTTGAGTCTGGATGACCTGATCAAGTTCTGCGGCCAGCTTATTCAGGTGATTAGCTTCTGACTGAAGCACATGCTCAACATCTTCGGGGTGTCGGGTAATTTTCATGTAGCCCTCGACCCGCTTTAGATGGTCATTGACCATGCTCAAGCGCTTTTGCGCATCGCTTTTGATCGCAGTCAGTGCTCGTGCCGGGGGCTGTGGTTGAGCGGAATGCACTATTTTAACTTCATCCCACCCATCTTCGTGTTCTGAATAAGTGGACAATAATCGGTTGTCGTACTCGGAACGTACTTCGATGACGTCAATGGGCAGGTCTTCGCTTCGCGGTTTTAACTCACCAATTAGTCGGCCGTTGTTGCGAGTTTTAATAATTTGCTTTTTGGGCTTGCCGGGTTGAGACGGTATAAGCGTGGGCGGTCTTTTACGTGGTTTCGATGGCGGTTTTATTTCGTCCGCCAATCTTTCGGTTACATCCTTGTACATGCCCTCTAGCAGCGTCAGCAGTTTTTTAAAATAATGGCTCTCCAGCTCATCGGCATAGATGATTTCGATACCTTGCAAAGCATCTAGCGCCTGACCGTAGTGCTCTACCAAACTATCAAGCACTTCTTGGCGTTCACGGGAGCTGAGTTCGAGTGTATTTAGTTCAGCGTGGGTGCGTACATGTTCTTGCAGAGGGTCAACGACAGCTTCCAGGCTATTAATCAGGTTGAGTGACTGCTCTTTGATGCTGGGTAGCTTCAGATATTGCAGTTGCAGTTCTTTAATCGCCAAGACGCTGAGCGCGCTCGCTGCGCGCCTGTCGACCAATCGTGCGATTGGCTCAGGTATGGGTATGCCCAAGTTATAGAACTCATCCAAATAGCGTTCTTGGAGTTCAAGCCAATAAATACTGCGCTCGTTGATCATGACCGTTCTTTTGAGGTACAGCACATAACCTATGGAGTCGAGAGGCCCCGAACTGACCTTGCTGGCATTTTTTATGAAAAAGGGTGCCCATTCTTTTTTAAGTGCTTCGCGGCTGTCTTCTGATACTAAGAATGCTTTACTGGTATTGAGCAGGATCCGCTGTATCAGGTAGGCCACGAACTTCAAAGGGAGGGGGATTTGGAGTTCTGTACGCTCTTTGTTGCTGTCTAATAATTGCAGGTAATGGTCTGTCTGTGTTTGCAGCAGGTTGTGGTACTTCTCACGATAAGTAGCACTTTGCTCGGGGCTCATTGAAGCACTTTCTGTCACGGCCTCTGTAATGTCTATTTCTCGGTCTTGAATTTTTTGATTTTCGATGAACTGCTCATAGGTAGCTTGTAGCTCGCTAACTCGCTGAGCTTTGCGCTGGCGTATGGCATCCATCCGCTTGGGTGGATTGCCACCATATAAACGCAGTCGTAGATCCAGCGACCAATGGCCATCATCATCGACTCTTAAATAAGGCCCCTGAACGTTGTGGTCTAACGGGTCGACAATCATCGCGCCTTCAGGCTCTAGACTGACCCGGTACAGATTGTCTTCCACCAAGGCATGCCACTGGCCATCAATTGAATACAGGCCTTTATTGGGGCTATGGGCTGTGGGTTGCGGCAGTGGTTCAGTACGCGGCACTTCAAACTGCGAGAGTCGTGAGCGCTGGCTGGGCGTTAAGCGGTTATGAGCACTGGCGAAACTGAAATCCAGAAGCGTACTTTGGGCGCCGGGCACTTCGCCCGGGAGAACAACAGTACCGGCCACGACGGGCGAAGGTGGCGGCTCAGGCCATTGTTTGGCAATGCGCGCGGGCACGCGAGCGCGCACGACTTGCTCTTTGATGCCCGCGGGTAGCGGGCTTGCAGGTGGCGAATTGGGGAGCATTTGAAACAGCAGCATCCCAAGATTGAGCAGCATGTCGACCACGGCAAGCTCTCGTGTGGTCGGGTCGTCGCTGTCGAGGGCCGGTATGTCCTTGTTCGCGGCCGCGGCCAGCATCAATAGCCAACTGGTTAACATCGCCGGGCCACGTAAAAAGGGCAGTAACAGGGTGTTGAAGAGCAAGCCGCTGCCTTCAAGAAACACGCCCCAACGGCTTTCACTATTGGATACCGAGTCTTTGTCTGCTTGATCGATCAAGGCCTTGGCGTTAGCGCTGTAGAGAAACTGCAACAACTTGCCGTTGTGTTGACACTGCATCAACTCATCACTGACACCATCAACGGACAGCTCGGCAGGTTGTGGGGTTTCAATCGCAGAGAGTTCACTGCCTTGCCCAAAGCGCACGTAATGCGGTTCTTGAAAGCCGCCATTGTCGTAAATCGGCCGGGCCACGTCTGGCAGCCAGACTAGAACGCTGGTTTGCAGCTCCCCGGGTATGGAAATGGCTTCTAATAGTGCTGCTCGCGAGCTGAACTCATGCAAGGACTGGTCGTAAAGCGGTCGGTACAAGAGGTGGGGGCCAGACGTCATGTCTGTGGATTCAATGATGTACATATTGCTGACCACATCAGGGCGTGCGCCAGCTCTGCGTATCAATGCCAGATGGCGAATGACCACTGGTTGCCCATCGATTTGACGTTCGCCTGTTTCGCGACGCATTAATGCCGCGACATAACGAGCGCCCAGAGCGGTCAAGCCGTTTTCTTTCTTGAGGCTCAGCTCCAATGCTTGCAGGGGCAGTTGCACGCGCAGTTGTTCGGCAAAAAGCTGTTCACGCGCGAGTGCGTCCGGGGTGTCATCTAAAAGTAAGTTCTGGAGTTTTTGTGGGTATTGTTGGCCAATATTGACTTGTTCGATCAAGCCGTTGCGCTGGGTGATGTAGTCAGGTGTCAGCCAGATGGGCAGAGTCAACCCGAGACGATGGCGCAGCGTGAGTGGGCCTTGAGGTTTGCCCAGCAGGTTCTTCAGCGCCAGATCGGTCAGGCTCATTGTTACTTTTTCGGTGATGCCAACGGTTCCGGGAAAGCCGGCTGCGATCAAGAAGGTTAATTCAATGTCATCCGGGAGCGGGATTTCAGAAGGGGGCGCCGTGGTTGCTTCTTGCTCCAGACGTTTTTGATCAAGCCGCATTTGTTGGCTCAAGGCATCAACAGTGAATGCGCGGATGTCGGCGATGCCACTGAGAAACGTGCGGCCTTGGTTGTTCTTTTTGACGTGGGCCAGTGCGAGGCTGTATTGGCGGTACAGTGTTTGTTCGGCAACAGAAGCGTGCTGCAACCAATCGGGTAGATGCTCTTTTAGCGTGTTGAGTGCTGGAAGATCGGGTTGCGGGGCGTCCAACAAATATTGCGCAGGGTCGGTAAGTTCCTGACAGATTTTTTGCAGCGCGCTCAACCCGACATGAGTGGGCAGTTTCAGTGCCCCGAGGCGCTCCAATTGCTGAGCCAGGATGACCCCGGCCTGAGCATCGAAAATATTGCCGTCCAGCTCGTAACGTTTGATCCGGATCTCATCAGCTGAATATCGTTTGCCGAGGCGTTGTGCTCCGTACTCAATGAAGGCGTCCAGTGAGGGGAAGGCATTCACCGCGCCATCAGGTTTACAGAGCAGCGCCACATTGGAGCGAACTAACACCAGCAATGAACTTAACCAAGTGTTGGTGGCGTCGCTGTTGATAAAGGTGGTCTCCAGACAATAGGCGTGAGTTGGGTCCTCGGGGTATTGGCGGATTCGTTCCTCGTATTCGGGGCACTGGATCACTTGACTGAGGGTTTCAAGGGCGAGGTCACTTAAAGTACCTGGCTTGAGCGTATTCATGCTCAAGGTGTCCTTGAGCACATCGCTGAGCCAGAGCCAACGGCTGACCCCGGTATCGGTGTTACTAGCCCAATAGTCGCTCAGAGCATTTTGTAGGCCAATGGGCACACTCCAAGGCAACTCCTTGATTAAAGTTTCGAGTACCTGCATGTCCAAGCTGCTGCCGGTTGGCTCCAGCCAGTTGCCAGCCTCATCAGACAAAAAGTAATGCTGGTGGTCAATTGGGCTCAGATCAATGGGCGTGCCATTGGCCAGATAATCCAGAACCAGCGGCATGAGCATCGACAACTCCCAGCCACCACCCGGGCGAGGGGTGGCCAGCCGCACGTGCGGTAAATCCAGACGCAGCGAGGGGTATTTCTCAGTAATGGCATCGCCAAGCATTTGTTGGGTGACGTCTTGCAGTGTTGGGCGACTGGCAAACTGTGCTCTCACAGCATTTGCCGGTGGCACCCAAGCAGGTATTGAAGAAGGGGTAGGCATGAAAACTCCTTTTGGAACCGCAATGGGGTCATGTGACCGATTGCGCATTTACGCCAAAAAGCCTTCAGCTCAGGTGTTATCTAAATATGTTGCGGGGTTAGATCGCTGGACGACGAAGTGTGATGGGTGTTTTTTTAAATCTTGATTCTCTGTTATTGCGGGTATATACATACAAAATGTTACCAACCCAATGTTTGTGTACCCATCTTCGGCGAGCCTCGCGTGGCATCAGCCGGCATTACGACGGCGCCCTCGATGGCTTCGGGATCAACGTTGCGCAGTATTCGTTGATGAGCAATCTCAAGCGCCTTGATCAGCCGAGTATTTCTTCGCTGGCAGAAGCGATGGGGCTCGACCGCAGCACATTGGGGCGTAATTTGCGGGTGCTTGAGCATGCAGGTTTGGTGAAGTTGACTGAGGGTGAAGACCAACGCAATCGTGTGGTTTGCCTCACTGATGCGGGCGAAGAGCGATTGTTGGCCGCCTTGCCAGCTTGGGAGGCCGCGCAGCAGCGTTTGATTGAGCGTTTGGGTGAAGATCGTCGCCAACAACTGGTAGAGCTATTGAATGAGCTGGCAGGTGCGGACTGAAGCATCTGTTGTACGAGTAAATGTGGGTATATACCCGCTACGGAGAATAACAATGACATCGGTGTGGCGTACCAGCGGTTGGGTGCTGCTTGGCAGTGCGTTGATTTTGGCGCTGTCGTTGGGCGTGCGGCATGGGTTCGGGCTGTTTCTGCCGCCCATGAGTGCTCAGTTTGGTTGGGGGCGAGAGGTGTTTGCGTTCGCCATTGCTTTGCAGAACCTGATCTGGGGCTTGGCTCAGCCTTTTACCGGAGCGCTGGCTGATCGCTTTGGTGCGGCTAAAGTTGTTGTGATCGGCGGCGTTTTGTACGCCGTGGGTTTGGTGTTGATGGGCTTGTCCGACTCGTTAGTGACCTTGTCGTTGAGTGCGGGATTGTTGATTGGTATCGGCTTGTCAGGCACTTCTTTTTCGGTGATTTTGGGCGTAGTGGGTCGTGCCTTGCCACCCGAAAAACGCAGCATGGGCATGGGGATTGCCAGCGCAGCCGGGTCGTTTGGCCAGTTCGCAATGCTGCCCGGCACCTTGGGTTTGATTGGCTGGCTGGGTTGGTCGTCTGCGTTATTGGTGTTGGGTATGTTGGTCGCGTTGATCGTGCCGTTGGTGAGCATGCTCAAAGACCGTCCATTGCCCACTGTTGGGGGTGACCAAACCCTCAAACAGGCTCTGCGCGAAGCGTGCAGCCATTCTGGTTTCTGGCTGCTGGCCTTTGGTTTTTTTGTCTGCGGTTTTCAGGTCGTGTTTATTGGCATCCACCTGCCCGCTTATCTGGTGGACCAGCATCTGCCTGCGACTGTGGGCACCACCGTGCTGGCCTTGATTGGCCTGTTTAATATTTTTGGCACTTATACCGCTGGTTGGTTGGGTGGACGAATGTCCAAGCCGCGTTTATTAACCGCCTTGTACTTGGCGCGTGCGGTGGTCATTGTCCTGTTTTTGTGGCTGCCTGTGACGCAGCTCAGTGCTTATTTGTTTGGCATGAGCATGGGCTTTTTATGGTTGTCGACGGTCCCTCTGACCAATGGCACGGTCGCCACAATGTTCGGCGTGCGTAACTTATCGATGCTGGGCGGGATCGTCTTCTTGTTCCATCAATTGGGCGCTTTCCTGGGTGGTTGGCTGGGCGGCGTGGTCTATGATCAAACCGGCAACTACGATTTGATTTGGCAAGGTTCGATTGTATTGAGTGTATTGGCGGCGGCTTTGAATTGGCCGGTACGTGAGCAACCCGTCGCGCGTTTGCAAGGGCAGGGGAGTATGGCGTGAGTTCAACATGGATATGGCTAGGGGCCGTCACTGCTGGCGCTTTGCTACTGGCTTTGGCCTGGTGGGGCTGGCAGCAGAGCGGTTTGGCTGTGATGCAGTTAGGTATGGGCGCTTGCTAGCGTGTATCTGCGCTCGGTTAAGCTGCGTTGAAAACAGGCGCGGAATGCTTGTTTACACGACGCAAACTCTGCTTTATCGCCTGTTTTCGTCTGCCTAACCTTCGCTCGAAAACATTTCGTACAGGCCCTGGGATCGGGGTGCTGGCGAGTAAGTTCTGGGCCTGCCACTTCTTTCAAGGACACCTGTCATGTTTAAACGCTGGATGGCGATGCCTGTATTGCTGTTGATGTGCGCCGGCGCAGTGGGTGCAACTCAATGCCCACCCTTATTGGAGGGCTCGTTGCCCAAGCTACGGGCCAAGGAGCCCATTGATCTGTGCCAACGCTTTGCCGGCAAGCCGCTGTTGATCGTCAATACCGCGAGTTTTTGCGGCTTTGCGCCTCAGTTCAAAGGGCTTGAGGCTTTGAATCAACGTTTTAAGGGGCAGGGGCTGGAACTGATTGGTGTGCCGTCTGATGACTTCAAGCAAGAGGCTAAAGACGGCGAAGAGACAGCCAAGGTCTGTTACGTCAATTACGGCGTGACCTTTACCATGACGGATCCGCAAAAAGTCCGCGGGGCTGATGCAACGCATTTGTTCAAAGTGTTGGCTGAGCAAAGCAGTGCACCGAAGTGGAACTTCTATAAGTACGTGGTAGATCGACAAGGCAATGTTATCGCCAACTTCTCAAGCCTGACCAAGCCAGACAGCCCTGAGTTGATTGAAGCTATAGAAAAAGCCATCGCTTCAAAGCCATAAATCCTACGCAATAAAAAGCCCTGCCTCGGTGAAGAGAGCAGGGCTTTTTTAATTCAGCAGACGAGGGGATTAACGTCGTGGTGAATTAGAAGCGGTAGGTCACACCCAAGGCATAACCGTTAGCGCTGTTTTCGTATTTGGCGCTGTAGTTGTTAAGCAGGTTAGAGTCGTGAACCTTGACCGACTCTTCCTTCAGGTAGGAGTAAGCCATATCAATGGTCAGATCGTCAGTCACGTTATAACCGGCGCCCAAGCTGAAGATCGTCCGGTCACCGGTAGGAATACGTGGTGAGCGGTTTTCGTTGTTGGTAGGCGACTGGTCGAAAGTCAGACCGGTGCGCACAACCCACTGCTTGTTCAACTGATACGAAGTACCAATGGCGTAGGCCCAAGTATCGTGCCAGTTCTGATCTTCTTTGATGGTAGTGAACAGGCCTGGTGCATAAGCACCACCTGCACCCGTTACGCCTTTGTTTTCGACGGTGATGTCTTTAAGGCGGCTCCAGCGGGTCCATGTGGTACCAGCATAAAGCTTCCAGGCATCAGTCAAATCTTGAGTAACCGACAGGTCCCAAGATTCTGGCGTGTCGATTTTCAGCGAAGCGTCATAACGGCCGCTGTTGAGCAGGCCGTTGGCCGAGGTGCCAGGGCTCGCGGAGATAGTCGTGTGGCCTTCGAGCTTGTATTTAACTTTGGAGTGGTAAGTCAGGCCTACACGGGTGGTATCCGTGGCTTGTACCAGCACGCCGAAGTTAAAGCCCAGGGCGGTATCGTCGCCCTTGATTTTCACATTGTTGTCGCCCAACAGAGGGTTGAACGTGATATCTGATTCCAGGGTGCCAGCGATGCGGTTGATCGTTGGGCCAAAACCAATCGAAACCTTGTCGTTGAAGGCGTAACTGACAGTTGGTTGCAAAGTGACAACTTTAACTTCACTTTTGCTGCCGAAAGCACGGCCCTGGAAGCCGCTTTCATAGTCGGTCACCAGGCCGAAAGGCGCGTAAACACCAAAGCCTACGGACCACTGATCGTTGAGCTTGTTCGTGTAAAAGCCCATAGGTACGCCGGTGAACGGCACCATGTCGCCTTTGTTACTACCCGAGTATTTACCCGAGGCATCTTTGATATCGCTCGAAGCATCAATCACGGCGATGCCGCCAGTCACTTGCTGACCATTGAGACGAGACATACCGGCAGGGTTACCGAAAACGGTACTTGCATCGTCGGCAGAAGATGAGCGACCTGCGAAACCGGTCCCCATACCGCTAACGCTTTGTTCGTTGAGGGCGAAGCCGCTTGCGAAAATCTGGCTGGAAGCCAAAGTGACGGCGAGGCTAAGTGTGGTCTTGAGCATTACTTTTTTCATTATTAGAACTCCTTTTGATCACCGGATGGAAAGCTACCAACATTTTTGTTTAAGCGCTATAGGCTAAATCGCAGGAGATAGCCTTGTTTTGTAGGACAATCCTACCGGTTTTGGGTCTTTTCAACGTTATTGTGGGTAGGCTAAATCTCAAGCCACTTGGTTGAGAGGTGTAACGCAGGTGCGCCACGCATCAGTGAAATCGCGTAAACGTCCTTGTGGTTCAAAGGCTTGGCGCCAGACTCTTGCCATGCCGAGTAGATTATCGGCCGTGGGGATGGCTAACTTTTGCTCTTCTATCAGCAACCAGGCAATGGCCGTTGCATAGCGCAAATTAACCGTGAGCTCTAAATGCGGGCTGCACAAGAAGGCATGCTGACTGGCCAGTCCGCGAACCAGGCTGGCCAAGTCTGGGTCTTGGGCCAAGTATTGATCCCATAATGCGGCGTGACGGGCTTCACGAATGCAGTAAAGCCCGTGACCACGACGATCATGCAAGGCCGACCCCAAATTGGACTGGCTGGCCGCAATACCTAGCAACAAAGCTTCTGCATCCGGGTTGTCTTGACCCATATAAAGAAGCGTTGGCCGAATGACGTAAAGGCTCAACTCCTTGGCAGCGATACCCATATTGTCCTCGACGCCTGAAAATAACCGGCGACACCCAAATGCTTGGCAGCGATGAGTCGGAAGGGAACGCCGGGAGCGAGTGAAACCGCTCAAGTTGAAGTGTAGTGTCATATATTCGTTGTAACAGGCTGTTTTAAAAACATTTGAAGCTTCGGGCCAGCGGCAATAGATCTGCAAGTACTTAAGCGATTCTGGATATTTCTTAAATCTCAGTCAGCAAAAAGCCCTGCTAATCAGGCAGGGCTTGTTGTGTAGGCGCTTACTGCGTGATCAGGCGATCAATGCCTGACGAGTACGCTCGATCACAGCTTGCAGAGGTTCTGCGCTGGAATATTGATCGGGGTACAGACGTTCGCTGTGACGAGCGATGCCGTGTTCGTTGACCAGAGTAAAACTAAAGCATCCTTTGCGAGCGGCCATAATCAGGCAGTTCATTGGGGCAAAGGCGTTGGTTAGGGTGCGAATGGCATCCTGAGTATGGATTTGAGTAGACATAGTTATTAGGTGTTCCTACAAATGACACGGATATGATCCGTGCTGCGTTAAAACGTTCCAGTGACGTCGAGCCATCTTTGGCTGGACGAAGAACCTGACTGGAACAAAGCCGCCAGTTGGAGCGCATTAAGTATGTGGCGCTTGGGCTGGCAGGTAGGTACTTAGGAGGGCAGGCAGTCACAACAAGAGCTAAGGTTCCGTGCTCTGGGTGAAGATCCTGATCAATTTGCAGGTTGGTTCGGTCAGAGTAAAAGAACTTCGCGATACCCTTTGCTTCTGTTCAAAGGCCGTATCGTCGCAAGATTTACCTGGAAACCATCGAGGGGGTCGATCCCGTGTATCAGCGCATCTTCTCTTTAGGGGAGGCTTGCTGAGGGGATTTGTTCGGCCCGAATTGACTTTCAGCTTGGTACTAACGCTGCGGATACTAACGGCTTGAATTTTCAAATGCAAGTGTGCTAGCAAAATACTTCTATTGCATGGCTTAAATCATCTCGAAAACGGGCACTTATAAAGAGGGTCAATGGAGCTGCGCCGGTGCATCACTTAGACCCTTTTTGCAGAAAATCCAGCGACTGAGCCGCGCTGAGCCGTAAGGGGGCGTTTCGGGAGTCATGGCCTCTAAGGCACGAAGTCCTACATTTTCTACACAACAATTACCCTGTTGTTTCGTCATGGTGTGAACTTGTGCACATTCGCAGTGCAAGGTTTTAAAGGCTTGAGGGCTTTGTAGCTGTAGGTTGCTTAGCCTGTAAGGCAAATTTAAGTCAATGAAAAACATCGTTTTTTTTAATTGGTGAAAAAAGCGTCAGTTTGAGCGGAGCCCCCGAGCTGTGGGCGTTTGGTGGGATTAAACGCGGGTTGTCCACTGACTTATCCACAGGATCTGTGGATTGTCCCGTGCGTTCGCTCTAGATCAAGGGTGTAGACTTTTTTCGACTTTACCCAAACGAAAAAAGGAGTAGAGTGGCGCGCCTTCTGTTCTGTCCCACAGTGTTATATGAAGTTTCGTACGACCTCATCATCTGTTACTCGCCCCAACCCACCACCTGAACCGCCAAAGCGCTTTGCTTTGCGGGTTGCTATTTGGTTACTCGACAACCCACGGCTGGGCGCCAATCCGAATGTGAAACATGTGGCTGGTCATTTGCTCAAGCAACCCGCTCGCCAAGGCGTGGTGCTGGCACAAAGCCGATTGGGTCAGCTCATGTGTCGTGATTGCGGCAGCGCCCGCGACCGGCGGATTGGCCACGAACTGTTGCGCCAAGCGGCGCGCGCCGGTGACGTGATTGCCCAGCAAGAGCTGAACAAGATCGAAGACTGAGCTGTCTTCGGCTGGACAGCTTAGTTACCCTTGCTCTTTTACCTTGTGTGGAGGGGCTATGGCCCTGGACCTGAGCAGCATTTTGCTGGGCTTGGCCTTGGCGGGCGTTCCGTTACTGGCGTACATCTGGCAATTACAACGCCGTGCTGGTGGGCACCAAGCCGAACTGACGTTACTCGATGAGCGTCTGAATACAGCGCAGCTGGCTCAAGAAGGCCTTAACGCCCAGCTTGACGCGTGTCGTGATGAAATCAGCGATCTTGGGCAGGCTAACGCAGCCAAACAAGCCGAACTGGCTGCGCTGCGTCGTGAAGTTGAGCTGCTGCAGTTAGAGCGTGATAACGCTCGCGATGCGGCCCATGCCTGGAACCTTGAACGTAGTCACAAAGAAACTGAGCTGCGGCGTTTGGATGCTCATGCAGCAGCATTGGCGGCGGAGTTACGTGAGCAACAAGACAGTCATCAGCAACGTTTGAACGACCTGCAAGGTTCGCGTGATGAGTTGCGAGCGCAGTTTGCCGAGCTGGCGGGCAAAATTTTTGATGAGCGCGAGCAACGGTTTGCTGAGACTAGCAATGAGCGCCTCGGCCAGTTGCTCGATCCGCTTAAAGAGCGCATTCAGTCCTTTGAAAAACGGGTTGAAGAAAGTTATCAGCAAGAGGCCCGTGAGCGTTTCTCTCTGGGTAAAGAGCTTGAGCGCTTACAGCAACTGAACCTGCGCTTGAGTGATGAAGCCACCAACTTGACCCGCGCTCTAAAAGGCCAGAAAACCCAAGGCAACTGGGGTGAGCTGATTTTGGAGCGTGTGCTTGAGCATGCTGGCCTTGAAAAAGGCCGCGAGTATCAAACCCAAGTCAGCCTCAAAGGGCCGGATGGCGAGCGCTTTCAGCCCGACGTGTTGATTATGTTGCCGGGCGACAAGCAGGTGGTGGTGGACTCCAAGGTTAGCTTGACGGCTTATCAGCAATACGTTGGCGCCGACGATGAAGTCATAGGGCAGGCCGCGCTCAAACAACATGTGCTGTCGCTGCGCAATCATGTGAAAGGCTTGGCCGGCAAGGACTATAAGCGGCTTGAAGGGCTGCACAGTCTGGATTTTGTGTTGTTGTTCGTCCCGATTGAGGCTGCATTTTCAGCGGCGTTGCAAGCCGAGCCCAACCTGTTCCAAGAGGCTTTTGATCGCAATATTGTGATTGTGAGCCCAACCACTTTGCTCGCTACTTTGCGGGTGATCGACAGCCTTTGGAAGCAGGAACGCCAAAGCCAAAACGCCCGAGAAATCGCCGAGCGGGCAGGTTGGTTGTATGACAAATTCGTGCTGTTTATTCAGGACTTGGACGAAGTGGGTAATCGTCTTCAGCAGTTGGATAAAGCCTACGGTGCTGCGCGCAATAAGCTGACCGAAGGCCGCGGCAACCTGGTCAGCCGCAGTGAGCAGCTCAAGCTGCTGGGGGCCAGGGCCAGTAAAAGCCTGCCGGCTGACCTGTTGGAGCGGGCGCTGACGGACATCGACGGGGTGGCGCACCCCGCCGAGTAAGCTCACAGCGGCACATGCCGACTCAGTAATGCCCGTAATGCCGCAGGTTTTACGGGTTTAGCCAGGTATTCCAAGCCTGCGGCGTGGACTTCGGCAATCATTTCAGGTCGGCCATCGGCGCTGATGACAACCCCCGGCACCGGTTCGCCCAATTGCGCTCGCAGCCAGCGCATGAGTTCTGTTCCGACCTCGCCATCATCCAGATGGTAGTCGACCAACACCAGCTGCGGTCGTACGCCCTCAGCCAGCAAGGCTGCGCACTCCTTGCGGTCGCGTGCTGTCCAGACTTGGCAGCCCCAGCGGGTAAGCAGGCTTTGCATGCCGATCAAAATACTGTCTTCGTTGTCGATGCACAGCACTTGCGCCCCAGTGACGGGTTGGCCATTTTGTTCGGCCACAACCGGCTGCGGCGCAACTTGGCTGCGGGCTAAAGGCACGCTGACACTGAACACGCTGCCAAAGCCCGGCCACGAGCGTACTTGCAACTTATGGCCCAGCACTCGGCACAAGCCGTCGGCAATCGCTAACCCAAGGCCAAGGCCTTTTTCGGCGCGTGTCTGGTGACTGTCCAAACGTTTGAATTCTTCAAAAATGACCTGCAGCTTGTCTTCAGGAATACCGGGGCCGCGATCCCATACTTCAAGGCACAGCTCATCGCCGCGTCGACGAACACCCAGCAATACCGGGCCTTTGGCGTAGCGAAACGCATTGGTCAGGAAGTTCTGCAATATGCGGCGCAGTAACTTGATATCGCTGCTGACGCGCAAGCGGCTGCTGCGCACTCTGAAGCTCAGGCCTTGTTCTTGTGCTTGGGCGGTGAATTCATTTCCCAGGGTGTCGAACAGGTCGTTGATCGCAAAAGGTTTGATGTCAGGAGTGAATTTTCCGTTTTCAAGACGCGAAATATCTAACAGGTCGCTGATCAAGTCTTCGGCTGAGCGCAATGAGCTGTCCAGATGTTGCACCAGCTTTTTCGCTTCTGGGCTCAGACCTTCTTCTTGATGGGAGAGGGCGGCGGAAAACAGTCGGGCGGCGTTCATCGGCTGCATCAGGTCGTGGCTGACGGCTGCTAAAAAACGGGTTTTGGATTGGTTGGCTGCTTCAGCAACCCCTTTGGCGTCGGTCAGCGCCTGATTAAGCTCTGACAGTTCGCGTGTGCGTTCGGCTACCCGCTGCTCCAGTCCTTCATTGGCTTCGGTCAGTGCCTGCTCGGCTTCGCGGAACGCGGTAATGTCAGTAAAACTCATCACGAAGCCGCCGCCTGGCATTGGGTTGCCGATCAATTCGATCACCCGGCCATTGGGGAACAAGCGCTCAGAGGTGTGTGCCCGACCTTGGCGCATCCAGTGCAGGCGGCGGGCCACGTGTACTTCTGCTTCTCCGGGGCCGCACAGGCCGCGCTCTGCATTGTGGCGGATGATGTCGGCAATCGGGCGGCCCACGCTGATCAGGCCGTCGGGGTAATTGAACAACTCCAGATAGCGGCGATTCCATGCCACCAGCCTGAGTGACTGGTCGACCACGCTGATGCCCTGAGTGATGTTTTCAATGGCGCCTTGCAGCAATGCGCGGTTGAACTGCAACACTTCTGACGCTTCATCCGCAATACGTACCACGTCTTCTAGCTGCATTTCCCGGCCTTCAATGGCCGCTTTTACTACTGCGCGGGTTGAGGATGCGCCGAGTACGCCTGCGAGCAGGCGCTCTGTGTGAGCAATCCATTCATCATTGGCGTTTTGGTTGGGGTTGAAGCCTTTGCCCTGACGATAAGCGAAGCGGATAAAGCTCTGGCGGGCGCGTTCTTCTCCGACAAAGCGTGCCGCGAGGGTCAGCAGGTCGTTGATCTGTACCGAAAGCATGGAGCGACCGCTGGGGTGGCTGCTGATCTCTTGGCCAATAAAGCGCCCTGCTTGCCAGTGTTCCGACACGCGTGTGCGCGACAACACAGACACCCAGGCAAACAGCGTGAAGTTACCGGCCAATGACAGCACAACGCCTTGGGTCAGCGGAGTAATCGGCAGGCCGAGCGGGTTGCTGTGTAACCACGCCAGCCCCGGGAAGTGGCTTAACTGCCAACCCAGGCTGTGTGCGATCAGTGGCAACACCAAGGTGTAAAACCAAATAAACGTGCCGGCTGCCAGGCCCGCAAAAACACCACGTCGGTTGGCTTGCTTCCAATAAAGAGCGCCGAGCATGGCAGGAGCCAGTTGAGTGACCGCAGCAAAGGCAATTTGGCCGATGGTGGCCAGACTGGCCGTCGAACCGAGCAAGCGATAACTGACATAGGCCAGCAGCAGAATGACCACAATCGACACACGACGCACCGAGAGCATCCAGTGGCGGAACACCTCGAACGGTCGCTCGGCGTTTTTGCGCCTTAGCAGCCACGGCAGCAGCATGTCGTTGGAGACCATTGTTGACAGGGCAACGCTGGCGACAATCACCATACCAGTGGCGGCGGATGCCCCCCCAATAAACGCCAACAATGCCAGCGCAGGATGGGCTTGGGCTAGCGGCAGGCTGATCACGAATGAATCAGGCAGCACCGAACTTGGCAGCAGCATCTGCCCGGCCAGTGCGATAGGGACTACAAACAGTGCGGCCAGTATCAGGTAAGCCGGGAACACCCATTTAGCCAAGCGCAAGTCTTGCGGCTCAATGTTTTCGACCACTGTTACGTGGAACTGCCGCGGGAGGCAGATGATCGCCATCATTGCCACCCCGGTTTGCACCACCATTGAGGGCCAGTTGATGGTTTCTTTCCAATACTCCTCTAAGCGCGGTGCCAGCATCGCTTGGCTGAACAGGTCGTCAAAGCCGTCATACAGGCCGTAAGTCACAAAAGCACCAACGGCCAGAAAGGCAAATAGTTTGACCAGTGACTCGAAAGCGATCGCCAGCACCATGCCTCGGTGGTGTTCTGTAGCATCCAGGTTGCGCGTGCCAAACACGATGGTGAACAGCGCCAGCACCAGCGACACAATCAGTGCGGTGTCTTGGGCGCGTGTCCCGGTAGCGTCGGCGCCGGCACCAATCAGCAAGTTAACGCCCAGCACGATGCCCTTGAGTTGTAGCGCGATGTAAGGCAAAACCCCCACCAGGCAGATCAAGGCCACCACAATCGCTAACGACTGAGATTTGCCGTAGCGGGCAGCAATAAAGTCAGCGATGGAGGTGATGTTCTCCTGTTTGCTGATCATCACCATCTTTTGCAAGACCCAGGGCGCAAACACCAGCAGCAACACCGGGCCCAGATAAATTGGCAAAAACGCCCACAGTTGTTCAGCCGCCTGACCTACGGCGCCAAAGAATGTCCAGCTGGTGCAGTACACCGCCAGCGACAGGCTGTAGACCCACGCGCGAATTTTCGGCGGCAACGGTTTGCTGCGCCGGTCACCATAAAAGGCAATGGCAAACATGATGGCCATATAGGCCAGAGCGACGGCGGCGATCAGCCCGCTGGACAGCGACATGGAGACTCCTGAACGTGTAATGCCCGGTAGCAATCCAGCTCCGGGGGGCTAGTCTCGCATGATGTTCAAACGGCGTCAGTGTCGACCATGGTCTGAGCGCGGCCAAGGGTCGCAGGGCTTGAAGTCAGTGGTAAAAATTCATATCTGCATAATCGATAACAGATAGAGAAATTACCCGTTATATAGATATTCGATTTGGTTCTACTCTTTAGATCACCTCATACGAGGAGCAGGAGGAACCCATGACTTGCCCTAACAAAGCCCGAGCCGATTTTCGGCCGTTTAGCCAACTACAACACCCGCGCGAAGTGATCCGCCAGTTCACGCCCAACTGGTTTGCCGCGACCATGGGCACAGGTGTTCTCGCATTGGCCTTGGCCCAGTTGCCGGTGCATATCCCCGGTATTCACGCCTTCGCCGAAGGGTTGTGGTTGTTCAATATTGGTTTGTTCATTCTGTTCAGCGTGCTGTATGGCGCACGCTGGGTGATGTTTTACGATGAGGCGCGGCGTATTTTCGGTCACTCCACGGTCTCGATGTTCTTCGGCACCATCCCAATGGGGTTGGCCACCATCATTAATGGCTTTCTGTTATTTGGCGTCCCGCGCTGGGGCGCTGCGATGGTAGATGTGGCGCAAGTGCTGTGGTGGCTCGATGTCGCGATGTCGCTGGCATTTGGGGTCATGATTCCCTACATGATGTTCACCCGTCAGGAGCACAGCATTGATCAAATGACAGCCGTTTGGTTGTTACCTGTGGTTGCCGCGGAGGTGGCTGCGGCCAGTGGCGGGTTGTTGGCCTCCCATCTGGTTGACTCGGTTGCGCAGTTCCATGTGCTGATTACCAGTTATGTGCTGTGGGCATTTTCGGTGCCTGTGGCATTCAGCATTCTGACCATTTTGATGCTGCGCATGGCGCTGCATAAACTGCCCCATGAAAGCATGGCTGCATCGAGTTGGTTGGCTTTGGGGCCGATTGGCACCGGCGCGCTGGGCATGTTGCTACTGGGGGCTGATGCACCTGCAATCTTCGCCGCCAATGGTTTTGTCCGCATCGGTGAAATTGCTGAGGGGATAGGTCTGATTTCAGGCGTTGCCCTGTGGGGCTTTGGTGTGTGGTGGTTGTCGATGGCGGTGTTAATCACCATTCGTTACTTCCGTTCAGGCATCCCGTTCAATCTGGGGTGGTGGGGCTTCACGTTCCCGTTGGGTGTTTACTCCCTGGCAACTTTGCGGTTGGGGAGCCTGCTGCACCTGAGCTTTTTCGATGTGGCTGGTTGTGTGTTGGTTGTGATGCTGGCGCTGATGTGGCTGGTCGTCGGGGCGCGGACCGTGAAGGGGGCTTATCGCGGCGAGCTGTTTGTATCACCTTGTATTGCGGGGCTTAAAAAGTAACAAACGTTGTCCAAGTTCTGTGTTTAGTGCTCAAGGAGGTCGCGTGAAACACAGAACTTGAACAACAGTGTGGCTTGAGTGTTAAAACTGCACTCCAATTACAAAGCCCTTCGGCGTTACTTGAGTGCATGGACGATGAGTCACCCGTCACAGTTCAGTTTGTTGAGGAAGCGTCGCTTCCTGCCTTTTTTCGTAACCCAGTCTTTGGGTGCCCTTAATGACAACCTGTTTAAACAGTCATTAATCCTGGCGATTCTCTACAAGTTGAGCATCGAAGGGGATCGCGGGATTTGGGTCAATTTATGTGCGCTGCTATTTATAGTGCCGTTCTTTTTGTTTTCGGCCTTGGCCGGGCAATTTGGCGAAAAGTACGCCAAAGACCGCCTGATTCGTCTAATCAAACTTGGCGAAATAGCCATCATGGTAGTAGGCGCTATTGGCTTTGCCTTCGATCATCTGGTGTTGATGCTTGTTGCGCTCTTTGCGATGGGCACGCACTCGGCGTTGTTCGGGCCAGTGAAGTACTCGATTTTGCCGCAAACCCTGCACGAGGACGAACTGGTCGGTGGTAACGGTTTGGTGGAAATGGGGACATTCCTGTCGATTCTGGCGGGCACCATTGGTGCGGGGATCATGTTGTCCTCAAACCATTACGCGACCGTTGTTTCGTTGGTCATTGTGTCGGTGGCGGTGTTGGGCTACCTGGCCAGTCGTGCGATTCCGAATGCGCCTGCGGATACGCCCAACTTGCGTTTGAACTGGAACATTTTCAGTGAGTCATGGGCTACATTGCGCATGGGCTTGAACCAGACACCCGCGGTCTCACGGTCAGTGGTCGGTAACTCGTGGTTTTGGTTTGTGGGGGCGATTTATCTCACGCAGATTCCGGCCTATGCCAAAGACTGGCTGCAAGGTGATGAAACGGTCGTTACGTTGATTCTTACGGTCTTTTCGGTCGGTATCGCCCTGGGGTCGATGCTGTGTGAAAAGCTTTCGGGGCGTAAGGTTGAGATTGGGCTGGTGCCGTTTGGCTCGCTGGGTCTAACCGTATTCGGCCTGTTGTTGTGGTGGCATTCCGGGCCGTTGCCGCACAGCCTTCAGGCCTATGACTGGTTGGGCGTGTTGGGCTTTAGCCAGGCGTGGTGGGTGCTGTTCGATATTCTTGGGCTGGGCATCTTTGGCGGTTTTTATATCGTCCCGCTGTACGCATTGATCCAGTCGCGTACCGCAGAAAACGAGCGGGCGAGGGTGATTGCGGCCAACAACATCCTCAATGCGCTATTTATGGTGGTGTCGGCGATTGTCACCATTGTGTTGTTGAGCGTGGCCAAGCTGACGATTCCCGAGTTGTTCCTCGTGGTATCGCTGCTAAACATCGCCGTTAATACCTACATCTTCAAAATTGTCCCTGAGTTCAGCATGCGCTTCATGATTTGGCTGCTCAGCCATTCCATGTACCGCGTGCAGCACAAAAACCTGGACGCGATTCCTGATGAGGGCGCGGCTTTGCTGGTGTGCAATCACGTGTCATTTGTAGATGCGCTGTTAATAGGCGGCGCAGTGCGTCGTCCTATTCGCTTTGTGATGTATTACAAGATCTACAACTTGCCAGTGCTCAACTTTATCTTCCGCACAGCCGGCACTATTCCGATTGCAGGGCGCAGTGAAGACGAAGTGATCTATGAGCGGGCCTTTCGCAAGATTGCCGAGTATTTGAATGATGGCGAGCTGGTGTGCATCTTTCCGGAGGGCAAGTTGACCACTGATGGAAGCATTAACGAGTTCAAGGCGGGGGTTACGCGAATTTTGGAGCAGACCCCGGTGCCGGTCATTCCGATGGCATTGCAGGGCTTGTGGGGCAGCTTTTTTAGTCGTGATCCGAAGAAAGGTGTCTTCCATCGACTCTGGTCACGAGTGACATTAGTGGCGGGGGAGCCGGTTGCAGCCAGCGATGCCACCCAAAAACTGCTGCGTGAGCGAGTGGCGCAATTACGCGGCGAGCGCATGTAAGGCATATGCCGGCACCTCGTAGGAGCTGCCGAAGGTAGCGAGCTTTTAAGAGCAGAGCTCGTAGCCTTCGGAGCGCCTACGAAAGCGCTGGCGGTTTTGCATCTTGGGTGTAGACGGTGTTAAGCGCTCATCTTGAGGCCCACCAGCCCGGCAATGATCAGCGCAACACTGGCCAGCCGGAACAGCGCCATAGATTCACCAAACAAAATGATACCGGCGATGACCGTGCCGACGGCGCCAACGCCTGTCCAGATGGCATAGGCGGTGCCCAACGGCAGCTCTTTCATGGCTAGGCCGAGCAAACCAAGGCTAACGGCCATTGCTGCAATGGTCAGTGCGGTGGGCAAGGGGCGGGAGAAACCATCGGTGTATTTCAGGCCGACGGCCCAGCCAACTTCAAACAGGCCTGCGAACAACAAAATAATCCAGGACATACTGCCTCCATCAAATGATGGGGTCGTCCCCAGAATAATCACTCAATGAGTCGCAAGGTCGTCCTCGCAGTGCGCAGTATATTGCCCACGATTAATCTGACACGCAACCCCTGAAATTTCAGTTCACTGTAGCTTTGGCTGCGTCATCGCGATCTTGTTTCTCACTCATGCGACGGAAATACGTCGACAGCAGCGCCCCAGAGATGTTGTGCCAAACACTGAACAGCGCGCTGGGCACCGCCGCCAAAGGTGAGAAGTGCGCGCTGGCCAATGCGGCCCCGAGCCCTGAGTTTTGCATGCCGACTTCCAGCGCCAGTGACTTGCGTTGGGCCAGTGGCAGTTTGAACAGGCGCCCGGTGAAGTAGCCGAGCAAATAGCCGAAGCTGTTGTGCAACATCACTACGGCCATAATCAACAGACCTGACTTGGCGATCTGCGCTTGGCTGGCAGCCACTACAGCGGCGACGATAATCACGATGCTGATCACCGAGACCAGCGGCAAAACGTCCACAGCAAAACGTACGCGTGCGCCCAGCAGGCGTTGCGCCAATACACCAAGCACGATAGGCAGCAGCACCACTTGAAGGATCGACCAGAACAGCTCCATGAATGAAACCGGCAGCCAGGCGGAGGCCAGCAGCCATATCAGGGCAGGGGTCAGCAAGGGGGCGAGGAGGGTGGTGACAGCAGCAATGGCGACCGATAACGCCAAATCGCCGCGGGCCAGCCACGTCATGACATTGGAAGAGGTGCCACTTGGGCAGCAGCCGACAAGAATCACGCCCACTGCGATTTCGGGCGGCAAGTGAAACACTTGGCAAAGTAACCACGCCACGCCGGGCATGATCACGAAATGAGCAACCACGCCCAATGCTACGCGCCAAGGGTGGCGAGCCACTTCGGCGAAGTCTTCGAGTTTGAGCGTCAGGCCCATGCCGAACATCACCAGGCCCAATAGCGGCACGATGGCGCCTTTAAGGCCCACAAACCAGTTGGGCTCAATAAACGCCAGCACGGCGAAAATCAGCACCCAATAGGCAAAGGTGTTGCCGACAAAGCGGCTTAAAGCAGCGAGTGCGCGCATGGTGTTCCTTTTTATGATTATTGTGTTGGAGCGATACGCTGTAGTCGCTGGCGCTGCCTGCGATGGGTTGCGCAGCGCCCCTGCCTTTGTTGGTGAACCAATGGCGAAGGCCCTGCGGCCCTTATCGCAGCCTGTGGCAGCGACTACAGCTAACGGAGGTTTAGATGCCCTGCGGGATTTCTTCGCCGCCCAATGCTTCAAACAGCTGCGGCAAGAACTCGCCGAAGGTCAGCATCATCAGGGTAAAGCTGGCATCTTGCTGGCCCAGATCGTCATCGCCGCCGTCCTGTTCGGCCTGATCTTGCAGCAGGTCTTCAAACTTCAAACGCTTAACAACCAGTTTGTCGTCCAGTACAAACGACAGCTTGTCCTGCCAGGCCAATGACAGCTGAGTCACCACTTTGCCGGTGCTCAAGTGCAGTTGGATTTCGTCGCTGGTCAGATCCTGACGCTTGCAGCGAATGATCCCGCCATCTTCGTGGGTGTCGCGCAACTCACACTCGTCGAGGACAAAGAAGTTATCAGCGGCTTTTTGGGTTTTGACCCATTCAGTCATGATCGCGCTTGGCGCCACTTTGACGGCCAATGGCCGCACGGGCAGCGAGCCAATCACTTCACGCAAGGTAGACAGCAAGTCTTCGGCGCGTTTAGGGCTAGAGGCGTTAACCAGAATCAAGCCTTGTTTGGGCGCGATGGCGGCAAAGGTCGCTGAGCGACGAATAAAGGCGCGAGGCAAGAAGGCCTGGATGATTTCATCCTTTAGCTGATCGCGCTCCTTCTTATAGACCTTGCGCATTTGCTCGGCTTCGATCTCTTCGACCTTGTCCTTTAAGGCGTCCCGTACGACGCTGCCCGGCAGGATACGTTCTTCTTTACGAGCGGCGATCAGCAAGAAGTCTTGGCTGGCGTGAACCAGAGGCGCGTCTTCGCCTTTGCCGAAAGGGGCAACGAAACCGTAGGTGGCTAATTCCTGACTTGAACACGAGCGGGCCGGTTTGGTGGCCAGTGCAGTTTCCAGCACCTGCGCATCAAAAGGCAGATCTTGGGTCAGGCGATAGATAAGCAGGTTTTTGAACCACATGGGGTGAATCACTCCTTTATACAAAGACGGCATTATTCGCTTCATAACCTTATAGGCCAACCCTGCGCTAAGCCTTTGTCACGCATAAGAAAATTATTTTAAAAAGTGCTTGCCAGACTATAGGACGCTACGTAGAATGCGCGCCACACCGAGAGTGAAAGGGTGATTAGCTCAGCTGGGAGAGCATCTGCCTTACAAGCAGAGGGTCGGCGGTTCGATCCCGTCATCACCCACCATTCGCTCACAGTGTTACGCGCAGCGGTAGTTCAGTCGGTTAGAATACCGGCCTGTCACGCCGGGGGTCGCGGGTTCGAGTCCCGTCCGCTGCGCCATATTTTTACCATAAGCCCCTTGAACGCTTGTGGTTAGGGGAAGCCCGCTGAATGCGGGCTTCTTCTTGAAAGGCTTCGATCTTACAGTTTTCTGTTGGGTCAAAGAGCAGGGCGTTGGAAACGGTGGTTTTTAAACGATTTTGAAAAAAGTCTAATAAAAACAACCACTTACACAAAAAGTGTGAGAGAATGCGCCCCGCATCGAGAGTGAAGTGAAAGGGTGATTAGCTCAGCTGGGAGAGCATCTGCCTTACAAGCAGAGGGTCGGCGGTTCGATCCCGTCATCACCCACCATTCGCTTTCAGTGTTACGCGCAGCGGTAGTTCAGTCGGTTAGAATACCGGCCTGTCACGCCGGGGGTCGCGGGTTCGAGTCCCGTCCGCTGCGCCATATTCGGAATACAAGCCCCTTGAACGCTTGTGATCCACAAGAAGCCTGCCAAGTGCAGGCTTTTTTTTGCGCGTGTGTTTTTAGTGCCCGTAGCAGCTATCGACGGCTGCGCTCGATGGCGCCGCCGTCGTAAAGTCACTCAGTGCAGTGGTCTGATTGATCGGGGGCAGACGTAAAGAAAGCTGCGTGCTCAATCGCAGCCCTCGTCAGCGATTACCCAGGTTGACTCAGAAATCCCAGCGTGTGCTCAGCATCACGTTGCGCGGATCACCGTAGTACGACGAGTTATAGAACCCAATGTTGGTGTAGTACGACTTGTCGAACAGGTTATTGACGTTGAGCGTGGCCGATAGCTGTTCGGTGAGTTGATAGCGTGCCATCAGGTCAACCAGCCAGTACGGGTCTTGTGAGAATTTTTCTTGGGCGCCGCCCTTGCCCCAGTTGGTGAGCACTTGCCAGCCTGTGCCCTGCCAGCGAACGCCACCGCCCAGGGTCAGTTTGTCGAGTGCGCCGGTTAGCTTATAGCTGGTGTAGAGGTTGATCTGGTCTTCGGGCTCCCACGTTGATACCTTCTTTGCACTCTGATCGCGGCTGACCTTATGGGTGTAGCCCGCTTGTAGCTGCCAGCCGGGCATGAGTTCGCCCGAAACTTCTGCTTCGTAACCCTTGGTCGTGGCTTTGATGCCTTTGTAGGCGTAATCAATGTCCGGGTTGGTCGGGCGCGCGTTGTAGGCCATGTCGGCTTCGGGGCGGTTATCTTGATGGACTTCAAAGTACGCGAGACTTGAGTTTAAGCGGCCATCAAAGAACTCGCCTTTCAAGCCCAGCTCATAGTTGGAGCCTTCATCGGGCTCTAGCATTTTGTTGTTGCGGTCTCGGTAGTAAGACTGCGGCAAGAAAATCTCGGTATAGCTGGCGTAGGCCGAAAAATTGTCATTGAGGTCGTAGATCAGCCCCGCATAAGGAAGCACTTTGCCAGTGTCTTTGGCTTGGCTGGTGCCGCTTAGGCTGTAGTTAGCGACGCGCGTACCCAGCATCAGGGTTAAATCATCCATCAAGCTGAAGCGGCCCGTGACGTAAGTACCGGTCTGGCGCGTGATTTCGTCGTTTTTCGAAGTGACCTTTCCCCAATCCGGCTCAAGGCTATCGCCGTCCCAGTGGTAGTAGTCGTAAGCGTTATTGATCATGACGGCATTGGTGTAATCGTTGCCTTTCCAGTGCGATCGGGACACCGAGCCGCCGATTACCAGCTCATGTTCGCGGCCCAGTAAGTCGAACGGGCCTGTGGCGTATACGTCGCCGCTGTCGCTGACGTATTCGCCGGTGTATTTGCGGGCCAGCATTTTAGCTTTGCCAGTGGTTACATCAGGGTCGAGCAGTGCGCCGAGCGGTGCGTTGTAGCCGTTAATCTGATGGTTGTATTGACCCTTTGCGACCCAGCCATTTTCAAAGGTGTGCTCGAGCGTGGCAAAGGCTGTGCGTGTGTATTGCTCCCAACTGCTCCATTTTGCGCCGTTGTTGAACGAGCGCGGGGTGCTGATGCGATCGCCAGCGGAGTTAAACAGCGAGGCGCTGCCTGACCAGCTGGAACCTTTGGGGTTGTTATCTTGATAATCGGCGCCGAGGGTCAGCAGGGTGTCGGGCGTCAGATCCACTTCCAGAATGCCGTAGTAAACCTCGCTGTCTCGTTTGTAGTGATCCATGAACGAGTGCTTGTTCTGATAAGCCGCCACGGCCCGACCGCGCACATTACCGCTCTCGGTTAATGGCCCGCTCATATCAATTTCGGAGCGGTAGTTGTCCCACGAACCCGCACCCAAATCGATATGGCCTTTGAATTCGCGGGTCGGTTTTTTTCGCACCATATTGATAGTGCCGCCGGGGCCGCCCGCACCAGTGAGTAACCCTGTAGCGCCTTTCAGGACTTCTACCCGGTCATAAATTGCAGTGTCGGTGAGGGTGTGACCAGCAGAATATTGCGGGTCTTGCAGGATGGGAATGCCATCGTACTGGAAGTTTTTAATCGCAAAACCACGCGAATAGTAGCTGGTGCGGTCGCTGTCGTAAGTGGCCACAGTGATGCCGGGGGTATGGCGCATCACGTCATCGATAGAGTTGAGGCCAAAATCGTCCATCGCTTGGCGGGTCACCACCGATATCGACTGCGGGGTTTGGCGCGGGGTCAACACCATGCGTGTAGCCGTAGCGATGCTGCCAGGCGTGTAGGACCCCGAGCCTTCGGTAATCGTTCCCAGTTGGTTGGCGCTGACTTGAGTTGCGCCCAGCTCCAGCGTGCCGTTTGCCGTGGGTAATGCGTCGAGCCTATAACCGTTGGCGCTTTTGACTACGGTAAAGCCGCTGCCGCGCAACAAGACTTCGAACCCGGACTGCTCGTTGTAAGGGCCATGCAGGCCGGGCGTGGTCAGGCCATCAAGGTTGTGGGACTGAAAAACAATCGCCACTCCCGCCTGCTGCGCAAACCGATTTAATGCGCTGCCCAGTGGCCCGGCAGGAATGTCGTAGGTTTGTACAGACATCGATTGCGCCTGCGCCATTGTGGTGCTCAGCACCCCGGCGGCCGAGGCAACAATCAAGTGAATGGCCAAGGTTAGTGGCGCGCAGGCTCTCGGGCTAAAACGTGCGCGGTGGGAGTAGGGAGTCAGCATGGGAAAACGCAGTCCTTTATGGGTCTATGTACCTTCCTTGACGGTTGACTCGGAAAAAGCGGAACGAATGCGAATTATTATTCTTTAGGGTCGGGCGTTTGACTGACCACAATCAGCCAAGGCGTATAGGTTTTAATCTTCAGTGGCAGGGTGTCGGCGATCAGTTGCAGTGCCCGGTCGGTGTCGTCCAGTGGCAAGACGGCTGACACGCGAAAATCTGCCAAAGCCTTGCGATCAAATTGGATATGGCCGCGTCGATGGCGAGCAATTTCATCGAGCACCTGGGGCACGGGTTCATTCTCAACCACCAGTTGATGACGCCGCCAAGCCTCATTAATGCTCGACGGATCAATGGTGCCTGACAACTCGATTGAACTGGGGCTGATCACTGCTTGTGAGCCGGCATCCACGTCCAGCGTTTGTTGCTCGTTGGCACTTTGCGCCGCTACACGTGATTGCAGCATGCTCAGTAGCGTGGTTTGGGGTTGGCGTTTGACCACGAAACGGGTACCCAGTGCGCGCATGCGGCCTTGAGCGGTTTGCACAATAAACGGGCGCGTACTGTCGTGAGCAACGTCGACCAATACTTCGCCTTGCAGTAATTCGATGAGTCGCTGCTTGCCATCGAAACGCACATTGACCGCGCTAGTGCCGCTGAGGGTAATGGTTGAGTGATCACTAAGGCGCAAGGTTTTCCAGTCGTTGGGGCCGGTGCTGATATCGGCCATCCATTGCTCTGGGTAGTTGCTTTGCAATAGCAACGTGATGGGCAGTGCCAAGCAGCAGGCAATCAGCAGGGCGCGGACGGCCTGTTTGCGTTGTGTTGAACGTTTGCGCCCGCTAAATGCTGCGTTAAGTCCCGCTTTGGCAGGGGCGCTTTGTTCACGCAAAGACTGTAAGCGCGCAATGACATCCTGCATGCGAAGGGCGGCGGCTGTGTGCTGTGGGCTGAGTTGCTGCCAGCGCTCGAACTCAGCACGTAATGCCTCGCTGAAGCCTTCTTCGTGCAGGCGAAGTATCCACTCAGCGGCTTGCTCATCTATGGTTTGGCGCGAAGCTGGCATGGAAGATCAGGTGTCCAGACTGTGGCTGCAATGCAGCAAGGCTTGAATCAGATACTTGCGAACGGTGCGGTCTGACAGCGCCAGTTGCCGGGCAATCTCGGTCTGGGTGAGGCCGTCCAGGTAATACAGCACAAACGCTTGGCGTGCCTTGTCGTGCATTCCTTCCAGAATAAAAGCGATCTGTTCGAGTGCTTCGAGGGTGGTAAGAATGTGCTCGGGCGATTGAAAGCCTTCAAGTGCTTCGGCTGTAAGAGCCAGTTCTTTCAGATAGGCGTTTTCGATCTGTTTGCGTCGTGCTTGGTCGATGATCAGTCGGCGAGCCGTTGTGCTCAAAAAGGCTCGAGGTTCGCGTAGGGTGGCGACCGACTCGCGGGCCTTGAGGATTCGGGTGAAGGTGTCCTGTGTAAGATCGGCCGCGTTTTGAGCGCAGCCAAGCTTTCGGCGTAACCAGCCAAACAGCCAGCCATGATGCTCGCAGTACAGGTCAGAAATCGCGGTCTGAAACGGAGGTTCACCCGAGGACATAAGACTAGGCTCAAACGCTATTGAGAATAATTGCTAATTCTGGGCGTAAGCCGTGAGTAAACGCAAGGCAGGAATAGGTTAGAGGGGCGGGTGGATGTGTTGCAGGGCAAGCTTGCTCGCGATTCAGGCACCGGTAAACAGGCGGGGTTACCGAGGTGATGCCTTCGCAAGCAAGCTCGCTTCTACGGGTCAGGCTTTGGTGATTAAGTTGCCCGCATGCAGGCCGCATTCTTTTTGGGTGGCTTCTTCCCACCACCAGCGCCCTTCGCGCTCGTGCTGGTTAGGCAGTACCGGGCGAGTGCAAGGTTCGCAACCGATGCTGATAAAACCGCGCTCATGCAGGCTGTTGTAGGGCAGCTCCAGCATGCGGATATAGCCCCACACTTCCTCGCTGGTCATTTGTGCCAGTGGGTTGAACTTGTACAGCGCACGCTCGGCTGTGGAGAATGCCCCGTCTATTTCCAGTGCGGCCACTTGGCTGCGGGTGCCGGGGCTTTGGTCGCGGCGCTGGCCTGTGGCCCACGCCTTGACGGTTGATAGCTTGCGGCGCAGCGGCTCGATCTTGCGTACACCGCAGCATTCGCCATGACCGTCTTTATAAAAGCTGAACAGGCCTTTTTCTTTGACGAAAGGCTCAAGTTTGCTTTGATCCGGTGAGATCAGTTCGATTGGGATGTTGTAGTGCTCGCGTACTTGCTCGATAAATCGGTATGTCTCGGGGTGTAAGCGGCCGGTGTCGAGGCTGAACACCTTAACGTTTTTGTTGAGTTTCCAGGCCATGTCCACCAGCACCACATCTTCGGCGCCGCTGAAGGAGATCCAGAGTTCGTCGCCAAAATGTTCAAAGGCGAGTTTGAGGATGTCTTGCGGTGATTTGTTGGCGTATGTCGCGGCAAGTTCGGTGACGTCGAACGGATGGCTCATCAGGCGGCTTCCTACAATGATTGGCGCTGGGCGCTCTCTAGTGGGCGAGATGGTAGCAAAAACCGCGCGCTACAGGGTTTGCAGGGTATCGAGCAGCACTTTGACTTTGGTGATCGATTCTTGGTATTCGTCCTGCCAGTCAGAGTCGGCAACAATTCCACCGCCCCCCCAGCAACTGACGTGATCGTCTTTGATCAGCAGGCTGCGAATGGCGATTGAGCTGTCCATCTCGCCGCGTACATCCAGGTACAGCAACGAGCCGCAGTAAATGCTGCGTCGTGTCGGCTCCAGTTCATCAATGATCTGCATGGCGCGAATTTTTGGGGCTCCGGTAATGGAGCCGCCCGGAAAACTGTCGCCAATCAAGTCCAGTGCATCTTTGCCTTGCGCCAGCTCGCCAGTCACGCTGCTCACCAAGTGGTGAACATTGGGGTAGCTCTCCAGCGTGAATAGCTCTGGCACGCGCACTGAACCTGTTCGGCAGGTGCGACCCAGGTCGTTGCGCAGCAGGTCGACAATCATTAGATTTTCAGCGCGATCCTTAGGGCTGGCCAGCAGTTCGGTGGCGTTGGCAGCATCTTCGGCGCTGTTGTCGCTGCGCGGGCGTGTGCCTTTGATTGGGCGGGTCTCCACCTGATTGTGGCTTACGCGCACAAAGCGCTCAGGTGACAGGCTCACGATGGCGCTGTTTTTGGGCAGGCTCATAAAGCTCGAAAAAGGCGTCGGGCAAGCTCCTCGTAAGGCGCAATAGGCAGCCCAGGCATCACCTTGGCAGGGCGCGCTGAAACGCTGGGTGTAATTGACCTGATAGCAGTCGCCGGCCTGAATGTAGTGCTGGATTTTTTCAAGCGTCTGTTGGTACTGCGCGGCACTGATATCCGGCTGCATGGGCTGCTTGAGCGAGAAGGTCGCCATTGGCGGCTGCGCGGTCTGCGCGAACAGTTGAGTCAGGCGCGTGCGTTCGTTCGTGGACAGGCTTGGGTGAAACACCAGTTGGCTAGTGGCCAATTGATGGTCGCTGATCAATGCCCACGCATACAGGCCAAGCCGGGCATCAGGCAATTGCAGGTCATCTTGCGAGCTGGTCGGCAGGTGCTCAAGTTGACGGCCGAAGTCGTAACTCAGGTAGCCGATCAGGCCGCCGGCAAAAGGCAGTTCGCAGTGGGAAGGCAGTGTGGCGTTGCCCAGTTGCTTCAGTGCGTCGCGAAGGCGCTGTAAAAAAGCACGCCCCGACTCGTCAGGCTGTACCGTGAGTTCTTCCAGAGGCCAGGCGCTGAGCAAGTCATAACGTCCGCGCTCTGCCGTCGGACGGCCACTGTCCAGCAGTACGGCGCCGGGGGCATGACGCACAGCGGCAAAGTAGTGGGCCGGATTGGCGTGGTAAGGCAGGGGGTGTACAGAGCAGGTCAACATGTGAAGCCAATCAGCCATCGGAGCGGGGTGCTGATTGTAGTCCTCTGTAGGACAGTGGCGCTATGCAACTGCGCGGTGATTGTGTCGCGGCGAGCTTGCTGGCGATGGCTGATGCAAGGTGGTGTGCGCATCGCAAGCAAGCTCGTCTTTTACAGGGTTATTCGTTTTGCGGGATGTGCCCGAAGAGTTCCTGTGCAAAATGCACGCGTTCTTCAGGGGTTTGCTTGATACCTTTGGCCGCCAGTTCGGCGAGGTGAGCCTCTACCGCGTGGGTGCGCAGGGTCAGCCCGCAGTCGTTGGCGATCTGGATGTTTAAGCCCGGGCGGGCGTTAAGCTCCAAAATCAATGGGCCTTTGTCTTGGTCCAGCACCATGTCCACGCCGATATAGCCCAAACCACACAGCTCATAACAGCCCGCAGCCAGCTTCATGAAGCCGTCCCAGTAGGGCAGTTGTACGCCGTCTACCGCGTTGGTGGTGTCCGGGTGTTTGCTGATGATGTTGTTCAACCATGTGCCGCGCAGGGTCAGGCCAGTGGCCAGATCGACACCGACGCCAATGGCGCCTTGGTGCAGATTGGCCTTGCCGCCGGACTGGCGGGTGGGCAAACGCAGCATGGCCATGACCGGGTAGCCCATCAGCACAATAATGCGAATGTCGGGCACACCTTCGTAGCTGATGCTTTTGAAGATTTGATCCGGGGTGACGCGGTACTCGATCAGTGCCCGGTCGCGGTGACCGCCCAGCGAGTAGAGGCCGGTCAGGATGCTGGAGATCTGATGTTCGATTTCTTCGTGGCTGATGATTTTGCCCGAGACAGTGCGAAAGCGGTCTTCGAATCGGTCAGCAATGACCAGAATCCCGTCACCGCCCGCGCCTTGCGCGGGCTTGACGACGAAGTCGCTACGGCCACCGATGATTTCGTCGAGTTTTTCGATTTCTTTCTCGGTGGAAATCACGCCGTACATTTCCGGCACGTGAATGCCGGCTTTGATTGCGCGCTCTTTGGTGATGATCTTGTCATCCACAATCGGGTACAGGCTGCGTTTGTTGTACTTGAGTACGTAGTCCGCATTACGCCGATTGATGCCCATGATGCCTCTGGCTTCCAGGGCCTTCCAGGTCTTCCAGAAGCCAAACATCAGGAGTCAGCCTTCAAGAAGGCTTTGAAACGCATCAGCTCGGTCAGGCGGTAGCCACGATAGCGACCCATTGCCAGCATGAAGCCCACCAGAATCAGCAACACAGCCGGGAAGGTGAAGACGAAGTACACCAGCTCCGGGATGCTCATGATCAGGTGTGCCAGCGATGCTGCGAACAATGTGCCGACCGCAACCTTCATCGCATGCCCTGCGCCGCGCTCTTCCCACGTGATCGACAGGCGTTCAATGGTCATGGTCAAAATCACCATCGGGAACAATGCCACCGACAACCCGCGTTCAAGGCCCAGCTTGTGGCTGAACAGGCTAATAGCGGCGATCAACATCACCACGAACGTCAGCACCACCGATAGCCTTGGCAGCATTTGCAGCTTCAGGTGTTCAAGATAGGAGCGTAGCGTCAGCCCGAGCGCCGTGATCACGGTAAACAGAATGATCCCGAAGCCCAGTTGGGTTTCGCGGAACGCCAGCGCAATCAACACCGGCGTAAAGGTGCCCAGCGTTTGCAGGCCAATCAGGTTGCGCAGCACCAGAATCACCAACACGCCAATCGGGATCATCACCATGATCATGAAGGTTTGCTGGGTTTGCAGGGGCAGGCCGTACAGCGAGTATTCGAGGAAGTTGGCGTCGGTGTTTTCGTCGGTCAGCTTGGCCAGGCGAATGGCGTTCATTTCGCTGTTGTTCAGGCTGAAGGTGACGTTGGCTTTTTTACCGCCATCGACAGTGACCATTGGCTCATCGCCCACCCACCACAGCAGGCGGTCAGACGGCAGGCCTTGCTCGCCCGTCTCCGGGTTGAAATACAGCCAGTCGTTGCCATTGAAGCTGCGCAGCCATAGCTCAGGGTTTTGCGGCTGGTCAGCCACCAGGCGAATGGTGTGAACCTTTTCCATTGGCACGTGGGCAATCGACAACAGCAACTCAATGACCTGCGCTTTATGCGGCGTCGACGGGTCGCCTGCCAGCAGCAGTTTTACGTTGTCATCGTTGGGGTTGTTCACCCGCTTGATGGTTTCGCTGATAAAGGTCTCGACGTCTGCCGAGTGCTGGCGAATCGGTGCGAGCAGTGCCTCGGCAGCAATTTTTTCTGGGCCTTCGACGGCAATGCTGTCACGAAAAACCGGGCCTTTGACCTTGGTTTTGTCGCCCGAGTAACGCTTGGTCAGTACCAAACGGTAGTAAAGGGTTTGCTTGCCGCTAACCCGGCGCGCAGACCAGGTTACTTTGCGGTTGCCATCCACCCGATTGACGCTCACCCCGTAGTTATTGGAGATGAAGCTTTCGTTGAGGCTGACGTAGTCGCGGTTCAATGGCGGCACGAACATTTGAATTTTGACCGGGTCTTTGGAGCTGGCCACAAATTCAACTTTGGCGTCGATGTTCCACAGATCGTCTGTTGCGTCTTCGGTCACAGGGATGCCGAGGACGAAAATCTGATAGGCCGTAATCGAAATGCCCAGCACCACAAGGATGGTGATCAAGATTTTCAGGTGAAGGGTAAGAGCGCGCATTTCAATTACTCTGCGGTTTGAGCGTTGGCGGCGCAGGCAGGTTTGCCAGCAGCGTATTTAAGGCTTGGGTCGACCAGCGCATCAAAGCGTTTTAGTGCTTCGGAGCCAATCAGCAGCGGGTATTGGAACGCACTACGGTCGGTCAAGTTCACTTCAATGGTGCGTAAAGCTTTACCCATGCAGATTTGCAAGGCAATAACCGGGCGCGACGTGTAGTTCTTGTCGGACTCAGGATCATAGTCGCCAGCGCGGCGTTTGATCTTGCTGACCCGTGCCAGCGGGCGTTCGATGGGGTGCGAGTGGGCATCATCAATGGCCAGATAAAAGCGCACCCAACTCTCGCCGTCACGCTTGAAACGTTTTATGTCGCGAGCGCTGAGCGAGGCGGTTTTAGCGCCCGTGTCGAGTTTGGCAGCCACTTGCAGGTCGATACCTGCCAGTTCGGCGTATTCATTAAGGCCGTATACGGTTTTTTCGGCGCCAAAGCTCAAGCTCGGCACGCATAACAGGCAAAGAAGGGTGTAAAGCGGGAAAAATTTCATAAATCCGGGCACGGTCTCTTGCAATCTTTGGGTCAAGGCGACTGGCACAAGCGCAAGTTTCCTCGTGCGGCTGCCCAATGGGTGAGGGCAGGGCTGATGCGGTCGGCATTCTAACATGATGGTTTTATGGCGTCAGCGCTGAGGCGGCTTGAGCGGCCACTATGTGTTGTCAATTGAATCAAGGTCGCATTAGACGATTGTCGACAATCTGTATTTATCCTTTGACTGTTTGCGTTGATATGGCTAGTTTTGGCGCTATTGATTTGCAAGGTGTCGACAATATGCTGCAGGCAGTAGAGCAAGCGCTCATTCCCCAAGACGATTCTGAAACCTTGTCCGAGAACGTCTTCAGGCGTATTCAAGCGGCCATCGTCAAAGGTGAAATTGCCCCCGGCAGCAAGATTTCCGAGCCAGAGCTGGCTCGCACGTATGGCATCAGCCGTGGCCCATTGCGCGAGGCGATCCACCGCCTTGAAGGCCAGCGCCTGCTGGTGCGGGTGCCACATGTTGGGGCGCGAGTCGTGTCCTTGAGCCACGCGGAGCTGATTGAACTCTACGAAATTCGTGAATCCCTGGAAGGCATGGCGTGCCGTTTGGCCGCTGAGCGCATGAGTGATGAAGACATTGCTGAACTGCGCCGCGTGCTGGAAACCCATGAGCGTGATGAGGCGTTTCAGGCGGGCGTTGGTTACTACCAGCAAGAGGGCGACTTCGACTTTCACTACAAAATTATCCAGGGCAGCGGAAACCGCACGCTGACCCAAATGCTCTGCGGGGAGCTGTATCAGTTGGTGCGCATGTACCGCATCCAGTTTTCCGCGACGCCTAATCGCCCGCATCAGGCGTTTGCCGAGCACCACCGTATTCTCGATGCCATTGCCGATCGCGACGGCGAATTGGCCGAGTTGTTGATGCGCCGACATATCGGCGCCTCGAAACGCAATATTGCGCGTCACTACCAAGACAGCGCCCAGCAGACAGCCACTCCACGAGGTGAGTCATGAGCAATAAAAACAGTCCAGGCCAGCGTTTCCGTGATGCAGTCGCCAGCGAACATCCATTGCAAGTGGTGGGCGCGATCAATGCCAACCACGCACTATTGGCCAAACGCGCCGGTTTTAAGGCGATTTACCTGTCAGGTGGTGGTGTTGCGGCGGGTTCGCTGGGCGTGCCAGATTTAGGCATCACAGGCCTGGACGATGTACTGACCGATGTGCGCCGCATTACAGATGTGTGTGACCTGCCGCTGTTGGTGGATGTGGACACGGGGTTTGGCTCCTCGTTCTTTAACGTGTCCCGCACCGTTAAGTCGATGATCAAGTTTGGCGCCGCAGCCATTCACATTGAGGATCAGGTGGGGGCCAAGCGTTGCGGCCATCGCCCTAATAAAGAAATCGTGTCGCTGCAAGAAATGGTCGATCGCATTAAAGCGGCAGTCGATGCGCGTACCGATGACAGCTTTGTGATTATGGCGCGCACTGACGCGCTGGCAGTTGAAGGGCTGGAGTCTGCGCTGGAACGTGCGGCGGCCTGTGTTGAAGCCGGTGCTGACATGGTCTTCCCCGAAGCCATCACCGAGCTTGAAATGTACAAGTTGTTCGCCAATCGTGTGAAAGCGCCGATTTTGGCCAACATCACTGAGTTCGGCGCCACACCGCTGTACACCACCGAGCAACTGGCCGGGGCTGATGTTTCGCTGGTGCTGTACCCGCTGTCGGCGTTCCGTGCAATGAACAAAGCGGCAGAAAATGTGTACACCGCCATCCGTCGCGACGGCACCCAGCAAAACGTAATCGACACCATGCAAACCCGTATGGAGCTGTACGACGCCATCGACTACCACGCGTTCGAGCAAAAACTCGATGCGTTGTTTGCATCAAAGAAGTAAAGATCAACAGATCGCAGCCTCGTTTCACTCGACAGCGCCTACAACAGCGTCGAGCGCAGTCAATGTAGGAGCTGCCGAAGGCTGCGATCTTTTAGAGCAAGACTTGCCGAATCCCTAACAAATTCAAGATTGGAGAGCGCAATGGCCGAAGCAAAAGTATTGAGTGGTGCCGGATTACGCGGCCAGGTAGCCGGGCAAACAGCACTGTCGACCGTGGGCCAAGAAGGTGCGGGCCTCACTTATCGTGGTTATGACGTACGTGAATTGGCCGCAGAGGCTCGCTTCGAAGAAGTGGCCTACCTGCTGTTGTATGGCGAACTGCCGACTAAAACCGAGCTTGATGCCTACACCGCCAAGCTAAAAACGTTGCGTGACTTGCCTCAGGCACTCAAAGAAGTGTTGGAGCGCATCCCTGCTGATGCCCACCCGATGGACGTGATGCGCACCGGCTGCTCGTTTTTGGGCAACTTGGAGCCGGAGCAAGACTTCTCACAACAACGCGATAAAACCAACCGTCTGCTGGCCGCCTTCCCGGCGATCATGTGCTACTGGTATCGCTTCAGCCATGATGACGTGCGCATCAATTGCGTGACTGACGAAGCGTCGATTGGCGGTCACTTCCTGCACCTGCTGCATGACAAGAAACCAAGCGAACTGCACGTCAAAGTGATGAACGTCTCGCTGATCTTGTATGCCGAGCATGAATTTAACGCCTCCACCTTTACTGCGCGCGTCTGTGCCTCGACCTTGTCCGACCTCTATTCGTGCATCACCGCTGCCATCGGCTCGCTGCGTGGCCCGCTGCACGGCGGCGCTAATGAAGCAGCGATGGAAATGATCGAACGTTTCGGTTCGGCTCAAGAAGCGGTTGAGGGCACTCTCGGCATGCTGGCGCGCAAAGACAAGATCATGGGCTTTGGCCACGCGATCTATAAAGACAGCGATCCGCGTAACGAGGTGATCAAGGGCTGGTCGAAAAAACTGGCAGATGAAGTGGGCGACACCGTGTTGTTCCCGGTTTCTGAAGCGATCGACAAAACCATGTGGGAACAAAAGAAGCTGTTCCCCAACGCCGATTTCTACCATGCCTCGGCGTATCACTTCATGGGCATCCCGACCAAGCTGTTCACACCGATTTTTGTGTGCTCACGCCTGACAGGCTGGGCCGCGCATGTGTTCGAGCAGCGCGCCAACAACCGCATCATTCGCCCAAGCGCCGAGTACATCGGCGTCGAGCAGCGCAAGTTCGTGCCAATCGAACGTCGCTGACAAGCAGGATGACCTTTGCCCTGTCGGTGCGTGCTTTTAACGCGATTTAACAGCTCGCGAGCAAGCACGCTCCTACAGGGGGCATCTTCAGACTTAACCGTGATCGAGTCCCACGCCATGAATACTGAATTTCGCAAAACGCTACCGGGCACCCGGCTGGATTATTTCGACACCCGTGCGGCGGTCGATGCGATCAAGCCCGGTGCTTACGACACACTGCCTTACACCTCCCGCGTACTGGCCGAAAACCTGGTGCGCCGCTGCGACCCTGACACCCTGAATGCTTCGCTGAGCCAACTGATTGAGCGTAAGCGCGACCTGGACTTTCCGTGGTTTCCGGCGCGTGTGGTGTGTCACGACATTTTGGGCCAGACCGCTCTGGTCGATCTCGCCGGTCTGCGTGACGCCATTGCTCTGCAAGGCGGCGACCCGGCCCAAGTTAACCCGGTGGTGCCGACGCAATTGATCGTCGATCACTCGTTGGCCGTGGAGTGCGGTGGTTACGATCCCGAGGCGTTTGAAAAGAACCGTGCCATCGAAGACCGCCGCAACGAAGACCGTTTCCACTTTATTGAGTGGACTAAAAAAGCCTTCAAAAACGTCGATGTGATCCCGCCTGGCAACGGCATCATGCACCAGATCAACCTGGAGAAAATGTCGCCAGTGATCCAGGTGCGTGATGGCGTGGCGTTCCCGGACACTTGCGTAGGCACTGACAGCCATACGCCGCATGTCGACTCTCTGGGGGTTATCGCCATTGGTGTGGGCGGTCTTGAGGCTGAAAGTGTGATGCTTGGTCGCGCCTCTTGGATGCGTCTGCCAGAAATCGTTGGCGTTGAGCTGACCGGCAAACTGCAACCGGGCATTACTGCTACCGACATGGTGCTGGCGCTGACCGAGTTTCTGCGTAAACAAAAGGTTGTGGGTGCATGGCTGGAGTTCTTCGGTGAAGGGGCTGCGGCACTGACGCTGGGCGACCGCGCCACTATCTCCAACATGGCTCCGGAATACGGCGCCACGGCTGCGATGTTTTACATCGACCAGCAAACCATTGATTACCTCAAGCTCACGGGCCGTGAAGACCAGCAAGTGCAGTTGGTCGAGAGTTACGCCAAGCTCACGGGTCTGTGGGGCGACAGCCTCAAGGGTGCGCAGTACGAGCGCAGCCTGAGCTTTGATTTGTCGTCTGTGGTGCGCAACATGGCAGGCCCGAGCAACCCGCACGCCCGCGTCGCGACCTCTGATTTGGCTGCCAAAGGCATTGCTGGGCAGTGGGATGACGTGCCAGGGCAAATGCCGGATGGCGCCGTGATTATTGCCGCCATCACCAGTTGCACCAACACCAGTAACCCGCGCAACGTGATCGCGGCCGGTTTGATTGCGCGTAACGCCAACAAGCTGGGTTTGACGCGTAAACCTTGGGTTAAATCGTCGCTGGCACCGGGCTCTAAAACCGTTGCGCTGTACTTGGATGAGGCCGGTCTGACCGACGAGCTGGAGCAATTGGGTTTTGGTGTTGTGGCCTTTGCCTGCACCACGTGTAACGGCATGTCCGGTGCGCTGGACCCGAAAATCCAACAGGAAATCATCGACCGCGACCTGTACGCGACGGCCGTGTTGTCGGGTAACCGCAACTTTGACGGGCGCATTCACCCGTATGCCAAACAGGCCTTCCTGGCTTCGCCGCCGCTGGTGGTGGCCTACGCGATTGCGGGCACTATTCGTTTTGATATCGAAAAAGACGTGCTGGGGCTCGATGCCAATGGCAACGAGATCCGCCTGAAAGACATCTGGCCGAGCGACGAAGAAATCGACGCCGTGGTCAAGGCGTCGGTTAAGCCGGAGCAGTTCCGAAAGGTCTACATCCCGATGTTCGCGATTCACGAAGACACCGGCCCTAAAGTTGAGCCGCTGTACGACTGGCGCCCACAAAGCACCTACATTCGTCGCCCGCCGTATTGGGAAGGCGCATTGGCTGGCGCGCGTCCGCTCAAGGGCATGCGCCCGCTGGCGGTGCTGCCAGACAACATCACCACTGACCACTTGTCGCCGTCCAACGCGATCATGCTCGACAGTGCCGCCGGCGAGTACCTGGCCAAAATGGGCCTGCCGGAAGTCGACTTCAACTCCTACGCAACCCACCGTGGCGATCACCTGACCGCCCAACGTGCAACCTTTGCTAACCCGAAACTGTTCAATGAAATGGTGATCGAGGACGGCAAGGTCAAGCAGGGCTCGCTGACCCGCCTTGAGCCAGAAGGCAAAGTGATGCGCATGTGGGAAGCGATTGAAACCTACATGGATCGTAAACAGCCGCTGATCATCATTGCGGGTGCGGACTATGGTCAGGGCTCGTCCCGTGACTGGGCTGCCAAGGGCGTGCGTCTGGCCGGTGTTGAGGCGATCGCCGCTGAAGGTTTTGAGCGGATTCACCGTACTAACCTGGTGGGCATGGGGGTGTTGCCGCTGGAGTTTATGCCGGGCACAAACCGTAAAACCCTACAGATCGACGGTAGCGAAACTTACGACGTGATTGGCGAGCGTACGCCACGCGCAACGTTGACGCTGGTGATCACCCGTAAAAATGGTGAGCGCGTTGAGGTGCCGGTGACCTGCCGCCTTGATACCGCTGAAGAAGTGTCGATCTACGAAGCGGGCGGCGTGTTGCAACGCTTTGCTCAAGACTTCCTGGAATCGGCCACCGCCTAAATACCTGATGGGAGCTGCTGAAGGCCGCGATCTTTTGAGACTCACAAACTGATCGCGGCCGCTGACCCCTCCCACGACACGCTTAAGGACTGTATTAAATGGCCCACGCAGCGCAAATCAAAATTCCCGCCACTTATATGCGTGGCGGCACCAGTAAAGGCGTGTTTTTTAGCCTGTTGGACTTACCCGCTCTGGCTCAAGTGCCGGGTGCGGCCCGCGACGCCCTGTTGCTGCGGGTGATCGGCAGCCCTGACCCGTATGAAAAACAAATCGATGGCATGGGCGCGGCCACTTCCAGCACCAGTAAAACAGTGATCGTGAGCAAGAGTCTGCACGCCGATCATGACGTCGACTATCTGTTCGGTCAGGTCTCTATCGACAAGCCGTTTGTAGACTGGAGCGGCAACTGCGGCAACCTGTCTGCGGCGGTGGGTTCGTTTGCGATCAGCAGCGGTCTGGTGGATGCCAGCCGCATTCCGCAAAACGGCACGGCAGTCGTGCGTATCTGGCAAGCCAACATCAGCAAAACCATCATCGCCCATGTACCGATTACCGATGGTGCGGTACAGGAAACGGGTGACTTTGAGCTCGATGGCGTGACTTTTCCAGCCGCAGAAGTTCAGTTGGAATTCCTTAACCCAGCGGCGGATGAAGAGGGCGCAGGCGGCTCGATGTTCCCTACCGGCAAGCTGGTGGATGAGCTTGAAGTGCCGGGGGTTGGCACGTTGAGCGTGACCCTGATTAATGCGGGTATTCCGACGATTTTCGTCAATGCGCGGGACATTGGTTACACCGGCGCCGAGCTACAAAATGACATCAATAGCGACCCTAAAGCGTTGGCGATGTTTGAGACCATTCGCGCTCACGGCGCACTGCGCATGGGCCTGATTGAAAGGCTGGAAGACGCCGCCAAGCGCCAACACACGCCCAAAGTAGCCTTCGTGGCCGCACCCCTTGATTACGTATCGTCCAGCGGTAAGCCAGTGGGCGCCCAAGACGTTGACTTGCTGGTGCGGGCATTGTCGATGGGTAAATTGCATCACGCCATGATGGGCACGGCGGCGGTGGCCATTGGCACGGCGGCTGCTATACCGGGCACATTGGTGAACCTGGCGGCTGGCGGTGAGCTGCGAGATGCGGTGCGTTTTGGCCATCCGTCGGGCACCTTGCGCGTTGGCGCACAAGCGCAGCAAGTTGACGGCGAGTGGACGGTCACCAAAGCCATCATGAGCCGTAGCGCGCGCGTATTGATGGACGGCTGGGTACGCGTGCCGGGTGATTCGTTTTAAACCGGGTTGTCTCTAACCCGCATAGGAGCTGGCGATCTTTTGACGCGTGTTAAACCGCTAAAAGATCGCAGGCCCCGCCAGCTCCTATACGCCATTTAAGTGGGCACTCCAGACCCGCGCAATCAAGATGAACCTGAGGATGGAACACGACACTCACACACCTTTATTGGAGCAGCCTCCCATGAGCGCAAACGTCGACCTCAATAATCGCCCGGACTACGATCAGGTGTTGCAGGACATCGCCGATTACGTCCTGACCTACACCATCACCTCGCCTGAAGCCCTGAACACTGCACGCAATTGCCTGATGGACACACTGGGCTGCGGTCTGCTGGCGTTGCGTTTTCCTGAATGCACCAAACATTTAGGCCCCATCGTGGAGGGCACGGTGGTGCCGTTTGGTGCGCGAGTGCCGGGGACTTCATTCAGGCTCGATCCAGTCAAGGCCGCGTGGGACATCGGCTGCATTGTGCGTTGGTTGGACTACAACGACACGTGGCTGGCGGCAGAGTGGGGCCATCCTTCGGACAATCTGGGCGGTATTTTGGCGGTGGCTGATCACCTGTCACAAAAGCGTGTCGCCAATGGCGAGGCGCCGCTGACGGTACGAGCAGTGCTTGAGGCGATGATCATGGCCCATGAAATACAGGGCGTGATTGCGCTGCAAAACTCTTTCAATCGTGTGGGGCTGGACCATGTGTTGTTGGTCAAAGTCGCGTCGACGGCGGTGTGCGCCAAGCTGATGGGGGCCAATCGTGAGCAGTTGCTGGCTGCACTGTCCCATGCGTTTGTGGATGGGCACGCGTTGCGCACTTATCGCCATGCACCCAACGCCGGGTCGCGTAAATCGTGGGCGGCGGGTGATGCGTCGAGTCGCGGGGTGCGTTTGGCCGATATTGCGCTGCGTGGGGAGATGGGCATTCCGGGTGTGCTCACAGCGCCGCAATGGGGTTTTTATGATGTGCTGTTCAGTCATACCAACAAGGATTTGGCGCTCAAACCTGAAACTCAGCGTCAGTTCAGCCTGGAGCAGCCTTACGGCACCTATGTGATGGAAAACGTGCTATTCAAAATCAGCTTTCCGGCTGAATTTCATGCCCAAACCGCTTGCGAAGCAGCCGTCACTTTGCACCCGCAGGTGAAGGATCGTTTGCACGAGATCGAGAAAATCGTAATTACAACCCACGAATCGGCGATCCGGATTATTTCCAAGCAAGGCAAGCTGGCCAATGCGGCAGATCGCGATCACTGCCTTCAATACATGACTGCCGTGCCGTTGGCGTTTGGCAATTTGGTGGCAGAACAGTACGAAGACGATTTCCATGCGGCGCACCCCATCATTGATGAGTTGCGCGACAAAATGGTGATCGTCGAAGACCCGCGCTACACCCGTGAATATCTGGAGGCCGACAAGCGCTCGATTGCCAACGCCATTCAGGTGTTTTTCAAGGACGGCACCCGCACTGAGCAAGTGGTCGTCGAGTACCCCATTGGCCATCGTCGTCGCCGCGCCGAAGGCATTCCATTGCTGGAAGACAAATTTAAGGCCAATTTGGCGACGCGATTTGTGGGGCAACGTTGTGCCGAAATTTTCGAGCTGTGCAAAGACCAGGCGAAGCTGGAGGCAACGCCGGTTAATAAATTCGTTGATTTGTACGTGATTTAAACGGCTGCACTCCAAGCGTGGGAGCTGCCGAAGGCTGCGATCTTAACGATCAAAAGATCGCAGCCTTCGGCAGCTCCCACGTGTGTTTCAGTTATTTAAATCGGCGCTCAACGCCTTTTTCGACCAGGATCTTGGCGGAGATTTCTTCCACCGAAAAGTGCGTGGAATTGATGTGAGGGATGTTTTCACGCTTGAACAGGTTTTCAACTTCGCGCACTTCAAATTCGCATTGGGCAAAACTGGAGTAGCGGCTGTTGGGCTTGCGCTCGTTACGGATAGCGGTCAGGCGATCAGGGTCGATGGTCAGGCCAAATAGCTTGTGTTTGTGCTGGCGCAGGGCCGCGGGCAGTTTCAGGCTTTCCATGTCGTCTTCGGTCAGTGGGTAGTTAGCCGCGCGAATACCGAATTGCATCGCCATATATAAACAGGTTGGCGTTTTGCCACAGCGCGATACGCCCACCAGAATCAAGTCGGCTTTGTCGTATTTGTGAGTACGAGCGCCGTCATCGTTATCGAGGGCAAAGTTCACCGCCTCGATACGCTCCATGTAGTTGGAGTTATGGCCAATGGAATGGGACTTGCCCACGGAGTAGGACGAGTGTTCAGCCAGCTCTTGCTCCAGCGGGGCCAGGAAGCTAGAGAAGATGTCGATCATAAAACCGTTGGAGGTGGCCAAGATCTCGCGAATGTCCTGATTAACAATGGTGTCGAAAATAATCGGACGAACGCCGTCTTTTTCAGCGGCGTTATTGATTTGTTGTACCATTGCCAGCGCTTTTTCCACGCTGTCTATATAAGGGCGTGTGAATTTGCTGAAGGTCACATTTTCGAATTGTGCCAACAAACTTTGGCCGAGGGTTTCGGCGGTGATGCCGGTGCCATCGGAGATAAAGAAAGCAGATCGTTTCATTTGCGCCTTGGGCCTTAAGCTGGTGACGATTCTTGGATATGATAGGCGCGATTTTGTCGCCCTGAATGGCAGGCAGTTTCACTTATTTTCCAGGTCCAGGCCACAATCGCTGTGATGCCCCCCTTGATGAGCATTCAGCGCCCTGAGCTTTTCCAACACAGTTAGTGGAGAGATCACCTTGGTAGAGTACGTAGTTTCCCTCGATAAGCTCGGCGTCCATGATGTAGAGCATGTGGGGGGCAAGAACGCATCCCTCGGCGAGATGATCAGTAATCTTGCAGGCGCTGGTGTTTCGGTTCCCGGTGGTTTTGCCACCACGTCCCAGGCATACCGTGATTTTCTTGAGCTGAGCGGCTTGAACGACCAGATCCATGCGGCGCTCGATGCGCTGGATGTTGATGACGTTAACGCCTTGGCCAAGACTGGCGCCCAGATCCGTCAATGGATCATGGAAGCCGAGTTCCCTGAGAAGCTCAACGCTGAAATTCGTACCGCTTTCGCGACCTTGTCTCAGGGCAACCCGGACATGGCCGTTGCGGTGCGCTCTTCAGCTACCGCTGAAGACTTGCCGGACGCCTCTTTTGCGGGCCAGCAAGAAACCTTCCTGAACATTCGTGGCGTTGAAAACGTGATTCGTGCGGCCAAGGAAGTGTTTGCTTCCCTGTTCAACGATCGTGCGATTTCTTACCGTGTGCACCAGGGCTTCGATCACAAACTGGTTGCCTTGTCGGCAGGCGTGCAGCGTATGGTGCGTTCCGAAACCGGCACCGCTGGCGTGATGTTTACCCTCGACACCGAGTCGGGCTTTCGTGATGTTGTGTTCATCACGGGTGCTTACGGTTTGGGCGAGACCGTTGTACAGGGCGCGGTCAACCCGGACGAATTTTACGTTCACAAGCAAACGCTGGAGGCGGGTCGCCCAGCGATTCTGCGCCGCAACTTGGGCAGCAAAGCCATCAAGATGATCTACGGCGACGAAGCCAAGGCCGGTAAGTCGGTCAAGGTGATCGACGTTGAAAAGGCTGATCGTTCGCGCTTCTGCCTGACCGATGCTGAAGTCAGCGAGTTGGCCAAGCAGGCGATGATCATCGAGAAGCACTACAAGTGCCCGATGGACATCGAATGGGCCAAAGACGGCGACGACGGCAAGCTTTACATCGTTCAGGCCCGCCCTGAAACGGTCAAAAGTCGCACCCAGGCCAATGTCATGGAGCGCTACCTGTTGAAAGAAACCGGCACGGTGCTGGTTGAAGGTCGCGCCATCGGCCAGCGCATCGGCGCCGGTAAAGTGCGGATTATCAAGGACGTGTCCGAGATGGACAAAGTCCAGCCGGGCGACGTGCTGGTGTCGGACATGACCGACCCGGACTGGGAACCGGTAATGAAGCGCGCCAGCGCTATCGTCACCAACCGTGGCGGGCGTACTTGCCACGCGGCGATCATCGCGCGTGAACTGGGTATTCCGGCTGTAGTGGGTTGTGGCAATGCGACCCAACTGTTGAAAGACGGTCAGGGCGTGACGGTGTCCTGTGCTGAAGGCGACACGGGCTTCATCTTCGAAGGCGAGCTGGGCTTCGATATCAAAAAGAACTCCGTTGATGCCATGCCGGAGCTGCCTTTCAAAATCATGATGAACGTGGGTAACCCGGATCGTGCGTTTGATTTCGCGCAGTTGCCGAACGCTGGTGTGGGCTTGGCCCGACTGGAATTCATCATCAACCGCATGATCGGCGTGCACCCTAAAGCGCTGCTGAACTACGATGGCTTGCCACAGGAAATCAAGGACAGCGTCGACAAACGTATTGCTGGCTACGACGATCCAGTGGGCTTCTACGTTGAGAAGCTGGTTGAAGGCATCAGCACCTTGGCTGCTGCGTTCACACCGAAAAAAGTGATCGTGCGTCTGTCGGACTTCAAGTCCAACGAATACGCCAACCTGATCGGCGGCAAGCTGTACGAGCCGGAAGAAGAAAACCCGATGCTGGGCTTCCGTGGTGCTTCGCGTTACATCAGCGAAAACTTCCGCGATTGCTTCGAGCTGGAATGCCGCGCCCTTAAGCGTGTACGCAATGAGATGGGTTTGACCAACGTTGAAATCATGGTGCCGTTCGTGCGCACGTTGGGTGAAGCGAGCCAGGTGATCGACTTGCTGGCTGAAAACGGCCTCAAGCGTGGCGAAAATGGCCTGCGCATCATCATGATGTGTGAGTTGCCGTCCAACGCGATTCTGGCGGATGAATTCCTTGAGTTCTTCGACGGTTTCTCCATCGGCTCCAACGACCTGACTCAGCTGACGCTGGGTCTGGACCGTGACTCGGGTGTGATCGCTCACTTGTTCGACGAGCGTAACCCTGCGGTTAAAAAGCTGCTGTCCAACGCCATCCAGGCCTGTAACAAGGCGGGTAAATACATTGGTATTTGTGGCCAGGGGCCATCCGATCACCCGGATCTGGCACTCTGGCTGATGGAACAAGGCATTGAGAGCGTGTCGTTGAACCCGGATACCGTACTGGAAACCTGGTTTTTCCTGGCAGAAGGTCAAGCTCAGGCTTGAGTCGTTGAGAGAAGGGCGGGCAGCTAATCAGCTGCTCTGCTCTTTATAAGCAGTGGTAGGGCGAATTCCTTCTGTGGAGTCGCCCTTTTTTGTGCAAGAGCATTATGCAAAGCAGCAGTCATCTTTTTCCCGTTGCCCTGATCAGCGCTGAGCGTCGGGGTGATCTGAGCGAAGACGTTTATCGCTTGAAACCTGCTAACAGCCCGGATATTTCGGTGGAGTTAGCCGTGACGCGGCTGGGGCTGGCCGATGCCGGTGTGGCGAGTGGTGTGCCGGTCATTTTGCTGCATGGCAGTTTTTCCAATCGGCGTTTTTGGTACTCGCCCACAGGCGTGGGGCTGGGCGCCTTTTTGGCCCGTGCCGGGTTTGATGTGTGGTTGCCGGAGATGCGTGGGCATGGCCTGTCTGTGCGTAATCAGCACTGGCAAAAAAATCGTGTGGCGGACTACGCGCGCTACGATTTGCCCGCAATTGCTGCCTTTGTGCGTGAGCAAACCGGGCAAATCCCGCACTGGATCGGACACTCCCAAGGCGGTATCAGTTTGGCGGCAGCGCTGGGCGGTCAGTATCTGGGTGCTCCAGCTGTGGCGTCGGCAGCTTTTTTTGGCTGTCAGGTAAATCGCCGTTATTGGCCGTTGAAAATTCCACCGGTGGAGTGGGGTGCTTACCTTTTATTGAGGCGTTTTGCTCAGCTTTCGGGCTCGCAGCTTAAGCGTGGCCCAGAAGACGAACCCGTCAGCATTGCTCTGGAAACCCTGCGCTGGAATGGTTTTTTGGGGCGTTTTAAAGATTCTGAGCGTGATTGGTGGGCGGGTTTGGCCGAGGTGCAGTTGCCGATTTTAGCCGTGGCTGGTGCAGGCGATAAGCAAACACCGGAGTGGGCGTGTCGCAAGCTGTATGACCAGTTGGGTTCTGAGCAGCGGCAGTTTATTTGTTTGGGGCGTGAACAGGGCTTCAGCGCTGATTTTGATCATGTCGACATGCTGGCAAGCCAAGCCGCTCAATTGGAAGTGTGGCCGTTGGTGGCCAAGTGGCTTACTGATCAAGCTGAACCTGTGCTGAAAGTTGAGCCGCAAATGGCCTGCGCTTTGTAGTTCGGGGTTTCCGATAGACAAAGGTAACGGCTAAGATGTGACGCGCTGAGCAAATCCAGTCATTTTTTGTGGCTTGATTCGTTCTGTGTTTGCAATCTGCGATGTTAAAGCCAACCTTCGCCATTGCGTCTATATACAGTAGCTCACATGTTTTCTTTCCTGATGCGCCACCTTCTGCAGGAGTTTTTTCATGAATCACTACATCACCCCCGATCTGTGCGATGCCTACCCTGAGCAGGTACAGGTGCTTGAACCTATGTTCAGCAACTTTGGGGGGCGCGATTCCTTTGGTGGCGAGATCGTGACCATCAAGTGTTTTGAAGACAACTCTCGGGTCAAGGAGCAGGCTGAACTCAATGGCACAGGCAAAGTCATGGTGGTTGATGGTGGCGGCTCTCTGCGCCATGCCCTGCTGGGTGACATGATTGCCGAAAAGGCCTCCAAAAATGGTTGGGAAGGGCTGGTGATCTACGGCTGTATCCGTGATGTTGATGTGCTTGCTCAAACCGATTTGGGGGTGCAGGCGCTGGCCAGTCATCCGCTCAAAACAGACCGTCGCGGTGTGGGTGATGTGAATGTGCCGGTGACTTTTGCTGGTGTAACGTTTCGTCCGGGTGAGTTCATTTACGCCGACAACAACGGTGTGATCATCTCGCCGTCTGCTCTGAAAATGCCGGAATAAAGGCATCACCACTAAGGATCACGGATGTTCGAGGAAGACAACGCGCAATGGGGGCTGGTGCATGCACTGGTGCTGGATGGCGAAGGTGGGGCGCGTTCAATTGCTCGCACTGAACTGAATGAACTCCAACTGCAGGCCCACGAAAGCCTGTGGTTGCATTGGGATCGCAGTCATCCGCAAACCCAGAGTTGGTTACGCAGTTCGAGCGGTTTAAGCGAGTTCAGTTGCGACCTGCTGCTCGAAGAAAACACCCGCCCGCGTTTGTTGCCTTTGCCCAATAACGAACTGTTGCTGTTCTTGCGTGGGGTCAACCTTAATCCGGGTGCCGAGCCTGAAGACATGGTGTCGCTGCGCATTTTTGGCAGTGCGCAACGTGTGATTTCGTTGCGCATGCGTCCATTACGCGCCACTGATGAGCTGTTGGGGGAGTTTGAACAGGGCGAAGGGCCGAAAAACCCCGCCGAACTGATCCTCTATCTGGCTCAGCACCTAACCTTGAAGGTTCAGGATTTGATCGGCGAGCTGTCAGAAATCGTCGATGACGAAGAAGATAAAATAGATGCCGACGAACGGTATGCGCCTGAGCATGGCTCTATCTTGCAGATTCGTCGGCGGGCTGCCGGATTGCGTCGTTTTTTGGCGCCGCAGCGGGATATTTTTGGTCAGCTAACACGCACCAAATTGCCGTGGTTTACCGCCGACGATGCCGATTACTGGAACGAACTGAATAACAGCCTCACGCGCTATCTGGAAGAACTTGAGTTGACCCGCGAGCGTGTGGGGCTGGTGCTTGAGGCCGAAGACCGACGTTTGAATGTGCGTATGAGCCGCATTATGTATCGCTTTGGGGTGCTGACCGGGATCTTCCTGCCGATCACCTTTATTACCGGATTATTGGGCATCAATGTCGGGGGCGTTCCGTTCTCCAATGACCCGTATGGCTTTGCCGTCACGTGCGGTGTAATGCTGGTAATTGGTGTTGGGCAGTGGTGGTTTTACCGTCGTTTGCAATGGCTTTGAAGGCCGGTGATGTGACCTGGTTAGAATTGCCCGCGTCTTTCACAGACATACCGAGAGGTGCTTATGCACGATCCGTTTGAACAGTCTTTACGTGAAATGCTCAAGGCAGAGCCGTCCACCCGTGACGACGATGCCTGTCTGGGCCGAGTACTGAAAACCGCTAACCGTCAGGTTGGCGCAGGAGACCTTTTCAGTCTGCTGGGGCGCTGGGTGCAAGCACTGATGATTGCTTTGAACAGCGGTTCGGCTCATATTGCGCCCGTTTCGCGGCGCAAACCTGCTGCTCGCCCTGTTGATAAGGCTGATTGAACATGGAACTTGATCTCTGGACCCAGAGCCTGGTCACGGCAATGACTGCACTGTGGACTAAAATTGCCAACTTCATCCCCAACCTTTTTGGGGCGTTGGTAGTGGTATTGCTGGGCTTCGTGGTTGCCAAACTGCTAGACGCCCTGCTGTCTAAACTGCTTGCCAAGCTTGGGCTGGATCGCTTGATGGGCGGCACCGGCCTTACCAAAATTTTAGGACGTGCCGGGATTCAAGTCCCGATTTCGACCCTGATCGGCAAAATTGTCTACTGGTTTATTCTGCTGATCTTTCTGGTGTCGGCGGCTCAATCCTTGGGGCTTGAGCGCGTTTCGGCCACGCTGGATATTTTCACGCTGTATCTGCCCAAGGTCTTTGGTGCGCTGCTAGTGCTGTTGGTAGGTGTGCTGGTTGCACAACTGCTCAATGGCTTGGTACGTGGCGCTGCCGAGAGTGTGGGTTTTGACTATGCTGGCGGGCTGGGGCGCGTGGCTCAGGGCTTAGTCATCATCATCAGTATTTCGGTGGCGATCAGTCAGTTGGAGGTTAAAACTGACCTTCTTAACCACGTCATTGTCATTGTATTGATTACCGTTGGTCTGGCTGTGGCGTTGGCTATGGGCCTGGGCAGTCGGCAAATTGCGGGGCAGATTCTTGCGGGAATTTACGTGCGTGAGCTGTATCAGGTTGGGCAAGAAGTGCGTGTAGGCGAGGTAGAAGGGCAGATCGAAGAGATCGGCACGGTTAAAACCACGTTGCTGACCGAGGAGGGTGAGCTAGTCTCCATCTCCAATCGGGTCTTGCTGGAACAGCACGTGACCAGCCGCTGATGCGGTAAACCCTGCTAATGTATGCCGCCGCAAAAGGCCAGTAACTTGGGCTGCGGCGGACATTGACCTGACTGTCGGCACGACTTGTTTTGAATAAAACCCAATCGCTATCCATGCGCTATGATCCCCGCGAGCTCTCTGATGAGGAGTTGGTGGCGCGCGCGCATGATGAGTTATTCCACGTGACGCGCGCCTACGAAGAGTTGATGCGCCGGTATCAGCGAACGCTGTTTAACGTGTGTTCGCGATATTTAGGGAACGATCGCGATGCTGACGATGTCTGTCAGGAAGTGATGCTTAAGGTGTTGTACGGCTTGAAGAATTTCGAAGGCAAATCGAAATTCAAAACATGGCTCTACAGCATCACTTACAACGAGTGCATTACGCAGTATCGAAAAGAACGACGAAAGCGTCGCTTGATGGACGCATTAAGTATTGACCCCCTCGAGGAAGCGTCTGAAGAAAAGGCGCCGAAACCTGAGGAAAAGGGCGGACTTGATCGTTGGTTAGTGCATGTGAACCCGATTGATCGGGAGATCCTGGTGCTGCGATTTGTCGCAGAACTGGAATTTCAAGAAATCGCAGACATAATGCATATGGGTTTGAGTGCGACAAAAATGCGGTACAAGCGTGCTCTTGATAAATTACGTGAGAAATTTGCAGGTATTGCTGAAACTTAGTTCAGCGCAAATGGCTCTACGTGTAGGTAAGTTCTGATAGACTTGCCGCCGAGTTGTCCCCCGGTATGTGGGACTGCTTTACAATCACCAGATGGGGATTTAACGGATGAAACTGAAAAACACCTTGGGCATTGCCATTGGTTCCTTTGTAGCCGCAACTTCGTTCGGTGCCCTGGCACAAGGCCAAGGCGCGGTCGAGGGTGAACTGTTCTACAAAAAACAGTACAACGACAGCGTCAAGCACGTAGAAGACGGTTACAACCCAGGCGCATCGATCGGTTACTTCCTGACCGACGACGTTTCGTTGAACCTGACTTACGACAAAACTAATCACACCCGTTCGAACGACGGCACTGGCCATCAGAAAATCAAAGGCGACAACTTTGGTCTGAACGCTCAGTACCACTTCGGCACCGTAGGCGACGCTCTGCGCCCTTACGTTTCCGGTGGTGTTGCTCACAAGAGCATGACCAACGTACGTGAAGACGGCCACAGCGGTCGTGACCAGTCGACTTTCCTGACTGCAGGCGCTGGTGTTAAGTGGTACATCACTGACAACCTGTTCGCTCGTGCAGGCGTTGAAGCTGACTACAAACTGGACAACGGCAAGTGGGACTACGCTCCTACCGTTGGTCTGGGTATGAACTTCGGCGGCAGCGGTGGCAAAGTTGCACCAGCTCCAGTTCCAGCTCCAGCACCAATCGCTGAGCCAGAACCAGAAGCGCCAATCGCTGAAGTTGTTAAGGTTGAACTGGACGTTAAATTCGACTTCGACAAGTCGGTTGTTAAATCCCAGTACATGCCTGACATCAACAACGTTGCTGATTTCATGAAGCAATACCCAGCTACCAACACTACTGTTGCCGGTTATACCGACAGCGTTGGTACTGATGCTTACAACCAGAAACTGTCCCAGCGTCGTGCTGACGCAGTTCGTGCAGCTCTGGTTAACCAAGGCATCGAAGCTGGTCGTGTAGACTCTGTTGGTTATGGCAAATCTAACCCAGTGGCTACCAACGCAACAGCTGAAGGCCGTGCTCTGAACCGTCGCGTAGAAGCTACCGTTCAAGCTCAAGCTAATTAATTTTTAGCTAGGCTGCTCAGAAAAACCCGGCCTCGGCCGGGTTTTTCTTTGCCTGCGTTTTAACAATGGCTACACAGGTGCGCGACTGGTCCTCGCGTGTGCGACGGATGCCCGGCTATAATCGCGTACTTTTCACCCGCCTTCGAGTTCAATCAGCCCATGTATAACCTGGCCCGCCAGCTGCTTTTCAAACTCTCTCCAGAAACCTCTCACGATCTGTCTTTAGATCTGATTGGTGCCGGTGGTCGTCTGGGGCTCAATGGTTTGTTATGCAAGGCGCCCGCCAAAGTGCCTGTAACTGTCATGGGGCTGGAATTTCCAAACCCAGTCGGTTTGGCGGCAGGGCTGGATAAAAACGGCGCAGCCATTGATGGTTTTGCTCAGTTAGGCTTCGGTTTTGTTGAAATCGGTACAGTCACGCCGCGCCCTCAGCCTGGTAACCCAAAGCCTCGAATTTTCCGATTGCCTGAAGCGCAGGCCATCATCAACCGCATGGGGTTTAACAACCTTGGGGTTGATCACTTGCTGACCCGCGTTCAGGCGGCCAAATATTCCGGCATTTTGGGGATCAATATCGGTAAAAATTTCGACACGCCCGTTGAGCGTGCGGTCGACGATTACCTGATCTGCCTGGACAAAGTGTATAACCACGCCAGCTACGTCACTGTGAACGTTAGCTCGCCCAATACACCGGGCCTGCGCAGTCTGCAATTTGGGGATTCGCTCAAGCAGTTGCTAGAAGCCCTACAGGTTCGTCAGAACGAACTGACGCAGCGTCACGGTAAGCATGTGCCTCTGGCGATCAAAATTGCACCGGACATGACAGACGAAGAAACCGTTCTTGTGGCTCAGGCGCTGCTGGAAACGGGTATGGATGCAGTGATTGCAACCAACACCACGTTGAGTCGTGTAGGTGTTGAAGGTCTGGCCCATGGCGATGAAGCCGGTGGGCTGTCAGGCGCGCCAGTGCGAGAAAAAAGCACCCACACGGTCAAGGTGTTGGCTGCTGAATTGGCGGGGCGTTTACCGATTATTGCGGCTGGCGGGATTACAGAAGGCAAGCATGCGGCCGAGAAAATCGCTGCGGGTGCAAGTTTGGTACAGATTTACTCTGGGTTTATCTACAAAGGCCCGGCACTGATTCGTGAGTCGGTAGACGCTATTTCTGCATTGCCGCGTCGCTAACTCACCTGTTTAGTCAGGCCCAAATAAAAAGGGCTCCAATTAGGAGCCCTTGGGCCGAAGCCCGCCGTCCGGATAGAGCGGCAAGGTTTTAAGTTGTTGCGTTTTCGAGGTGATGTCGGAGTGTGCCCAGAGTTAGCCGACGGCGTGAAGTTCGTTGAGTCTGTGGATGCCCGCAGTGCCAGTCATACCGTCCCAGTTGTCGCCGCGTCCTTCTCGCCAGCCGTTAATCCAGGCTTGGCGTACCGACGGTAGAGTAAATGGGCAAAGCTCGCGGGATTTTCCGCTCACGCCATATTGGTATCCGCGTAAAAAAGCTTTTTCCAACGGATCACGCTTAAGTCTTCTCATAGGGTGTTGCCCTCACTTGTTGACTGTTTTATATCGCGTCGACCTGCTTGTCAGGTCGGGGCAGAATGCTTCTGCCGTTGGTGCTCGCTGCCGGCGTGGCGAGCATCTTCGTTGTCGCCTGTGCGGCAACAACCTGAGTTGAGTTCTAACCAATGCACCGGTAGGTGTGAATGATCGTTTTGTCATAAGGACGTAACGATAATGGTGTTAAGGCCATAAGCAGGCCAATTCAAATGCTGTCGAATATGACTTGAGCCACATGGGGCGAGTGTTTGCACGAATGATGCGTTTCATTCTCTGCTGCGAATGCCTGCATGTTTTAGTCGGGTACTATTCGACGAAGGGTCTGAATATAACCAATTGTTTCTAAATGAATGACCTGCCTCAGCGTCTAAACTCTTCATGCCACAAGGCATGGGCAGTCGCCGAGGTGGAACGGCACAGTTTCGTGCCACACGAGCGCTCTTCAAGAAAAGCGCTTGATTGAAAACGGAGCAGGCAATGCGTTGCCTGTTCACTGATAGCTAAAGGCTCTGGAATCCCATGTCGGATCGTTACGAACTCTTCCTTACTTGCCCAAAAGGCCTTGAAGGCTTACTCCTTGAGGAGGCCGTTGGGCTTGGCCTTGAGGAAGCTCGCGAGCACACCTCGGCCATTCGCGGCACTGCGAGCATGGAAACCGCCTACCGCCTGTGCCTGTGGTCACGTTTGGCCAACCGCGTGTTATTGGTGCTTAAGCGCTTCCCGATGAAAGACGCTGAAGACCTGTACCACGGCGTGCTGGACGTTGAATGGCACGACCATATGGTGCCGGACGGCACTTTGGCTGTTGAATTCAGTGGCCACGGTTCGGGCATTGATAACACCCACTTCGGCGCGCTGAAGGTCAAGGACGCCATTGTCGACAAGCTGCGCACAGCGTCGGGTGAGCGTCCATCAATCGACAAAATCAGCCCTGATTTGCGCATTCATTTGCGACTGGATCGCGGCGAAGCCATTTTGTCCCTCGACCTGTCTGGCAGCAGCTTGCACCAGCGTGGCTATCGCTTGCAGCAAGGTGCTGCGCCGCTCAAAGAAAACCTCGCTGCCGCCATTCTGATTCGTGCGGGCTGGCCGCGCATGGCCGCCGAAGGCGCAGCGTTGGCTGACCCGATGTGCGGTGTGGGTACGTTCCTGGTAGAAGGCGCAATGATTGCCGCCGACATGGCGCCGAACCTCAATCGTATTCACTGGGGTTTTGATGCTTGGCTGGGCCACGTCCCAGCTATCTGGAAAAAACTACACGAAGAAGCCACCGAGCGCGCTGAAATTGGCATGGCCAAACCGCCTCTGTGGATTCGTGGCTATGAGGCTGATCCGCGCCTGATTCAGCCCGCACGCAACAACATTGAGCGTGCAGGCTTGAGCCACTGGATCAAGATTTACCAAGGCGAAGTCGCGACCTTCGAACCGCGTCCAGACCAGAATCAAACAGGCTTGGTCATCTGTAACCCGCCGTACGGCGAGCGTTTGGGTGATGAGGCGAGCTTGCTTTACCTCTACCAGAACCTTGGCGAGCGCCTGCGTCAAGCTTGCTTGAACTGGGAAGCGGCGGTATTTACTGGCGCTCCGGATCTAGGCAAGCGCATGGGCATTCGCAGCCACAAACAGTATTCGTTCTGGAACGGCGCACTGCCGTGCAAACTGCTGCTGATCAAGGTCGTGCCAGATCAGTTCGTCACTGGCGAGCGTCGTACCCCGGAGCAGCGTCAGGCTGAGCGTGAGCAAGCTCAAGCCGATTTGCCTTCGAACATTGAAGCGCCGGGCAAGTACGAGAAGTTCAACAAAAACGGTAACCCGATCAAGCCAGTGCCGGTTGTGATTGAGCAGCCTCGTTTGAGCGAAGGGGGGCAGATGTTTGCCAACCGTTTGCAAAAAAACCTCAAGGCGCTGGGCAAGTGGGTCAAGCGGGAAGGTATCGACTGCTACCGCGTTTATGATGCCGACATGCCGGAATACTCCATGGCAATCGACCTGTATCACGACTGGGTTCACGTGCAAGAGTACGCGGCGCCCAAGTCGATTGATCCCGAAAAAGCCTCTGCCCGTATGTTTGATGCGTTAGCGGCTATTCCGCAGGCATTGAACATCGACAAGAGCCGGGTCATCGTCAAGCGCCGTGAGCGTCAGAGCGGCACCAAGCAGTACGAGCGCCAAAGTGCTCAAGGCAAGTTCACTGAGGTCAATGAAGGCGGGGTCAAGCTGCTGGTGAACCTCACGGACTACCTGGACACAGGTTTGTTTTTGGATCACCGCCCGATGCGCATGCGCATTCAGAAAGAGGCTGCGGGTAAACGCTTCCTCAACCTGTATTGCTACACCGCGACGGCCAGTGTGCATGCTGCCAAGGGTGGTGCTCGGAGCACCACCAGTGTTGATTTGTCCAAAACCTATCTGGATTGGGCGCGTCGAAACCTGTCATTGAACGGTTTTTCGGACAAAAACCGCCTGGAGCAGGGCGATGTGATGGTCTGGCTGGATGCCTGTCGTGAAGAATACGACTTGATCTTTATCGATCCGCCGACCTTCTCTAACTCCAAGCGTATGGAAGGGATCTTCGACGTACAGCGCGACCACGTTCAGTTGCTGGATTTGGCGATGGCGCGTTTGGCGCCGGGTGGCGTGTTGTACTTCTCGAACAACTTCCGCAAGTTCATCCTCGATGAACATCTGGAGGCGCGTTACGCGGTCGAAGAAATCACGGCCAGCACCATTGATCCGGATTTTGCCCGTAACAGTAAAATCCACCGTGCCTGGAAAATCACTGCCCGTTAAAGGGGAATGATTCAGGTATAAAAAACGCCCCCAACCGCACGGAAGGGGGCGTTTTTTTGGGTGCTGTAAACGCTTATTGGGCGATGGAGATCGCGCTGTTAGCCAATTGCGGCTGGCGATACAAGTCGAGCAGGACTTGGTCCAATACCGCAGACGCCCCCCACGGACGCGGGTCATTCAAAATCGCGACCACGGCCCAAGTGTTGCCATTGCTGTCGCGACTAAAGCCTGCAATAGCGCGCACGGTGTTGAGGGTGCCGGTTTTGATGTGTGCCTGGCCGTTCATGGCGGTGGTTTTCAGGCGTTTGCGCATGGTGCCGTCTTTGCCAGCAATTGGCATGGAGCTGATGAACTCGGCGGCATAGGGGCTTTTCCAGGCGGCTTGCAGCAGTTGGGCCATTTCGCGGGCACTGACGCGTTCTGCACGCGACAGGCCTGAGCCGTTTTCCATCACCAGATGCGGGGCAGTGATGCCTTTTTTTGCCAGCCACTGGCGTATGACGCGTTGTGCGGCTTTGGCATCGTCCCCGTCAGCGTCGGTGCGCAACTGCGCGCCCAAACTCAGGAACAGCTGTTGAGCCATGGTGTTGTTGCTGTACTTGTTGATGTCGCGAATGATCTCTGCCAAGTCAGGAGAGAATGCGCGGGCAAGCACTTTTGCGTTCTTTGGGACGGCGCCCTGACGATCCTGACCCTGTATGCTGCCACCCAGCTCTTTCCAGATAGCGCGAACGGCGCCTGCGGTGTAGGTTGCGTGGTCGAGCAGGGACAGATAAGTCTGAGAGTTGCAGCCATCGCCCAATTGGCCGTTAACCGTCACGACAACACTGCCGTCGGCTTGCGGGACGGGGTTGTAGCGCACGTCGCCCGCGCATTGCTTGGTGTTGACAGCTTTGACCTGATTGTCGACTCGGATGCTGGCAATCGGCGGCTCGACTGAAATCAGAACCTTGCCCGCATCATTACGTGCGACAAAGCGCAGAGCCTTGAGATTGACCATCAGCGAATCAGGCTTCACCAAGAATGGTTTGTTTTTGTCGTTGCCGTCGTCATCGAAGGCAGGCAGTTGCGGTTGGTCAAAAAAACCGCGATCCAGTATTAAATCGCCAGTTACCTGTTGCACACCATTGGCTCGCAAGTCGCGCATCAACAGCCAGAGTTTTTCCATGTTCAGCTTGGGGTCGCCGCCGCCCTTGAGGTACAGGTTGCCCTGCAAAATGCCGTTGTTCAGGGTGCCGTCAGTGTAGAACTCGGTTTTCCACTGGTGAGTCGGGCCGAGCATTTCCAGTGCGGCATAAGTGGTCACCAGCTTCATGGTCGAGGCCGGGTTCACAGAGACATCAGCATTGAAGACGGTAGGCGTGCCAGGGCCGCTCAGAGGCAGCATGACGAGCGACAACGCGTCGTTTTGCAGTTTGTTGGTTTTGAGCGCTTGCTGAACTTTGGGTGAAAGGCTGGTATTGACCGGCGCGGCGTGGGTCTGGAAGGCGAGCGGCAACATAAGGCCGGCCAGAAGCAGTGGTCGTAAAGATTTGATCATATGAAGTAAAACCCTGCAGGCGAGGGAGGAAAATACGAGGGCATGATGAAAAGTTCCCTCAATGGTCATAAAAGTGTTGGCATTATGCCCCAAGGTCACAGGGCTTGTGCATCAGCCTGATACACACGGGTGTGTATTAAATGTAGAAAACGATGAGCCGTCCACACGGAGCCGGGCATTCGTGGCCCTAAGCTGGTAAAGTGCCGCCCGTAATTACTTATGAGGATTGTTCAATGGCTACTAATCGTTCCCAGCGTCTGCGCAAAAAACTGTGCGTTGATGAATTTCAGGAACTGGGTTTTGAGCTGAACCTGGATTTCAAAGAAGACCTGTCGGAAGAAGCTATCGATGCTTTCCTCGAAGCGTTTTTGAAAGAAGCCATGGAAGCGAACGGCCTGGGCTATGTGGGCGGCGATGACTACGGTCTGGTTTGCCTGAGTAAGCGTGGTTCGGTCAGCGAAGAGCAGCGTGCCGCTGTTGAAGCTTGGCTCAAAGCTCGTCCAGAACTGACCAGCGTTGAAGCTAGCCCGCTGATTGATGTCTGGTACCCGGAAAAGCCAATCAATCCGGTAGCCTGATGTCAGGCATGAAGGCAGCCTGTGCGGTTGCCTTCATGTTTTTTACTGCTGAAACCCTTCGCCCGTTCTGGGTAGGTGTACAACACCCTTTAATGACGTCTGCCCACACAGTTTTGTGTGATTGCGCGTGGGCGTCAGGTTTTGTGATGTAGGCGCGTGTTGCACTCAAGACTCGGCGCATACAAAAACGGACGAGGGTTAGCTCGTCCGTTTTGTGTTCGGCAATTAAAGGTATGCCGATCAGTCGTAGATGACCTTCTTCTTCCAGTCAGATTCCGTCTCGTCGGTTTTAAGGCCTTCGGTCAGTTCATTGACCTCGTCTTTTGCTGGCTCAAGGTTGCTCAGCACCATCGCGTTAGCGCGAACCAATTGGGCTTCAAAGGTTTTAAGGTGCTCGCTGTACAGTGCTGGCTCAGGTTGCTTGCGCAGGTACTGAACACCGCGTTCGTAAGCAAGGCGCGCTTGGCCCGGCTGATTTTGCTGCATGGCGAGCTGGCCCAAGTTGTTGAAAAACTCGATATGCAGCACGACCAGCAAGTGACGGATTTCTTTAATCCACTGCTTGGCTTCGGTGGTGGGCAAAAAGCCGTCTTGCACAGCGCGGGTAATTTGGCCGTGCAGTGTTTCGAGCAAAAAGCGCACGTCTTTGGCTTTGGCTTCGGTGAGGATGGGGCCGGGCGGGTTATTAACCGGGATGGACTCGCCCTGACCGACAAGGCCGCTGAGTTCAGCAACTCGGGCTTTGATCGCAGAGTCGTGTTTTTTCAGGTGCAACAAGCGTTGAGTCGCGTTGAGCTCAAGGCGGGTCAACAAATGCTTTAGGCCAGGTGACATCAGTTGGCCAGGGAAGGTCTCGTTCACTTCGCTGCAGCGGCGAATGCGGTCAGTCAGCTCGACCATCAGACGCGCTTTTTCCAGCTTGTTGTTTTCCACCACATGGTTCATGTAACCGATGGCGATCAATAAGACGATCCCGGCTACTACAAGCAGGGTGATCATGGATGGTGTCAACGTTAAAACCTCTTCAGGGTGGTGATTGGGCTTGGACTAGGACTTGGAGTGTCTAAACGGTCTTGGTCGGGCGGTCTCACTTCTATATAGGTCATTGAGCGTCTGGCAGATACGCATAGTGCCACTATTGAACGATGCCAACTATAACGTCTTGCAAGATGGCGGAATATAGGCGTCAGGAGTTGGGCGCCAGACGGCGGGGTAAACGGGCGCTCAGGAGGGGAAGTCATTGATTTCAATATATTTTCATATTGGGGTTGACGACTTCCCAAACCATCCCTAGAATGCGCGCCAATTGCAGCGTAAAGCACACAGCAAAACGCAGTAACCAGTGAAGTTGTAGCGTGTCCCCTTCGTCTAGTGGCCTAGGACACCGCCCTTTCACGGCGGTAACAGGGGTTCGAGTCCCCTAGGGGACGCCATTATTGCGGGAATAGCTCAGTTG